>CANQPF010000006.1 GCA_947625665.1 uncultured Clostridia bacterium | reverse complement strand
TTTTTCTTAGGAGCAAGAGAAAATTACTCTTATTTGAAGAATATTAGAGTTTTATAAAGATTTAGCCTAGAATACAAAATCAAGTATTCTAGGCTTTAATATAAAAGAGTAGAAACTAATCTGCTCCGTTGCACAAAAATTATACGTTGTTTCTAATGTATTAGTTTTAATTTATCTGTATTATTGTAAAAATAATATTTCTATAATAATATAAAAAGCTTCAATAACTGTGATAGTAATAGAAAGTGTAAGCATATTACTTAAAGACAATTTACAGTTTTCTTTATTAAAAATTTTAAACACAATAATGTTAATTATAAAATCTAGAATTAATGCAATAAACAGTCCAAGTATAATTTTTACTATTATTTGAAAACGATTAGATAAATCTGGAGTTAAAAAACTTTCTATTACAAATAATTTTCCTATTCCTAGTAAAAAATTTTCTATTATTAGGATTATATTTTTAATTTTTTTCTTCATCTTTAATTTCTCCTTTTAAACTTCATTTTATTTACAATTATTTACTTGGTATATACCAATAATTTTCTTCTACAATTGCACCATTAGGTATATTCTTTATAAAATTAAAACTTTCTATCATGTCTGGCGCACAAGTCATAAACATAGTACCAATAAAACAAGTCAAAATCCAATATTTTAGTGCCTTTTTAAAGCTCATTTTTTCTTTAGGATATTTCATAAATAATATTATTAAAGGAATTATTCCTAATATTACTAAAGGTGATAAAGACATAACTAAAAATTGAACTTTTGTTAATGGTTCTTCTGTATATGCAAAACCTATAAATGTCTGAGGATCTATTCCAAACTTCATATCTAATCCAAATAAAGCTCCAGCTATACAATGGATTAATTCATGAATAGGTGCTATTATCAAAAGTGCTATAAAAAATAATATAAATACTATAAGGAAACGCTTTACAGCTATTTTTGTCATTTCTCCTTTGCTTTTTGATTTATGTTCTTCTTTATACTCATTTCGTACTTCTTTGTTAAGTAGTCCGTTTTTTCTTTGTTTTATAAGCATTGTTATCAATATTATTGCAAAAATAGGTATTCCAATAATTAACCAATTTAAAGGGGTTGACATATCAATCCAATCTTCTTCATTTATAAAATGTGCATTTTCTGGTGGTATTGACGTACTTTCTTCTATACCCATTTTTGTACCAAAAAAGTCATTTACTATTCCTATAAATTCTATCTTTCCCATTGTTTAATTTTCCTCCAAATTACTGATTAAAGTATAGCAAAAAAGCAATTTGTTGTAAATATTAACTTGTTCATATTAATTATTTATCTATATAAATAATATCATACATTCATATTTTTATCAATAAAAACTTTTTTATAAAAATCTCTTGAAAATTTATAAAAGTTGTGTTAAATTATTAGTAGTTAGATTGATATTCGTATCAATCGTCAAGAGAGCTGATGACGAGTTGTAAATATCTACGTCGTTGGCACCAAAAGATAACCCTATGCAAATGTTGAAATATCAATGTTTTGCATAGGATTTTTGTTGTTTTAGGGTGCAATAAGGGTGCACCAAAAGCAGTTCTACTCGAACTGCTTTTTTTGTGTAAAAGATGTGTCAAAAAATAATTATTATTCAAATGAATTGCTTTCCATAAAGTCAAATTTTCTTTCGTAGTCTTTTGTCTCATTGTTTGCCATATATACTTCTGAGCGATATTTCTTTAAGAATTCTATAATTTGATATACATCAATCCATATTTCGTTTGCACTGTCAAATTGTGATTCGTCGAAAATTAACTCCATTCCAAAGTGTAGGTGCGGTATATTAATATTATTAACATTTTCTTTTATGCTATATCCTGTCATTCCAAGATACCCTATGACGTCTCCTGCTTTGACTGTACTTCCTTCTTCTAGCCCTTCTGAATATGGATGACCTTTTCGTAAATGGGCATAGTAATAATAACGTTTTGAGTCTAAACTTCTAATTCCAATTCGCCATCCTCCATATTGGTTCCATCCTATATGTTCTACTTTTCCTGATTCTACAGCTATAATTGGCGTTCCTATGCTTCCTAATAAGTCGTTTCCTAAATGTGTACGTTTAAATCCATACGAGCGTGAATTTCCAAAATCATCATAATGACTGAAGCTATAATTTTTGGCTATTGGTGAAAAGACTTTTACACCATATTTTTTCTCAAAACTTTTTTCATTTTCATCTTTCTTTTCTGTATAGTATTCTCCGATAAATCCTCCTAATACTGCTGAATAGCTTTCATAGTAATAATTATAGTATTTCATATCCTTAGTCAATTCTTCCATCGAATTTTCGTCTTTTATTTTTTCTATTAATGTGTCTAAATCGCTTCTTTTATAATTTTTGAAGTTTCCTCCATTTTTGCATGCAAGATATGAAAGTAATTTTATCCAATCATATACAATTCCTTCTCCTGATGATTCAAATTTGTTATGTGAGTCTATGTCTAACTTTGCTGTATCACTTAGTGCACTAGCTGTTACAGAAAAGTCAACCCATTTTATATAATCTTTATTATCTTGATTATTTTCCTCAGAAGTAGATTCGTTTTCATTAGAAAATACTTCGATATTGTTTCCGAAATGTTACGGAATTTTGAGTTGTTGCTAAAGAGATAAAAGCTATTAAAAATCCACATAGGACTAAGATTTTTAATATTTTATTTGTTCTAGAAAGTTTGCAAATTTTAACTATCAAAAAATACACCCCATACAAATATATGGCAGTTTATTTTTAAGTATTACTTTTCTTAATAATGCTTTATTGTTTTTTTCCTAGCGTTACTTGTATTTCTCTAGTTATCTTTCCTCGTGAAATTTCTAGTTTTACTTGATCATTTGGCTTTTTTGTAAATATATATTCTCTTAAATCATTGACTGTTGTTAGTTCTTTGTCATCTATTTTGTTTATAATATCATTCTTTTTTAAATCTGTTTTACTCGCTGGTCCATTTGCTGTAATTTGGTCAACATATATTCCTTTTTTAGTTACATTTGTACTCATAACTGCACTTTGAGTGGCTGTATTTGTTGTTGAATCATCTAAATATTGTACTGCTGTTCCATCATAGGCATAAATTCCTAATGTTGCTTCTTCAAAACTATCTGTTTCTTCATAGCTTTTTATTACATTTTTAATTACATTTATTGGTATTGCAAATCCTATTCCTTCTGCTGATGTTATTTTCACGGTGTTTATCCCTATCATTTCTCCGATTGGCATATATTAGCGGTCCTCCACTATTTCCTGGATTGATTGTCGCGTCGGTTTGAATTAAGTTTGACATGTATGATGTTTTTTCTTCTTCATCTAATTTTATTGTTCTGTTTTTGGCACTTACTATTCCTGATGTTACTGTTCTTCTAAATTCATATCCTATTGGATTTCCTATTGCATATACTGTTTCCCCTATTTTTATTTTGTTTGAGTCCCCTATCGTTATGTGTGGTAAGTTTTCTGCTTTTATTTTTGTTAGGGATAAGTCCAAATCTGAATCACTCCATGAAACTATTCCTTCATAATTTTGCCCGTCTTCCAATGTTATATAACATTTGCTGTATTTTGTTCCTGTTACATGTTCATTGCTTAATATATATCCATTTGCTGTTACTATTACTCCACTTCCTAAGCCTAACCCTTCTTCTGATGCGTTTGTTAATAATGTTGAACCTGCATTTTTTAGTTTTGATATTCCTACTACACTTTGTGTTGTATTTTCTATCATGTTTGAGATTTTTTCACTTTTTTGCATTTCGTTTTCCACAGTTGTTTCACTTTCTGTGTATGATGTTCTTAAAGCACTATAGTTCGGGTCTGAAATTTCTATACTTTGATATATTTTTATTATTGAGATAAAAAAAATAAAAACGAGTATAAATAATAATATTGATATTATTCTTTTTCTCGTTTTTAATTTTTTTGGTTCTCCCATATTCTTCCTCCTTAAAAATACTTTATTTTAGTATTTCCAAGAAGGCTTTTTTCTAATCAACTTTCTTAAGTTCTTCATAGCGTTTTACTTTTTGTGTTGTTGTTTTTGCTAGTTCTTTTGTTGTTAAAGTTATTTTTTTGATTTTTTTGTATATTGGTAATGTTTGATTTATTTCTTTTATTTTTTTCCACATTTCTTCTTTGTATTCTTCTTCTGTTTTTTCGCCTTCTAGTTGTTTTAACATTTCTTTATCATATACTATTTTAGCACATAACATTGTGTCTGTTGAGTCTTTATCTCTTTGATATACTAAGCTTTCTATAACTCCTGGTATTTTGTTTATCAAAAATTCTATTTCTTGTGGATATACATTTTTTCCATTTTTTAATACTATTATGTCCTTTTTTCTTCCTGTTACATATAAAAAGTCTTTTTCGTCTAGATATCCATAGTCTCCTGTATGAAACCATCCACCTTTCATTGCTTTTTTTGTTTCTTCTTCATTCTCGTAATATCCTAACATTACACTTGGTCCTTTTACTAGTATTTCTCCTACTCCTTCTTTATCTGGTTTTTCTATTTTCACTTTAAGATTGTCTAATACTAGTCCTACTGAACCTGGCATTTTTTCTTTGTCTGTTTCAGCTGTTACTACTGGTGATGTTTCTGTTAATCCATATCCTTGTATTAGGTCTATTCCTAAATTGTTATAACCTATTATTGTTTCTTTGTTCATTGGTGCAGCTCCATATAGCACTACTCTTAGCTTTCCACCAAATTGGTCAAGTACTTGTTTAAAAAATACTTTTCTTAGATCTATATGTATTTTTAATAAAGCATTTGATATTTTCGTTACAGTATTTATTAATTTTGTTTTTCCTTGTTCATCTATCGCTTTTATTATTTTCTTATACATTGTTTCTAATACAATTGGTACTGCTACAAATACACTTATTTGATATTCTTGTAAGTTTTTTTGGATATACCTTAGACCATCACTAAACGCTACTGTTGAGCCATGATAAAATCCGAATAAAAATGTTATTGTTGACTCGAATGTGTGATGCATTGGTAAGAATGAAAGTAATGTATCATCTTGATATAGTCTTACATATTGTGCAATTGCTGTGACATTTGAACATATATTTTTTTGTGATAACATTACAATTTTGGGAAGATTAGTCGTTCCTGACGTAAATAACATTATTGACATTTTTGTTTCGTCAATTTTTACTTTTTCATATTTGTCGTTTCCTTCTTCTAGTAATTTTTCTCCTTTTTTTATCATCTCTTCAAATGTGTATACTCCCTTTTCTTTAATAGGTTGCATACATATTAATGTTGAGATGTTTTTATTTGCTTTTTTTAATTCTTTTGCTAAACTGGTAAATTTTTTGTCGAATATGATTATTTGTGCTCCGCTTCTTTTTACTAATGTTTCTATTTCATTTTCTGGCAATGCTACGTCTATTGGCGCAACAATCATGTTGCTTGTTGTTACTGCTAAATAACTTACGCACCAAGCATAGCTATTTCTCCCAATTATTATTGCTGTTTTTTTCTCTAATTTCATGTCTAATAATTTGGTTCCTACTGCTTTAACGTTTTTGCATACATCTTCATAAGTTTTTTCTACATATTCAGGTTCTTTTTTTGTTGGATCTTTTTTATATTTGTATGCTACATTTTTTGCATAATTTTTTTCTGCTCTTTTTAGTAATTCTCTGTAGTTCTTGATTTTTTGTACATCTTTATATACGACTCTTGATTCTTTTTTCATAACATTCACCAAGTTCCTTTTTTGTTTTATTTTATATTATTTTCTTTTAAAAAGCAACTTGAGAATTATGATTGTTATTATTAAGATTATTGCTATTATTATGATTATTATATTTTTTATTTCGTGTTTTGTTCCTGTTTGTATTCCTACTATTAACTTTGTTTCTGCTTCGTTGTCATTTTTCGTTGTTTCTTCATATTGTGCAGGGTTCTCTAAGTTTTCTATTTTTGTTTTGCTTATCTTTTCTCCTGGTTCAATGTTTTCCTTGCTTGATATTGTTATCATATATTCTTTTGTTTGACCTGGAGTTATATTTGAAATTTTAGAAAATGATTCTGGATTTTTAGACTCTTCGATAGAAACTGGCTCTTTGTCAGTTTTTTGCTGTTGATTTTCTGATTGAATATTTTTTGAAATTGATTCTGAATCTCTTGGAATTTCTGATATATTTATGATTTCAAAATCTTCTGGAATTTCTTTGACCAAATCGGCGCTTCCTGATATTTCGCCTGTGTTTGTGACTAAAATTTTATAATTGATTTTTATTTTATGTTCTTCTTTATCATTTGGAATTTCTATTTTTCCTATATCTTTATCTACTTTCTTTTTTGTGTCATTTATTTCTACTGTTTCTATTTTTTCTTCGACTTTTAAATTAAATTCTAATTTTTTATATTTATATGTTATTTCTTTTTCTTCTTTGGTTAGCTTCACTTCTGGATTTTCTGGTTCTTCTGTTAGCTTATAATATTCTATTTCTTCTGGTTTTGTTTCTATTAAGTCTCCTTCGTGCCCTTCGAATGTATGATATTTTAATACTTCTTCTGTTTCTTCATCTATATATTTTACAGTTAGCCCTGACTTATACGCATAATAGTAAGTTATTTCTGTTAAATCTTCTGTAAATTCTATTGTCTCTTGCTCTGGTTTTTGAACTATATCATATCCTTTTGTTTGTTTTGGCTTTACCATGTCGTACCCTTCTATTTCTTTTGGTTTTAAAGTATATTTATCTCCTGTCCACCCTTCTACTTTTATGGGCTCTTCTAATTGTTCTCCTGTTGCTAAGTCTATGTAGTTTATTTTTATTCCTTTTGATTTCGGTATATAGTAATAATTTACTTCTTTTGGATTTTCAGTAACTGTACCTGTTCTGTTCGATGGCATCTTACTTTCGTCTAACTTGTATTCTGTACCATTTATATTTTTTAAATCTTTAATTGGCTCAGTAGAATATATTTCATCTTCTAGTCCTACTATATATGTTGTTTTCGTACCACCATTTTTGCCAAATATATGATTTACTTTTATTGGTATTTTTTTTGCATAGTAATACGTTACTTCTTCTAACCATTTGCCTAATTTTCCAGTTGCATTATATGGCTTTTCACTTCCCACATATTCATAATTGTCAAAAGTTTTAATGTCACTTGTATATGGATCTCCCTCTAATCCATCTATGTGTTGTTCTGGCTCTAATAAATTATTGGTTTTTCTATCTTTGTATTGAATTGTTACTCCTTGAGATATGTATTTATAATAATAATATACATATTGTTTTTCCTTCGTAAAAGTATATTGCTCTTTTTGAGGTTTTTCTACTAATTTGTAATTTTCTATTTCTTTTTCTTCTGTATTTAAAATTTCCCCTTCATTTCCATACATATACATCGTTTGTATTGAATTTTTTGAATTTTGGTCAATATAGTCTACTACTATTGTACAGTCATTATTTTTTGCAAATATCCTTCCAGCTATTAACAACATTGTTATTATAAATGCTATTATACAAAATATCGTTTTCTTTTTCATTTTTTCCTCCTTGTTTTTTTGTTTTCATTCCTTTTTCAATATTTTGTTCGCATCTATTTAATTATACTTTGTATTTATGTAAAGTTCAAGAAGTTTTCGTCGCAAGTTTCGACAAGAAAAGTAATTGTTTGTTTACTATTTTCTTAGTTTTTTTATTATTTCGTTTATATTAGGTTGTGTTGGTGTAAATTTTGTATTTCTTTTTAACATTTCCATCACTTTTTTAGCCTTTTTTTCAATTTCTCTTGCAGAATGTTCACTTGTTATTTTTAAGTGATTGTTTGCTATTGTATATTTTCTTTTTATATAACTTTTTGTAATTGGAAACATATCTTGAATTAAAAAAACACTTTCTTTTCCATTGTCTAGCTTAATAATATGTATAGTTTCACATGTATTATATCTTTTTATTTTATCATTTAAAATTTTTTTATATTTCTCAATTTTACTACTTAGTGGAATCATCCAAATTAAATCTGAATCTTCTTTAAAACAATAATAATGTGGTCTATTTTCTTTTTTATTCCCTTTCAAATATGGGTCATTCATTTTTTTGAAAAAACTATCTTTTATTATGTAAAAACCTTTTTCAGTCAATATTATACTTCCTTTATTATAGATTAAAGCTCTCCATCATTAACTGATGAAGAGCCCCACTTTCAACCCAACCACTTATATACCGCATATTGGTCAGCGGTAAACTTTCAACCCGACTATTTATATACCACATATCGGTCAGTGGTAAACTTTCTTTTTATAGTACATATTATATCTTATTTTTATGCAAAGTTCAATATCTTTTCGTCGCAAGTTTCGACAAGAAAGACCTTATTTTTCATTTTTGTTACATTTATTGCTTTTTTCAATCTTTATTTATATAATGAGACAAAATACGATAATTAAAAAGGATGTAAAAAATGAAAAGTATGAAATTTTTTGGTTTATCAAATCCACAAAAAAGTATCTGGGATACTGAACAATACTTTAAGGGAACTAATATAAATAATATTGGTGGTACAGTTCTCATTAAGAAAAAGGTAGATATTGAAAAACTTAATGAAGCAATTAATTTATGTTTAAAAAATAATAAAAGTTTTTCTTTGAAATTTAAAATGGATCACGGAGAACCGGTACAGTATTTTTCTGACTATAAGTTTGAAAATTTTGAAGTATTACAATTAAAGGATTTGAGAGAACTAAGAAAAACATATACGAAAATGTCAAAAGAAGTTTTTGATATTATAGAAAATAATTTATTTAAGATAAAGCTTTTTAAATTAGATAATGGCCGTGGTGGTTTTTGTATTATGGCTCATCATATTATTTCTGATGCAGGTACTTTTTCAATTATCGTAAAAGAGATTATAGAAACTTATTCTAAGCTAAAAGACTCAAAAGATTCAGAGAATTTTGAACAAAAAACTTATTCTTATGAAGATTATTTAATAAGTGAAAAAGAGTATGAAAATAGTAATAAGTTTGAAAAAGATAAAAAATACTGGGAAGATTTATATCAAACCATTCCTGAAGTTGCGAGTATTCCTAGTTTAAATTTAAAGAACGGTACGGATTTTACTGGGAAATCTCAAAGAGCAAATTTTGTTTTAAATCATGAGCTTATTAATGGTATAACATCTTTTTGTAAAAAGCATAGAATTTCAAATTTTAATTTCTTTATGGCTATTTATTCTATTTATTTAGGTAGAGTTTGTAATTTAAGAGATTTTGTTATTGGAACGCCAATTTTAAATAGAACTACTTTTAAAGAAAAACATACTACTGGTATGTTTATTAATACTGCGCCTTTACGTATAAAAATAGATGAAAATGTGTCTTTCTTAAATTTTGTAAAGCGCATTGCTTCAGATTCTTTAAAAATGCTTAGGTACCAAAAATATCCTTATCAAAAACTTTTAGAAAGTTTGAGAAAAAAGGATAATTCCGTTCCTGCTTTGTTTGATGTGATGTTGTCTTATCAGATAACTAAGACTACTGATAAATCTTTGAATATTCCTTATAAAATTGAATGGTTTCCTAATGATACTATTTCCAATGGAGTTTATATTCATTTACATGATAATAATGATGATGGTGTTTTAAATATTTCGTATGATTATCAAATAGAAAAGTATAGTAGTCAAGATATTTCGGCTTTACATAATAGGATTTTATTTATTATAAATCAAGTTCTAAAAAATGAAGAGTGTCTGGAAAAAGATATAGAAGTTATTACTGACGAAGAAAGAGATATGATTTTAAATGTTTTTAATAATACGTCTACTTCTTATGAAAAAAATAAGTCTGTAATACAGTTGTTTGAAGAGCAAGTAAGAAAAACTCCTAATAATACAGCTCTTGTTTATAACAATGTATCTTTGACATATAAAGAATTAAATGAGAAATCTAATTCTTTAGGTAATTACATGAGAAAAAATTTTAAGATAAAAAGACAAGATAAGGTTGCTATATTTTTGGATAAATCTTTAGAAAGTATTATTTCAATAATTTCAGTTTTAAAGTTAGGTGCAATCTTTGTTCCAATAGATATAGATTATCCTTTAGAAAGAATTAATTTTATTTTAGATGATACTAATGCTTCTTTGATTTTGACAAAAGAAAATTTTTTTGAGCTTTTATCAACTGATGTTCCTAAACTAAATGTTGATTTGTCAGAAGAAGTGTATAAAACATCAAAAATTATGTTTTTCAAAAATAAGGTTAAACCAGATGACTTGATATATATAATGTACACTTCTGGTTCAACAGGAAAGCCTAAGGGTGTAATGATAAAACACCAAAATGTTGTTAGATTAGTTAGAAATACTAATTATATAGATTTTTCTAAATGTAAAAAAATATTGCAGACTGGATCTATTGTTTTTGATGCTTGTACTTTTGAAATTTGGGGAGCTTTGTTAAATGGCTTAGAGTTATATATTTTAGAGAAAGAAAAGCTGTTAAATTCAAAGATTTTAAAACAATATTTATTAAATAACAAAATTGATACTTTGTGGTTAACTGCGCCTTTATTTAACCAATTATGTGAGGAAGAACCTAAAATGTTTTCATCTGTTAAATACTTATTGACTGGCGGAGATGTGCTTTCTCCTAAACACATAAATATTGTAAGAAAAGCTAACCCTAATATAACTTTAATAAATGGATATGGTCCTACGGAAAATACTACTTTTTCATGTTGTTTTACAATAGATAAAAAGTATGAAAATAGTATTCCTATTGGAAAACCTATTGCAAATTCAACAGCATACGTTGTTTCAATGGATGGAAAGTTGCAACCACCTTGTGTAAGTGGAGAACTACTTGTTGGTGGAGATGGCGTTGGAGAAGGCTATCTTAATAGGGATGATTTGACAAAAGAAAAATTTATAAAAAATCCTTTTGGAGACGGAACAGTATATAAAACAGGTGACTTAGTGGAATTTTTGCCTGATGGAAATATACATTTCATAGGAAGAATAGATAATCAGGTAAAAATAAGAGGTTTTAGAGTTGAGCTTTCTGAAATAGATAATGTTATTGGTAAATTTAACGGTATTTTTAAAATTTATACCATGATAAAAGAGTTAAACGGAAATAAAGCCATAGTTACATATTTTACAGCTAATAAAAAAATTGACACTAAAAATCTTTGCGACTTTTTAAAAGATAAATTGCCCAACTATATGATTCCTGGCTATTTTATTCAATTAGATACTTTCCCTTTGAATATAAATGGAAAAGTTGATAAGAGTAAATTGCCAGAACCTAAATTAGAATTAAATGTTTCTAATAAAGCAATTAAAAAAGCAAAAACTGAATTTGAGAATAGACTTTTGAAAATATATAAAGAAGTTTTGCATTTGAATGATATTAGTATTGATGATGACTTCTTTGAATTGGGCGGAGATTCTTTGTCTGCAATAAAACTTTGCAGTAGAATAAGTGAAGAATTAAAAATACAAATGGGTATTTCTATATTGTTTGACAACCCTAGTATTTGTGAATTGGCTAAGGTTTTGGAAACAGTTCGAACACCTATTAATTCTGATGCAATAAAGAGTGTACCAAAAAGAGATTTTTACCCTACTTCTTCTGCTCAAAAAAGATTATATCTTTCTACGATGCAGGCTGGTAAAAATTCTGTTTTATACAATATTTGTGGAGGTTTGATTTTTGACAAAACTCCTGATATAGAGAAATTGAATTATTGCTTTAATGAATTAATTAAAAATAATGAATCTTTGAGGACATCTTTTGAAATTGTAGATGGAGAAATTGTGCAAAAAGTACATGATGAAGTAGAATTTAAAATAGAGGAAGAAAGAGTAAGTCATTCTAACCTTTCTAGAGTTTCTTCTACTTTTATAAAGCCTTTTGATTTATCAAAAGCTCCGCTAATTAGAGCAAAACTTACAAAATTGAGAAATAAAAAATCAGTATTGCTAATCGACCTTCATCATATTGTTGGTGACGGTGAAACTGTAAAGATAATTATAAAAGAGATTTCAAATTTGTATAATGGAAAGACCATTGATGCTAAAGATATTGATTATAAAGATTTTGCCGTTTGGGAAAATGAGCAATCTTTTAAAGAGGTTGAAGACTATTGGTTAGAAACTTTCAAAGGAAATATCCCTGTATTAAATTTACCAACAAACTATCCAAGGCCTGCAATACAGACTTTTAAAGGAGATATGATTTCTCAAAAATTAGATAAAAATATTGTTAATAGGATAAATGATGTTTGTAAAAGACTTAATATTACGCCTTTTATGTTACTAATATCTGTGTATTATATTTTGCTTTCAGAATATGCTGCAACAGATGATATAGTGATTGGAACTCCAATAATAGGAAGGACTAATCCTCAATTGAAAAATATGGTTGGTATGTTTGTTAATACAATACCAATTAGAAATAAGATTGTCCAAGAAGAAGCTTTTTCAACTTTTGTAAAGAGAATTAAACAAAATTGCTTAAAGGCTTTTGAAAATCAGGATTATCCTTTAGATAAGCTAATTCAAAAATTAAATATTCCTAAAGATACTAGCAGGAATCCGCTTTTTGACGTTTCATTTAGTTATCAAAATGATGGTTTTCCTGTAACTTCTTTTAAAAATATCGATGCCAAATTCTATGTTCCTAAAACTTATACTTCTAAGTTTGATCTATATTTAGAAACTATTTTAGAAAAAGATTGCTTATCTTTAAATTTTGAATTTTGTACAAAATTATTTAATAATGATTTTATAGAAAAATTGTCTTTGCATTATATAAATATTTTAAAACAAATTTTAGAAAATACTGATGTTCAAATTTCAGAACTTGAGATGATTTCGAAAAATGAAAAACGACAAATTTTAAATGAATTAAATAACACATCAACTTTTTATGATAAAGATAAAACTGTTATCAAACTATTTGAGGAACAAATTTATAAAACACCTGGTAAGGTAGCTGTTGTCTATGGTAATGAGAAATTGACTTACAGGCAATTGAATAAAAAGGCTAATCAGTTGGCTAATTATATTAAAAAATATTTTAAGATAAAAAAACAGGATAAGATTGCTATTTTTATGAAAAAATCAATGGAAAGTATTGTGGCAATCTTAGCGACTATAAAGCTTGGTGCAGTTTTTGTACCTATTGATATTGATTACCCTGAAGAAAGAATAAATTTTATTCTTAAAAATTCAAAGGCTAAACTTATTTTAACCTTAAGGCAGCATAGTAAGTTGCTTAATACTAAAATTGAAAAATTGAATATAAATTTGAAAAGTAATATTTACAATAGTGATAATATAAGCAATCCTGAAAATAACCTTACTCCTGAGGATTTAATATATGTAATGTACACTTCTGGTTCAACAGGAACGCCAAAGGGTGTAATGGTAAAACATATAAATGTTGTGAGGTTAGTAAAGGATACAAATTATATAGATTTTTCAAGGTGCAAGAAGATATTGCAAACAGGGTCTATTGTGTTTGACGCCTGTACCTTTGAAATTTGGGGCGCTTTATTGAATGGTTTAGCTTTGTATCTTATAAATAAAAATGAATTGTTAAATACGACAACTTTAGAAAAATATTTGATTTCTAATAAGATAGATACTTTATTTATAACTACATCTTTATATAATCAGTTATGTGAGGAAAATCCTTATATGTTTAGATCTGTAAAATATCTATTAACTGGTGGTGATGTCGTTTCTACAAAACATATAAATATGGTAAGAGATGCTAATCCTAACATAAATTTAATACATTGTTACGGGCCAACAGAAAACACGACTTTTTCTACTTGTTTTACGATTGATAAAAAGTATGAAACAACAGTCCCTATAGGTAAACCTATTGCAAACTCAACTGCATATATTGTTTCTAAAAATGGTAAGATTCAACCTAAAGGAGTTCCCGGAGAATTGTGGGTTGGCGGAGATGGCGTAGGCAAAGGTTATCTAAATAGAAGGGATTTAACAAAAGAAAAATTTATTAAAAATCCTTTTGGAAAGGGTAAAGTATATAAAACAGGTGATTTAGTAAAACTTTTACCTGATGGAAATATTGAATTTATTGGAAGAATTGATAATCAAATAAAGATAAGAGGTTTTAGGGTTGAGCTTTCTGAGATTGATAATATAATAAAGCAATTTCCGGATGTTTTAGAATCTTTGACTATTGTTAAAGAAATAAATAAAAATAAAACTTTAATTTCGTATTTTACTTCGGAATTAAAACAAAATACTCAAGACATATTGTCATATATAAAGGAAAAATTACCAACATATATGGTTCCTCAAGCTTTAGTACAACTTGATTCTTTCCCTTTAACTGTAAATGGAAAAATAGATAGAAAAGAATTACCTATGCCTCAGATAAAAACTTCTAACAAATATGTTGCACCAGAAAATGATTTTCAAGAGCAATTGTGCGATATCTGGCGTAATTTATTCAATATAAAAAAAGTCAGTATTTTGGATAATTTCTTTGAGTTGGGTGGAGATTCTTTATTAGCAATTAGATTTCAAACCGAAGCTTTAAAAAGAGATATTGGAATAACATATAACGATATTTTTGAATATCAAACCATAAAAAATTTATCTGAGAAAAAGTATAAGAAAAACTTTTATAAAATTCATAAAAAATATGATTATTCTAAGTTAAATGATTTATTAGAGATTAATGATGTTTCAAATATTGATGAACATTCTGAAGAAATTCCTGTAGGAAATCTATTGCTTTTTGGGGCAACAGGCTTTTTAGGAGCACATATTCTTGATGAGTTTCTAAGTAAAACAGATTCTAATATTTATTGTTTAGTAAGAAGAAAAAATACTGAGGATTCTGAATTAAGATTAAAAAGTATTTTAGACTTTTATTTTGAGAAGAAGTATGATAAAGTATTTAAAAAGAGAATTTTTGTAATTAATGGAGATATTACTCAAGAAAACTTCGGATTAACCAAAAAAGATTATTCTAAGTTAGGCAAACAGGTAGATGTTGTTGTTAATTCTGCTGCTTTGGTTAAGCATTACGGCGATTTCGACCCATTTAATAATATAAATGTTATAGGAACTAAAAACATTATGACTTTTTGTAATAAGTTTAATAAAAAGTTATATCATATTTCAACAATGAGTGTTGCTGGAATGAGCGAAATTGATGAAGATATAAAAGATGATGACGAGCGAGTTTTGTTTGGAGAAGACAAATTGTATGTTGGTCAAAATCTTAACAATGTATATGTTTACACAAAATTTTTAGCAGAAAAAGAATTACTACAAGAATCTCAAAAAGGCTTGGATGTGTGTATTTTAAGAGCTGGAAATATATTTAGTAGAGTAAGTGATGGAAGATTTCAAATCAATGTTTCTGAAAATGCTTATATAAATAGGATTAAGGCTATTTTAAAATTGCAGGTAATTCAAAATAGATTTACTAAACATGCATTAGAGTTTACTCCCGTTGATTCGGCTTCACAGGCAATTGTACAAATTATAAAACATAATCCAAAATTTAATGTTTTACATTTGTTTAACACTAATTTAATAGATTTCCCAGATGTTATTACAATTTTAAATAGTTTAGAACATAAGGTACAATTAGTTTCTGATAAGGAGTTTGCAGATGTTGTAAAAGAATTTTTGAAAAATAAGTCTTTGAAAAGTCAAATTTCTGGTATAATTCCAGATTTAAATAAGAACAGAACTTTGTCTATAGTAGCAAAAACATTACCTAATGCTTATTTTTCAACACAATACTTGAAATCTATAGGCTTCGAATGGCCTGAGATAAATAAAGAATATATAGAACAATTTTTAGATTATTTCAAAAAAATTGGTTACATAGAATAGGAGGAAAACATGTTAACAAATATTGGAGAAGCTATTGCTCTAATTATAGCAATAATTGCTTGCATAGTATCTTTTATCTTAATAATAAAAAAGGTCGAAAAGAGTCAGTTAAGAAAAGCGTGGCTTTTAGTAAATACTTCTATGATAATTGTGTGTATAGGCATGATTTCACAGATATTTTTATCAAAGCCTTTAAATATTCAACCAATTTATTTTGAATATTTGACTTATTTAGGAAATGTGTTTTTATCGGTTGGTTTGTTTTTCACAGCATTAATTTATGCAAACACAAAAATAACTTTTAAAAAACGCTATATTCTGCTTTTTATAATACCAATTGTATCTTTATTGTTAGTGTGGACAAATGATTATCATCATTTATTTTATGAAAAATATTCTATATATCCTGCTGAAACCGTTTATGGTAGCTTTTTACCTATCTACAATGCTTATTCGATTGGTTTATTATTTATAAGTATTATATATTTGTTAAGATGCTCTATTAAAAATTCTGGTTTCTTTTCAATGCAATCAATACTTATAACATTAGCTTTTATAATTCCTATTGGAATGAATATATTATCTAGTTTTAAGGTATTAAATACAACAATTTATATAACACCTATAAGCTTTTCTCTTACAATTGTTTTGTTGACTTTTGCAATATTTAAATTCGACTTTTTAAAACTAATACCTATTGCTTTGCAGAGAATTGTTAATAGGATGTCAGATGGTTATATTGTTTTAGATACTGACAACAATATTACAGATTTTAATGAAACTTTTTTAAAAATAGCTAATGCTCCTGCTAATAAGCTAAGAGGTAGAAATATGTTTACTTTAGTAGCAAGAGATACTTATTTTAACATTGATGCTAATCTTTTAAAGAAATATATTGAAAAATCAAAAACTTCTAATGAAATATATTCTTTTGAAATAAAGTTATCCAATGTTGAAAAATATTTTAATGTTGAAGTGTCTGGTATTTTTTCAAATGGTTCTTTTGTTGGCACTTTGATGTTATTTAAAGATATTACTCAACATACTCTTGACTTACGTACAATAAAAGAAAATCAAGATATGCTTATGGAAAAAGAAAGATTAGCTTCTCTTGGTCAGCTTGTTGGTGGTATTGCTCATAACTTAAAAACTCCTATAATGTCTATTGCCGGTGCTGCTGAAGGCTTAAGTGATTTAGTTAAAGAGTATGATACTTCTATTGGTGATCCTGAGGTTACAAATAATGATCATCATGAGATTGCTAATGATATGAGAAATTGGATTGATAAAATAAAAGAATATTCTGAATATATGTCCAATGTAATTACTGCAGTCAAAGGACAAACTGTTACTTTAGTTAATGAAGAAGATGTTAGTTTTACTGTTTCTGAGCTTCTTAAACGTGTAGATATTTTAATGAAACATGAGTTAAAAAATGCTTTGATTGAACTTAGAATTGATTTGAAAGCAGATAAAAGTCTTTCTTTAAATGGTGATGTTAATAGTCTTGTTCAAGTCATTAATAATATGATTTCGAACTCTATACAGGCTTATAATGGTAAACCTAATCAGTTTATTGATATGGTTGTAGATAGACAAAATAATTTTTTAGTTATTTCTATTCGTGATTATGGTCCTGGTATTCCTAAGAATATTAAGGATAAATTATTTAAAGAAATGGTTACAACTAAGGGTAAAAATGGTACTGGACTTGGTTTATTTATGTCTTATTCGACTATTCGTGGCCATTTTAATGGAAATATTACTGTTGATTCTAAGAAGGGTAAAGGTACAAAATTTGATATTTCTTTACCATTGTTTTATAATTAGTGCGAGGTGTTCGATATGAGAAAAAATATGCAAACTGTAAATTCAAATGATAAAAATGCTTTTAAGATTATTGCTATTGATGATGAAGAAGGAATTATTGATTCTTTGTCTATCTTTTTAAATAGGTCTCGGATATTCTTTTACAGGTGTAACTGATCCTATTGAAGCAATTGAGAGAGTAAAAAATGAACATTTTGATTTGTTGATTTTAGATTTCATTATGACTCCTATTCATGGTGATAAAGTTGTTGAAGAGATTAGGAAATTTAATAAAAGTTTATATATTTTACTTTTGACAGGTCATAAGGATTTAGCTCCTCCTCTTGAAACTATCAAAAGACTTGATATTCAAGGTTATTGCGAGAAGAGTGATAAGTTTGATCAATTGCTTTTGCTTATAGAGTCTGGTATTAAGTCTATTGAGCAAATGAGAGAGATTAATGCTATTAATGATGAACTTGAGAAAGCTTACTTAGAAAGTATTGAGACTTTACGTTATACTGTTGAAGCTAGAGATACTTATACTAGAGGTCATTCTGATAGGGTTGCGGCCTTTTCTGTTTTAATTGGTCGTAAACTTGGTCTTAGCGATAGTGCTTTGAGAACTTTGAGGGTTGGAGGTCTTTTCCACGATATTGGTAAGATCGGTGTGCCTGATAGTATTCTTTTGAAGGGTTCTAAACTTTCTGATGATGAATATTCAGAAATAAAAAATCATCCTTCTATCGGTGCTCATATTCTATCTAATGCTTCTATTTTTAGAGATATTATTCCTATTGTTAAACATCATCATGAGCATTTTGATGGTAAGGGTTATCCAACTCAACTTGCAGGCGAAAATATTCCTCTTTTTGCTCGTATTGTTGCTGTTGCTGATAGTTTTGATGCGATGACTTCTAAAAGGACTTATCGTGATAGTTTGTCTATTGATGTTGTTAAAAATGAACTTAGGAATAATTCTGGTTCTCAATTCGATCCAAAGATTGTTGATGTGTTTTTGGATATTTTAGATAATGATTTTGATGAGATTAAAAAGATTCAGGAGAAATATAAATGATTTTAAATTCAGGTGGAACAAAAAAAGAAGCAAAGAGCGTTTTGAAAGGTCGTTGGTTAAAAATTGCCCTCATAGTATTTTGTTATTTTTTAGTTAATAAAGGTTTAGATATTGTAAATTCTTTATTTTCTAAAATTGGCTCTAATTATTATGTTGGGCTTTTTTCTCTTGTTGTAAGTGTGCCTTTTTCCTTTGCTTTAACTGTTTATTTTGTTAAATATAAAAGAAGTGAAAATATTTCGGTTTCTGGCTTTTTTAAGGATACTTTCTCTGACAATTTTGTTAGAGCTTGGTGCGTTGAGGGAAGAATTATTTTAAAAATGATAGTTCCTATTATTCTTCTTGTTATTTGTTTTGCACTTTGTATTCCTTTTTTGTTTAAAGTTATATTGTCCGGTATTTTAATGTTTGTAGGAGAAGCTTCGAATACTTTTGATAGTTTATCTGTTCTTGAACAATTCGACTTTTCTTCTCATTTTGGACTTTTCGTAATTGGGTCAATTTTATTTTTTATTTGTATGATTTATGCTTATATTAGAAAACTTAGATATGTTTATTCTTTTAATATTGCTTATGATAACCCTGAATTGTCTGCAAAAGAGTGTGTTGAACAAAGTGATATGTTGATGAAAGGAAATCGTTTTAAATATTTTATATTGTCTTTATCTTTTATTGGCTGGAAACTTGTTTATTTGATGTCTATAAGTGCTATTACTTTTTTTGCTTTTTCTTATATTTTGAATATTAATAATAATATTAATAGTTATAGTCGTGCATTTGGAAAGACAGTACCTTCTATTATATATTATGCTTGCTACATTCCAATTTGGCTTGGTTCAATATTTTTGACCACTTATATTAGAATGAGTAAAACTTGTTTCTATGAGAATTTGAAGGATAATATAAAATAAATACATTTTATAGTTGACTTTTTATGTTAGTTGTGTTATTTTATATCTATTCCTTGTAACATAGGAATTGTAGTAGTCTTCGGTTTTTGTTTTTTAACGAAAGGAGATTATAATGAATACTACAAAAATAGGATTCGCTAACATTTATGAATCTCCTTTTAAGGAGATTCTGAATTCCCGTTACACGAGTATATGTGAAGTTACCTGCATTCTATTTTCTGCCTCTAATGGTAGATTTAATTTCAATAGAACCTCCATAAATATTGTTAAAGCATGGAAATACCCGTCATCAGACGATATTAACATGATTGTATGTAGAACTGAAAATGGTGACTTTTTATTACTTTTAGATAGTAATGTTCAGTCAAACCTTTCTGCTTTTGGAAAAGTTGGTGCTGATTTTAAGCCATCTAATATTTCTTTCGGAATTTTTAATAGCGAACCTTATATTGGAAAGTCGCTTTCTTTTTATTGCTTTTCAGGATATGATATAGAGAATGAAAATGCTTTTGTTTGTAGTTCTCGTGTGGATGATGTAGTTTATATTACTTATTTCACTGATAATCTTATAAAAGTAATTGGAAGAGATAAAATTGTTTATGGTTTTGTTTATCCGTAATTAATTTTATTGTATTACTGCGCGACCCTTAGTATTCTAGCAAGAGCTTATTAAAATAAGTTCTTGCTTATTCTTTTGTCTTTATTTCGATATTATAACCTTGTTGTCTACTACAATAAATAAAGGGTGAGAAAATCTCACCCTTTGTTATTTTTATTCTTTTGTTTTTACTTTTATTGTTATTAAAAGTACTGTTGCTATAAATGAAATTCCAAATATAATTCCCATAAGTACTATTGTATCTCCTGTATCTGGTGAATTTGAAGGTATATTTTTATATATTGTCTTTCCTTCTGATGGTGTGTCTCCAGATTCATTTGTATATGTATTTTCATTATCATATTTGTCCATTGATGCCTTTTTGTAATAGTCATCAAGCGTTAGTGCATCATCATCTTCATTTGGAGCTAATGTAGGTAAAGGATCATCTTCAAATGGTGTTGGCTTTGGTTTTTCCGTCGGTGGATTTTGTGTTGGTGTAGGCTCTTCTGTTGGCTCAGACGTTGGTGGCTCTGGAGTTGGTGTTGGTTCTTCTGTTGAAACTGGTGTTGGAGTTGGTTCCTCGGTTGGTGTAGTTGTTGGACTCTGAGTTGGTGTTGGGCTTGGGGTTGGATCTGGATTTTTTGCAAATTTAACAACTATGTTTTTATCTTCTGTCATGCTGTTAAATTTCTCGATAATATATGATCCATCTTCATTAGGTGTAAATTCTATTGGTTGTCCATTTATTATTATTTCTTCGATATGATATCCTTCTTCTGGCCTTATTATTATATCTTTGACACTATTTTCTCCATCTTCTACCTCTTCACAAATGTCTTTTCCCTCATCTGTTATGCTTCCACCTGTTCCTTCTACATTTGTTTTTATTTTGTGTTTTTTCAACTTATAATAGTAAGTGACTTCTATATCTTCTGTGTTTTGTATTGTTCCTTGCCAGTTATCTGTTTTTCTAACAAATTCATATTTATCATTTAGTACTTTTTCTGAGGTTGTTGTTGTGTATGTTTCTCCAACTAGTTTAGTTTCTGTTACATCTTCGTCTAATTTTCTGTTTGTTTCGTCTTCTACATGATGTGTTATTATTTTTGCTTGACCTTTAAGTAACCATATTCCATCTGCATCAAGCGTTCCAGGTGCTGTCGTTGGTAGAACTACTATTGGTCTTATAGCTGCATTTCCTATGTCTGAACCTAGCATTGTTCGACCTATTTCTCCATTGTATGAACAACTAACTAGGCAGTCCATCATAAAATCAGTATATGTATGAAGAGCTCCTACATCTGAAGTTTGTACTAAAGTGTTATTGGCAAAGTAATTATCTGGATATTCACTAGAATCATCTACTTTAACAGAAAAGTCATAACAAGTTTCTTGTGCTGTGTATTCTCTTATTCCTGTTAGTGTTTTATAACCTGTAGGTGTTTTTACCTTGTCTCCTATTTGTGGTACTGGATAATCTTTTCTTTGTGTAAATGATTTCCACCCTTGCTCTGTATATATTGGATGGTAATCTGTTACTTTTAAATTTGAACCGTCTTCAAATGTGTATTCTACAAAGTTTTTGGCATTTTCGTGTGTGTATTTTTTATTTACTTTTCCTAGCTTTGTTGTTTGTTCATCTATATCATAGTAGACTATATTATCTCCTTCATTTAATTCTGCTGCCTTAGTTGTCGTACCTCCTTCTATTGATGTAAGTATATCAGTATCTCCTGTAACACATTCTGCACGACTTGTGTTTGTGCATTCTTTATAATTAGTATAACTTCTATATGTTGGTGATGCAAGGAAATATTTTTCTGTTGTATCTACTTTTTCGTTATGTGGAAAATATAATGTGTCTCCATATCCGCTTGTGTCACTAGATATATTTAATGATATTTCTTTTAAATCTTCTTGAGTTTTTCCTTCTCTATATCCATATCCATTTGTTTCAAAAGTTTCTTGTTGCTGTAAATTACGGCAATCTTGTTGACTAGTAGCTGTCTGTTTATATAGTCCATCTATTAGTTGTGTATATCCTTTTTGATTCCATGAATTTGTCCACATTTCAATTGTTGGACTTCCATATGCAAATGATCCTTCAAAACCTGCTGCAAAGTCATTCCATATACTTCTATCTAATAAAATTGCTGTTGCTTTTGCATTAACGTCTGTACTTGTTCCATATTGTTCTTTATATAACTTTAGTAAAAATTGGTCTGCTATGCTTTGCGTTATGTCTTCTGCTCCTGTTTTGCTTGCAAGTCCGTCTGATTCTTTCCAATATGCGTTATATTTTCCATAAGTTGTCATTGCAGCACCTTGTGGAATTTTTTCATTGTCTAAGTAATCTGCTGCAATTAGATATACGTTTGTTCCATCATTGTAAAATATTTTCCAGTCATTTTTTAAATTGTTATCATCATTTAAATCTACTTCATATTCTGCCCAATCTCCGTAGTTAATTGGTTTTATTTTCTGTGCTAATGTCTTGTCAAGCTCTGAAGCTTGTATATCCGATGGTTCTTTATAGTTAGATGTTGCTATTCTTTCTATTAATTTTTCATTGGATTTTAAAATATAGCTTGCTAGTATGGATATTATTAAAAATACTATGCCTACTGCTATAATTATTCTTTTGTTTCTATTTTTCATATTAACCTCCAAAACGCTATGTTAATTAATTTTTGTTGTGTGTTTGATATTTTCTTTTGATTGAAAGTTTATGTTTTTATTGTCTAATGTAATAGATTTTTTCATATTTTATTATAAAACTTTACCTATTTTTCCTCAAGTTTTTACAAAAAACTTAATATTTTTGTAATGGTTTTGTATTTTTTCTGTAATGTTTTTTCATTTTTATAGCGGACTGTTGAATTTGAGTTGTCTTTAATATATAATGACTAATGTAATAAAGTTTTTAAGAAAGAATTTTATTAATAAATAAATGCAGATTATTATTTGAGAAAGGATTTTATTATGGATAGGATTACACAAACTATTGCTGATGAATTAGGTATAAAAATTAGTCAGGTTGAAAATACTATTGCGCTTATTGATGAAGGAAATACTATTCCTTTTATTGCGCGTTATAGAAAAGAGGTTACTGGAGGTTTAAGTGATGAAACTCTTAGGAGTTTTGATGACAGATTAAATTATTTAAGAAATTTGGAACAAAGGAAAGAAGAGGTTATAAAATCTATTGATGAGCAAGGAAAATTGACTGATGAGATTTTGCAAGCTGTTGCTATTGCTAAAACACTTGCTGAGGTTGAGGATATTTATAGACCTTATAAACAAAAGAAAAAGACTAGGGCTACTGTTGCTAAGGCTAAAGGGCTTGAGCCTTTAGCTAAGATTATTTGGGATCAAACAGAGACTAAAGATATTTACGAGATTGCTAAAGAATTTGTCAATATTGATAGTCTTTCTGATGAAGATAAAAAGAATAAGGATAAGGTGGTTGCTTCTGCGGAGGATGCTGTTCAAGGTGCTCTTGATATTATTGCTGAAGATATTTCTGATAATGCTAAATATAGAAAAGAGATTAAAAGACAGTGTTATAGAGAGGCTACTATTGCTACTAAGGCTACTGATGATGAGGAAAAGAGTAATTATGAGATGTATTATGATTATTCTGAACCTATCAAATATATTCCTAGTCATAGAATTTTGGCTATTAATAGAGGTGAAAAGGAAAAATTCTTAAAGGTTTCTATTGATAAGCCTGAGGAAAAGATTTTGCAGTTTATTGAGCGTGACGTTGTTAAAGGTGAAACTCAGTTTACTTCTCTTTTAGTTGATACTATTGCTGATAGTTTTAAGAGATTGATTGAGCCTTCTATTGATAGGGAGCTTCGTTCTGATCTTACTGATAAGGCTGAGGAGAAAGCTATTAAGGTGTTTGGTAAAAATTCTAAACAGCTTTTGTTGGGTGCTCCTATTAAAGGTAAGACTGTTATGGGCTTCGACCCTGCTTATAGAACGGGTTGTAAAATTGCAGTTATTGATGAAACTGGTAAGGTTTTAGATTATACTACGGTTTACCCTACTGCTCCTCAAAATGATGTTGATAATGCTAAAAAGGAACTTTTAGCTTTGATTGATAAAGATAAAATTGATATGATTGCTATTGGTAATGGTACTGCTTCTAGGGAGTCAGAGATGTTCGTTTCCGATATGATTAAAGAGGCTTCAAGACCTGTTCATTATGTAATTGTTAGCGAGGCTGGTGCTTCTGTTTATTCCGCTTCTAAACTTGCTACTGAAGAGTATCCTGATATTAATGTTTCTATTAGGGGTGCTATTTCTATTGCTAGACGTCTGCAAGATCCTTTGGCTGAACTTGTAAAGATAGATCCTAAGGCAATTGGTGTTGGACAATATCAGCATGATGTTAACCAGAAGAAGCTTGCTGAGAGCTTGACTGGTGTTGTTGAAGATAGTGTTAATAAAGTTGGTGTTGATGTTAATACTGCTACTCCTTCTTTACTTTCTTATGTTTCTGGTATTAATAATACCATTGCTAAAAATATTGTTAAGTATAGAGATGAGAACGGTAAACTTAAGGAAAGAAAAGAACTTCTTAAGGTTCCTAAACTTGGAAAAGTTGCTTTCCAACAGTGTGCAGGTTTCTTAAGAATTTTAGATGGAACTAATCCTTTGGAGACGACTGCTGTTCACCCTGAGAGTTATGAGCAAACAGAACTTCTTTTGAAGGAAATTGGATTTGATAAGTCTGATTTGACAGATAAAGATAAACTTGTTTCTTTGCAGTCAAAATTAAAGACTATTGATGTGCACGAGATGGCCGAGAAATTAAATATTGGTGAGCTTACCTTAACTGACATCGTTGACGAACTTAGTAAGCCAGGAAGGGATCCTCGTGAGGATATGCCTAAACCTGTTCTTAGACAAGATGTTTTGAAACTTGAGGATTTGTCTGTGGGTATGGTTCTTACTGGTACTGTTCGTAATGTTATTGATTTTGGTGCTTTTGTGGATATCGGGGTTAAGCATGATGGTCTTGTTCATATTTCTGAAATGAGTGATAAGTTTATTAAAAATCCTTCTGATGTCGTTTCTGTTGGTGATGTTGTTAAGGTAAAAGTTATTAAAATTGATATGGATAGACAAAAAGTTGGGCTTTCTATGAAGGTTTAGATTTTAAGAATCGACAAATATGCATATAAAAAAGGACATATTATATGTCCTTTTTTGTTGTAAATTTTTAATTGAGTTATTCTATTCCTAAGTATTCGTTGTATGTTGTTTCTCGATCTATTATTGTTCCGTCTTCTTTTATGTCTATTATTCTATTTGCTACTGTTTGCGTTAGTTCATGGTCGTGTGATGTAAATAAGATGTTTCCTATGAATTTTTTCATTCCTTCGTTTACTGATGTTATACTTTCCATGTCTAAGTGGTTTGTTGGCTCGTCAAATATTAAGAAGTTTGCTCCTGATAACATCATTTTTGATAGTACGCACCTTACTTTTTCTCCTCCTGATAGGACTTTGACTTTTTTTAGTGCTTCGTCGCCTGAGAATAACATTCTTCCTAAGAAACTTCTTACATACGTTTCGTCTGGGTCTTTTGAGTATTGTCTTAGCCAGTTTGTTAGGTCTTCTTCTGTTTCAAATAAATAGTTGTTGTCTTTTGGGAAGTAGTCCTTTGTTATTGTTGTTCCCCATACTAGTTCTCCTTCGTCTGGTTCTATCTCCCCTGCTATTATTTGAAATAATACTGTTTTAGCGTTTTCATTGTCTGCTAAGAATGCTATCTTGTCTGATTGTTTTACGTCAAATGATACTTTGTCTAATACTTTTACACCGTCTACTGTTTTGCTTATATTTCTTACGGATAGTATTTCTTTACCTGGTTCTCTATCTGGTTTAAAGTCTACGTATGGATATTTTCTGTTTGATGGTTTTATTTCTTCTAATTGTATTTTTTCTAGTGTTTTCTTTCTTGATGTTGCTTGTTTTGATTTTGATGCATTTGCACTGAATCTTGCTATAAAGTCTTGTAGTTCTTTTATTTTTTCTTCTTTCTTTTTATTTTGTTCTCTTGCTTGTTTTAGTGCTAATTGGCTTGATTCGTACCAGAAGTCATAGTTTCCTGGATATACTTTGATTTTTCCAAAGTCTACGTCTGCTATATATGTGCAGACTTTGTTTAGGAAGTATCTGTCGTGTGATACTACTATTACTGTGTTTTCAAAGTTTATTAGAAATTCTTGTAACCAGTTTATACTCTTTAGGTCTAAGTCGTTTGTAGGCTCGTCCAATAATAATACGTCTGGATTTCCAAATAGTGCTTGTGCTAATAAGATTTTTACCTTTTCTTTGGCTTCTATTTCTTTCATCATTTTATAATGGTTTTCTGGTGATATTCCTAAGTCATTTAATAAGATTGCTGCATCTGATTCTGCGTTCCATCCGTCTAGTTCTGCAAATCTTTCTTCTAGTTTTGCTGCTTTCATTCCGTCTTCTTCTGAGAAGTCTGGTTTTGCATATATTTCGTCTTTTTCTTTCATTATTTTATATAGTTCTTGGTTTCCCATTATTACTGTGTCCATTACTGTGTATTCTTCAAAGGCAAAGTGGTCTTGTTTTAGTACTGATATTCTTTCTGTTTTGTCTAGACTTACATCTCCTTTGCTTGGTTCTAGTTCTCCTGATAGTACTTTTAAGAATGTTGATTTTCCTGCTCCGTTTGCCCCTATTATTCCGTAACATTCTCCTTTTCCGAACCTTATATTTACGTCTTCAAATAATACTCTTTTTCCAAATCGTATTGTGACGTTGTTTGCTTGTAGCATTTGTTTTCCTCCCTTATTTTGCGCTCTTTCTTACGCGTGTTTATTTTCCGCCCTATATTATACCTTATTTTTGTTTTGTTTTCAAGTGTATTTTGTTGTCTTGATTTTTGATTTTGTTAATGTTATTATTTATTATATATTTATGAGATTTATTCGGGGCTTAGTTTTTTTGTTTTTGTTCCGTTTTTTTATGTAAGGCAGGTGTTTTTATGACTAGAAATTCTAGAAATCCTAGACACAGACGTCGTTTTGAGAATAATCTTATGCGTCAATTAAGGCGCAAAGTTTTAATTGGTTGTGCAATTGTTTTTGTTGCACTTTTAATAATTGCCTTTTTGTTAATTTCTAATGGTGTTCGAAATAAAGGTCAAAATATAGAAAATCCTACGGAAACTTACGATCTAGCTTCTAATAATGGTGAAAGTTCTGATAATGTTGAGCAAAAAGATAAGGTTTCTTTTGTTTTGACTGCTTTGCGGTGATATTATTTGCCATAATACTCAGTACAAGGATGCTTTTGTTAGTGAGACTAGCTCTTATAATTTTTCTTATGTTTTTGAGAAGGTTAAGTATTATACTCAGGTTGGTGATTTGACTATTGGAAATCTTGAGACTACTTTTGCTGGTGGTGATAAGGGTTTTAGTAGCTATCCTATGTTTAATACTCCTGATGAATTGGCTACTAATTTGAAGAGTATTGGTGTTGATGTTCTTACTACTGCTAATAATCATTGTTTGGATTATGGATATGATGGTCTTACTAGAACTATTGATGTTTTGGATAAGGCTGATGTTTCTCATCTTGGTACCTATAAGTCTCAAAAAGATAGGGATTCTGTTTTTATTAAGTTTGTTAAGGGCGTAAAGATTGCTTTTGTTAATTATACTTATGGTACTAATGATATTGATATTCCTTCTGAAAAGTCTTATTGTGTTAATCTTATTGATAAGGAGTTGATTTTGAAGGATTTAGAGGCTGCAAAGGATGAAGAGCCTGATTTGATTGTTGCTTGTATGCACTGGGGACAGGAATATCAGCCTGTACCTAATTCTGAACAAACGGATTTGTCTGATTTTCTTTTTAAAAATGGTGTTGATGTTATTTTGGGTAATCATCCTCACGTTCTTCAGAAAATGGAGAAGAAAACTGTTACTTTAGATGATGGATCTGAAAAAGAATGTTTTGTGGTTTATTCTTTGGGTAATTTTATCGGCGATCAAGATAAGGATAATACTAGAAATTCTGCTATTTTGAATTTGAAATTGACTAGGCAGTCTGATGGTAAAATTACTGTTGATGGTGCTGATTATGTTCCTATTTATATGTTTAAAGATCCTTCTGTTAGTACTCATAAGTTTAAGTTGTATGATATTGAACGTTCTTTGGAGGCTTACGATGCTGGCGATTTGTCCTTGAGTGAAGATTATTATAAGCTTTTTACTAAGGAGCTTGAGAGCGTAAAGAGCGCTTTGGGTGATCCCATTTCTTAAATGATGGAAAGCTGTCTCTTTTATGTATTTAAAGATTACAAGTTGATACCCCAGAAGCTTGTTGTCTGCTATAATAAAAGAATGGATGTTTTATTTAATATCCATTCTTTTATCTTTCTTCGTTATTTTTTTGTTTTGTTTCTTTTTGATTAACTTCTTTATAGTAATTTTCTTTATCATTGTTTTCTATCTTGTATTTTTCTTTGAATTTTTTTGTTTCTGTCTTTTTTATCTCTTCTGATTCTATTTTTTGTTTTTGTAATTCTTCTAACTCTATTCTTTCGTCTGTTTTTAAATTATTTTCTGGTTCTAGTTTTTTTGTGTATTTTGTTTTTAATTCTTTATATTTTTCTTTTATTTTTCCGAAAGTTCCTACTGTTTTTTCTATTATATATTTATTTATGAATTTTTTTATTTTATATTTTATTCTTGAATATTGTTCTACTAACATGATTGCTGTTTCTTCTTGCTGTTCTTCTTTTATTTCTCCTTTTTCTATTCTTTCTATAAGTTCTAGACGTTCTTTTAAGTATTCTTCTATATCTGATGTATAGCCGTTTTTTTCAAATTTCTCTTCTTCTTTTTTGGGTAATATCTTTTTTACAAATCTTTTTTGATTGTCTGCTAATTTTAATATTCCTTTTATTATTTTTGGTTTTTTTTCTAATTCTTCTTGTCTATATTGTTCATCTAATTCATAGGCTCTTTTTGAGTCTTTTTTCATTTGGATTGTTTCTTTTATTGTAGATTTTTTTATTTGATATAGTATCTGTTTTAGTTTGCTTTTATCTATGTTTTTTAATTCTTCTGGTGTTGTATTCTCTAGTTGTTGATATATTAATTCTTCATACATTTCTTGTATATTTCTTTTCGCTGCTTTTCGCTCTTCTTCTGTAAGAAGCCCTTCAATTAATTTAAATGTTTTTTCTTCATCTTCTTTATTTTTTAATAATTGTTCTACTGATATTCTTTTTCCTGTTTTTATATCATATTTTTTTTGTAATACTGGATAGGTTTCTAACCAGTCTATATCTCCTCTTTTTGCTATTATTTCGTCTATTATTCCTTCCATTACTTTTTCTTCTCTCTGTTTCAAAAAGAAAAATTCTAGTTCATTATCATATATTTTTGTTGAAATATATGATGTTGGAATTTTGCCTAATTTTTTTTCTAATCTATTTATTATTTCTTCTCTTTCACTTATAGTAATGTCTTTTTTGGCTTCTATTGCTCTTTTATTTGCTTTTTCTTCAGAATCTTTTTCAATATACATCTGGTCGTGATTTTTTTCATAAAATTCTTTTTCTAATATATTTATTAATAGTTCACTTTCTGATATTTGTAATGCTTTTTTGGGTATTCCTATTTGATTCTTTTTCATTAGAATTGCTTGTCTTTGATGTTGTATTTCATGTGATATAACTTTTATTATGTCTAAACAACCTTCTAATCTTTTATTTACGTTTCTTTTTTTTAATTTCTTATATAAGCTTTCTGTATTTATTTTTATATTTTTATCGTGTGTACATAGTCCCCAGAATTTTCCTTCTTCTTCGTTTGGCGTTCCTTCTTCACCTATTAAAAATTTCATTTTTAAATCAAATTGTTCTTCTAATGGATCCATTTCTGCTTTATATATTTCTGTTACTATTTTGTTTATTTCCTCTATTTGCTTTGGATCTTTTAAGTCTACTGGTTTTTCTTCTATATATTCGTATAGTTTGTTTACTGTGTTTATTCTTTTTTGTATTTCTTCTGTTGTTAATTGTTCTATTTTTTGAAGTTTTCTCCAAGAATCAAGGCTTAATTTGATTTTTTTATCTTCCATTTAATTTTCTTCCTTTATATTTTGTCTTTTTCTTTTTTTGGTGTGATATTTATATAATTCTTCTGCTATTCGTTCTGTTGTATTATTTTCATAGTCTTTTTGCAGTTTTAATATCTTTTTTATTTCTTCTGCTTGCTTTTCTTGTTTTCTCACTTTTTTGTTTCCTTCTTCCTTTTTCCGAAATTTTAATTGTTTTTGATTTAAAAATTTTCTTTTTTCTTGTTCTAATCTAGAAAGTCTTTTCTTTTTAACCAGAATGTTACTATTAGTGTTAATAGTATTGATATAATTACCATTGCTACAAATCCTATAGGGCTGTGTTGTAATGGCAGATTGACATTCATTCCCCAGAAGCTTGATATCATTGTTGGTACTGCTAATATTATTGTTATTGATGTTAGGAATTTCATTACGTCATTTAGATTGTTTGATATTATTGATGCATACGTATCCATCGTGCTGTTTAGTATGTCATTATATATTTTTGCCATTTCTATTGCTTGTTTGTTTTCGATGATTGCATCTTCTAGTATGTCTTCGTCTTCTTCATATAGTTTTATTATTTTTCCTCTCATTGTTTTTTCCATTACTACTTCGTTTGATTTTAATGATGTTGTGAAGTATACTAGTCCTTTTTCTAGACTCATCATTTTCAACAATTCTTTATTTTTTGTGGATGTTTTTAATATGTGTTCTGCTATTTCTGATTCTTTATTGATTTGTTTTAGGTATCCTAGGAATAATGATGCGTTTGTATATAGTATTTGTAATAAAAATCTGCTTTTTTTGTATGTATGTATTCCTTTTATTCTTCCTTTTTCTATTTCTTTTATTATTTTATTTGTCTTTAGTGATACTGTTATAAAGAAGTCGTCTCTGACTATTATCATTCCTAATGGTGCTGTTGTATACATATCTCCGCTTTCTCTTTTCTCTATTGTTGGTGTGTCTATTACGAAAAGTATTGTGTCGTCTTCATCTTCTATGTCTATTCTGGCTTTTTCTTCATAGTCTAGTGCGTACCTTATGAATTCGTCTTGTATTTGTATATTTTCACATACTTCTTTAATTTCTGCTTCGGAGGGATTGACTAGGTTTATCCAACTCCCTTTTTTGTATTCACTTGTTTGACTTGTTTTTCCTGTTTGTATGTCTGTATTATAAATTTTTATCATTTTTCCCTCCCCTTTCTTTGATCGTTTTTTATTGTTTTGTTTTTTTACGTTTTTTGTTGAAAGTGTTATTTTTCATCCTTTTCTTCTTTTCCTTCTTTTATGTTGATTTTTTTGTCTATTATGTATTGTGGTCTTCCTTTTGCTTCATCGTACATTCTTCCTATATATTGTGCTATTATTCCTAGCGATATTAATTGTATTCCTGCAAAGAATGTTACTGTTACCATTATCGATGTCCATCCTGCTGATAAATGGTTTAATTTGAATACGTATGATATTAGGGCATATATTAGGATTAATATTGATATTAATATTGAGAATATTCCTAATGCTCCTACTAGTTTTAGCGGTTTCGATGAAAAACTTATTATTCCATCTGTAGCTAGTTTTAACATTTTCTTTAACGGGTATTTGCTTTTTCCTGCATATCTTTCTTGTCTTTCATATTCGATTTCTTTTTGTTTATATCCTACCCAGCTAAATAGCCCTCTCAAAAATTTGTTGTGTTCTGGCATGCCGTTTATTGTGTCTACTACTTTTCTATCTACTAGTCTGAAGTCTCCTGTATCTTTTGGTATTTCTACATCTGATAGTGCATTTAGTGTTTTGTAGAACATTTTTGCTGTTAGTAGTTTGAATTTTGATTCTCCTTTTCTTGATTTTCGTTTTCCGTATATTACTTCGTTTCCGTTTTCCCATTGTTCTAGCATTTTAGGTATTAATTCTGGAGGATCTTGTAAATCTGCATCTATTATTATTATTGCGTCTCCTGTTACTTCTTTTAGTCCTGCTGTTACTGCTGCTTGGTGTCCAAAGTTCCTTGAAAATGATATTATTTTTACCGTTTTGTCTTTTTGGGCTAAGTTTTCTAGTATTTCTAATGTTTTGTCTTTTGAACCATCATTTATAAATATTATTTCGTGGTCATATTTTTTTAGCTCTTCTAATACTTTCTTTACTCGTTTGTAACATTCTTCTGCGACTTTTTCTTCATAGTACATTGGTATTACTAGTGTTATTTTTTTTCTTTTTTCCATAAATGCTTACCTCCATTTTTTGATATTTATTTTAAAAAATCTTTTAAACAGTTTAGTTGCTTTTCAAATTCATATCTTGTGAATACTGTTTTTTCTTTTTCTGGTTCTCCTATTGAGTGTATTATATCTTTTTGACAGTTTGTTAAAACTCCTCTATATAGAGGGTTCTGTATTGCACAAATGTATAATTCATCTATTATGTCTTCATATTTTGTTGAGAATCTGTCTATTTCTTCTCCTTGCCAGTATAGTATTCCTGTTTCTTTCCAATCATAGTTTGTTGCAACTTTTATGCGGTTTGAGTCTAGGCCACTGTATTCTAATAAGTAGTTTTGCATTTCTTTATCTTTGAATTTTATCCCTTGGAAAAATGATTCTATACTTTTTAGTTCTTTACCTCTGAATGTGATTTTGTATGGAAATAAGTTTGATAATACTTTTGCATAAGGTCCTTTATGTTTGTATCCTACGTTTATCCATTTTTCACTTTCTCCTATTGTTTTTCCTTCTTCATTTTTTAATGCTATTCCATCACAGTATTTTTCTTCGTCTATTTCAACTATTTCTTTTTGATTGAATTTATATTTTTCTTTAAATTTTTTAAATTCTTCTAATTCTTTTTTTATTTTTTCTTCCATTTTTTCTTTTCACTTCCTTATTAATTTTTATTTTTACATTATATACTATAGCATAAATTTTGGGTTTTGGCTATCTTTTAAGGATTTTATTTTTGTGTATTAATAACAAGCATGTGAATTTTAATATTCAACATGCTTGTTCTTTTTTCTTTTTATGGATTTATTTAATTTGTGATACTATATTCTTATATACATCATATCCATTTTTGCTAACATATCCTTGGCTAATAATGCCTGCATATTTTGAATATAAACTATCATATTCTTCATTTGCTTTTCCATTTTCATTATAAATATTATATTTGCCATCCTCGTTTCTTACAACGATTATTCCTTCTCCATATACTTCATCTATTTCTTCGTCTTTAAATATAATTTTGTTTTTATTAGTGATAGCTGTATATTCTTCAAGCTCTCCTTTTTTGAATAGATAGAAATTATTAAATATTTCTAAATTATTATATTCTTCTGAAAGTATCGATAAATTTCTATCAATTACTACTATTTTCATATCTTCATTATATTCATCATCTGATATCTTCCTGCCTTTATCTCTATCGTTTACTATAGCTATTACTGCTGTTTCATCATTTACATCTAAAAAAACATAGTCATTTGGAATTTCTAATGTTTCACCTGTTTCTATATTAAGGAATCCACTCATATTTTCTCTAAAATATGTTAAGTATTTTTCCTCAAATAATTGTATAAAATAACTGTCATTTTCATAATCGTAGTCATATATCAGTCTGTCACAAGATATTTGTTGTTTTTGATTATTATTTAGATTTATTAAATAATATTCAGTTTGTGTTTGATTTTCATTTTGTTGAGATTGTGTATTAATAGATTCTAAATTTCTTGGCTCTACTACTTGAATTGCTATATTACCATTACTATAATATGTATAATTTTTTGTTTTCTGTCCATTTAATAAGCTAGTATTTTCTTCAACGTTTTGAGAAATTTGATTATTTTCATATTCTGAAAAAACATTTGCTTCCTCTTCTTCTAATTTTATTAGATTATTTGTTTTTTCTTCTTCTCCTTCTTCTATAGTACTTGAATTGTTTAAATTAGACATTATTGCAAAATCATATACACTACTTCTATCTATTATATCGCATTCTTTGCATGTTAATATAGTTTTTATGTTGTTTTCATCACTGATATCTAAAAGTTTATTTTCATTTCCGTTTTTTATTAATGTTATTTTCATTTCTTTATCTTTATCTCTTATGACTGTACATCCTTCTACGTATTTTGCATCAATTGTGAATAAAATGTTTCCATTGTCTTCTAAAAAGTTATATTTATTTTCATTTGATATTTTTCCATAAACTTTAGCATTATTAATTTTTCCATTTGTTTCTTCCATTGCTTTTTTTATTTTTGTTTCTACTGATTTTTTTACACCTAATGGTAATAATATTGCAATAATTCCTATAATAATAGTTATAACATATATTATTATTTCAAATTTTCTTTTATTTTCAGTCTTTTTCACTTTTCTATTTAATATAAATTGCACTATTGTTAATACACATATAATTATATATATTACTGCTAATATAATGTAAACTATGTCTTCTGTATAGTCTAAACAGTAAATTGCTAGTATCTGTTCTAATATATACATTACTGCTATTATTTCATATATTACTAAACATGGCTTAGATTCTTTTCTATTTTTTATTCCTACTATTATATTTATTATTGCTGTTATTGTTAAAAATACATATGTTGAAAATATAGCTATAAATCCTGATCTCATGATTACTATTTTATATATATATAAATTATCATTTGTTTCTAATATGTACCATGTTAATGCCAATATTTGAGCAATTATATTTAATATATTTGTATATAAATTTTTTCTTTTCATCTTTTTTTATTCCTTTTCTTTTATTATAATTATTTGTTTAACTAATTTTATTGTATTTAAATTTTACACTAATTTAGTTTATCCTTTTTTGTACTAATTTTTTTATTCCCCCCTTTTCTTTATCTATAGTTTTGAAGTAAACCCAATTGTTAGACAAAATGTTTAACAAGGAGGGTTCAGTACATTTTTAGCTTGCTTTTTTTGATGAAATTATTATAGCATAATATATTAAAAAATAAAAGATTGTTTTTAGAATTGGCAGTATTAGTTTTTCAAATTATATTTTAAGTTTACAATTTACCTTGATGCTAATATAAAAAAAAATTTTAAATACTTAAGATTTGAAAATCTAATTTTGTATTTAAAATTTTTGATTTGGTGAGCCATAGAGGAATCGAACCTCCGACCGTCAGATTAAGAGTATATTATTTTACAAAAATCATCTAAAACCTTAAAAGTGTTTTTACTCTAGGAAAAGCTGATATATTGTAACAATATCAATACTTATAAAATTATTAATTATAGTTTAAATTAGTTTAAAGAAGTTTACAATAATTTATAAAAATGAGTAAATTTTATCAAAACTGTGTAAATTTTTTATTCAAATTGTGTAAATGATTATCAGAATAAATTTTATTTAATATTTTTTATATTTATTAATTGACTTAATTATTTCGTTGACATTTCTGCAAATGGATTCTTTTCTTCTTTTGTATATTTGCCTTAGTATTCCCTTAGTAATTTTATACTTACTATTTTTTTTATCTTTTTTATAGACTTAACATTTACTTACCATTATTTTATAACGATTTTCTAAATTACTTTACTATGTAATTTTTGATTACCCTTATTATTCCCTTACTATTGTATTTATATTATTTTACTTTCTATATTCCCTTAATATTGTATTTTAAATTTTAATATATACTTAGTATTGTTTTACTATAATATTTTACTATTTCATTTTTTCCATATATTTTTTTACTTTATTTTCCCTTAATATTCCCTTAATATTTGAATATTGCACTTTGTAGTCCCTTTGTATTCTTATTTATTGTTTTGTTATATCGTATCTATAATGTAGTTAGTATTCTGTTAGTATTATAAATTCACTATTTCCTTTGTATTCTATACTGTAACCTCTTAATATATTCTTAATATTTTTTTATTTGTTATTACTCTTTAAAACTGTTTTTAAAGTATTTTTTACTTTTAAGTAATAATTTATTATATTGGAATAAAAAACTGTTTTTGATATAATTATGCTTTAAATAACAGTATATATTTTGAACTATTTATAAAAAATTTATATATTTTCCTTTAATTCTCTTTTATATTTATAATAAGTATTTCTAGTAAGACCTGTTAATTTCATACATTCTATATCATTTAATGTTCCGTCAAATTCTTTACTATGTTTTAATATTACTTTCTTTGCCTTTATTGATTTTTTTGTTATAAGTTTTGCCCCTTTTCTTTGACCTATCTGTTTTCCATTTAATTTAGCTGTTATTATTCCTTCTTTTGTTCTTTGTCTTAAATCTTGTACTTCTTTTTCTGATTGATTAAATGCTATTTGTATTTGCTCTTTTGCAAGCTCTATCGTATATTTGTTTAATGCCTCAATAATACTATTCATAAGTTCATCTGTGGCAATATTTCCAGTATCTAACTTTATTCGTATTTGGTTTTGTAATGCTTGTTTATAAACTTCTGTATTTATATGTGGCTCTTTCAAAAATTCTATTATTATTCCCTTATTGAATAACTGCTCGTATAATTCACATCCTTCTTGGCTATTTCTACTCATACGGCTAACACTATCAAAAACAAGCTTATCTCCTACTTTTAGTCTTTTTAATAAATTTTCAAAATCTTTTCTACCTTCTAGTTTTGTTCCTGTGTATGTTTCTTGTATAATTTTTGCATTTGGATATTTTGATAAAATGTTGCGAACTTGTCTTTCTATATTTTGTTTTCCGTGTACTTATTCTTGCTACTCCATATAAATTACTCATTTCTACTACCTCGTTTTCTACTATGTATTAATTTTAACTATCGTTACTTTTAATACTAATATTATATAATAAAATCCATTATTTGTAAATAAATTTTAATACTTTTTTTAATAACATCAAATTTAATACTAAAAATTTCAAGTAGTAATATTCATTATCATTAAAACAGTCACCTCTTAAAGGTATCTATTTTTGTGTAAAAAAGCAATAAAAGCTCTGTATTGTACTATTTAAAGTACATACAGAGTTTATTCAAAGTAGTCGAGGTAGTCTTTTTATACTTTTTTAAACTTTATACAATATATTTTAAAGTTTTTTATAGTGTGTAAAATATGATATGAAATTTCAAGTTTACTTGTATTTAATATAATAACAAGTATGTAAACTATTCTTTTTCTTCTAAATTTTCTAATGCTACTTTTACCGCTTCTACTACAAAAGCAGTAAAAGTACAATTCTTACCTTTTATTGCTTTTTCTACATTTTCAATTATATCATTTGGAAAACGAATACATTTATTCGTTGTTGGTGGAATAGATGGTATTTTAAATTTTTTCATTTTACACCTCACAATACAATTATATATATTTATATACATATTGTATGCATAACAATTGCATAACGTATGTATTGCGAAAACAAAAAGAATATGTTAGAATTAAAAAGAAGGGAGGGGAAAAGATGGAAGAAAAAGAAAAAAAGAGTGGATTAAGTACAGCATCTATGGTATTAGGTATTATTGCAATTTGTATGTGTTTTATTCCTATATTGAATTATGTTTCAATGATATTAGGGGTACTAAGTATTATATTTGGACTTATAGGAATAATCAAAAATGCAGAAAGAGGAAAAGCAATAACTGGTTTTGTTTTAGGAATTATATCAGTTGTAATTGTCTATAATATGTATTTTGCAGTTGGAAAAGCCTTGAAAGAGGTAAGCAACACAATAGACAACGTAACAGGAACAAGTAGCTCTAATAGTACAAAAAGTGAAGAAACAAAGACTATATCGTCAGGAGAAACAATAACTGGAAAAGATGTAGAAATAAGCATTGAAAGTACTAGTTTTAGTCAAAAGGTAGAGCCACCAAAAAAAGATATTTATTATAATTATTATCAAGTTGATGATTCAAATAATACATACTTATATATAGTTTTAAATTGTAAAAACACATCAACAATAGATTTAGATGCTTCTTCCGTTGCTAATGTTACAGCTAAATATAATAATAATTATAGCTATTCTAGCTTTTCAGCAATACCAGATGACACACTAGGTTTTACTTATACAAATTTAACAAATATTAAACCTTTAACATCACAAAAAATTTACTATTTAATTGAAATGCCAAAGAGTATAGCAGACGAAACAGATACACCTGTTGAAATTAATATAAAAGTAGATAATACAACCTATGTATATAAATATCGCTAATATAAAGGATATTTATTTAATGGTTTTGTAGTCTCTGCATATAAATTTGCTCTTGATAATATGCCTGGCAATAAATAGTATCATTGTTTATTATATAGTATAAAAAAGTTTTATTTGACATATACTAAAAAATGAGCTATAATAATATTAGCTTAAGCAAGTCGTAGTTGAACGCTGTCGAGTTGCTAGAGATATGTTGACCGCATATCTCTTTTTTTATGCAAAAATTAAAAGGTGGCTGACCTTTGCCACCTTTGGTATTTCTACCTTTTGCCGTCATCTTTTCCCCAATTCTTGCCTAAAAGCAATACTATGAGAAAAAAGATTAAATCGAACGCTGTCATTGAGTTACCCTCCTTTCCTAGATTTCCTCCAAAAAAGGATGGATTTATTATAATGCATATAACTTATTTCGTCAATTTATTTTTTGGTATAAAACTTGTATATTTTATATATCTATTGCATTTATAATTACATTCTAATATTTTTTGCTTAAGTACAAAGTTATATGTTTATATATTTTGTGGTTACAATTCGTTAATATATATTTTAGCTATATACGATAACTTTTTAATAATTCTTGATAGATATATTTACATATTATTTTTCTTACATCTTGTCTTATTTTTTTATCTGTTATTAATTCATTTATTTCTTTTTTTATCAACTTGTTATTAGGTTTACTCAAAAAATCTTTTTCATCTTTGCACTTTGTCATATCTATTTCTATATTACTACTTTTAATATCTTCTAATATTTTATATGATTTTTCAGATAATGTATTTATAAAGTTCTCTTCGCAAATCAAATAGCTCAAAAAATTAAGAAAGTTATCTCTATATGGCACTTGAAATAAAACATTTTTCTGTATTGTATGTTTACTCATTACATTGTAAGCTTCTTTTGATACTACATCAATAGCGTTTAAATTTAAATTTTTTGGAACTTCTTTTTTTAATATAATTTCATCGCAAGATATTCCTGTAGCTTTTGAGATTTTCATTAAATCTTCAATATTTACCTGTGCATTTCCATTTGTAATATTTCTAATTCTACTATATTTTATTTTACATTTATTAGCAAATTCTTTATCACTATCTACTTTATGTCCATATCCTGGGCTTATCTGCTCTAAATACTCTCGTAACCATTTATTAACTGGTTTATTATAATTATCTTCTCTTTCTTCTTTTACACTTTGTTCTTTTTTCAACATTTTTTCCATATATATCCACCTTTCTTATAAACTATATGATTTTAACATTTTCATTGACTTTGATAAAAAAGGGCTATAATATATATTTAGGTTAAAGAGCATATAACCAATTTAATCAAAGTTATATTTCTTGACAGAAAAATAAAAAAGCAAGTTTGTTTATTAGAGAACTACCAATTCCAAAAATTAAACATACTTGCAATCGTCTTTATATGTCTATTTATGCTTAAATATTATTAAGCTTATCCATTCAAGACTTAATTATTTATTAAATAGTATAATATGAAAAGTGCACTTTGTCAAGAAATACAAACAATTTCATTAAAGAAAGGAGGAATAAAAAATGAGTCTTGAAAGAAATATTAAACAACAGCTAAAAAAATATAATAATGTGCAAAACTTAATGAAGTATTTTACTATTGATAAGTTGAAAGAAGTTCATAATTCTATGAACGGAAATAAAGCAACTGGTATCGATAACATGACTAAGTATAAATATAACACTAATCTTAATAGTAATTTACAAAACTTAGTTACTAGAATTGAAAAAGGCACTTATTATCCTCAGCCTGTGTGTAGGCTAGAGATACCAAAGTCAAATGGCAAAAGTAGACCTCTTGGTATTTCTTGCTATGAAGATAAATTAGTACAAGCTATTATGTCAGAAATTTTAACTGCAATATATGAACCGATATTTTTAGATTGTTCTAATGGTTATCGACCTAATAGAAATTGTCATACAGCATTAATTCAATTAAAAAATGCTATATACAATAATAATACAAAATATATTGTTGAAGCAGATATAGAGGGGTTCTTTAATAATATAAATCATCAGAAATTATTAAAATTACTAAAATGTAAGATTATTGATAGACATTTTATAAAATATATCAAAAGATTTCTCGAAAGTGGCATTATGATAAATGGAGAGTTTCATAAAACAAAAATAGGGACACCTCAAGGTCGGTCTTATTTCTCCAATTTTAGCAAATGTATATCTTCATTATACGCTAGATGTATGGTTTGAGGAAGGTATTAAGACTAGAAATAGTAATAATACTTTAATAAGATACTGCGATGATTTTGTAGCTTGCTTTAGCAGTCATAAAGAGGCTTTATATTGCTATAAAACTATTGAAGAAAGACTTTTACAATTTGGTCTTAAATTACAACAAGATAAAACTAGAATTATAAAGTTCGACATAAATGATAATACATCAGATAGATTTACTTTTCTAGGTTTCAATATTTATTGCCAAAATCATATGCTAAATTATGTTACAACATTAGAAAAAACTGATAGAAAATGTAATGAAATAACAAAAAAAATTACAAAAGCTATCGAAGAATGTATTTATAATTCAATCAAAACACTAAATCAATATTTAATGGGGAATTATAATTACTACGGTCTAACAACTAATAAAGACTTTGTCTATAACTTATATACGCATACAGTAAATGAATTACAAAATAAATTTGGTTGTAATTCTGATGTAATTAAATCTATTCTTGATACTACACTTAAAGATTGTCCAATTAAAGAACCAGATAATTTAATTGATTTATAATTTATTTATCAATTATAAGTTATTGCTTTATGCGTATATTAGTTATTTATTGGAAACATATATTATGTATGAATTATTTCATATATTGCTGGTTGTGTTTCTATTGTGCCAGTATGCTCTATCGATGAGGAAAACTCGAAATGTATTTATTTTATGAAATGGCTGTATTTTGGTACTATATAGCTACGAAAAACATAAATAATATACAATTTCAAAAAAGGGAGGAGGTGTATTCTTATACATAATATTTATTTGAATATACTTGAAAACTTAAATATAACAGCAGATAAATTCTTGTATCTATCTTATATTGTTTATTCAAACTCAAATATCGCTATAAAAACTATTGGAGATGGAGATTTTATTTCTGCCACAGAGTTCGCTACTTTATTGAAAGATACATTAGATTGCAATAAGATTACTGCTTATCTTGTTAATAAACTACTAATAGATAAAGGCTTTCTTATTAAAAATATGGCTTTTGATAAAAAAGTCTTATCTTCTAGCAAATATCTTGCTGTAGATGAAAAAAGATTATATTACAAAAAAATATATTTCAACAAAAGACCTTTTTTTATATGGGATTACAAGATACTTTTTAATATATTTAATATAAACTTTCAAAAGAAATTAACCAAAGATTCTGCTAAAAATCTCTGTAATGTTATGAATAAATATATAAATATTAGCTTAGAAATTGATGAGGTATTTATTCGTTTAGTAATGTTACAACTTATGCTATTTAAAGAAAGTAATTTTTATTGTGAAAAGGGTATATATGAAAATCTTGATTCACAAAATTTTGACTTCATTAAACCATTAATACAAACATTATTATAAGTTAAGGAGAAAAATAAAATGAGAGATTTTAGTTATTTAAAATATATTGATATGATAAATAGCAAAGAAGAAACTTGCTTTATCAAAATTCAAGAGGCTTGTAAATATACAAATATCGGTAGGAATACTATGTTAAAATTAGTAAAAATGAAAGGTTTCCCTGCTTTAATATTTCCCCGAAAGATATTAATTGACAAAGAACAATTACCTATCTGGCTTTCAAAAAATTATGGTCGTTATAACAAATTAAGTTAATTCTACTTTTTTTTTGATAGATTTTATAATATAATGTAAACAAATTTATTCTGATATCTTTTACCAATATAAATTTGTTTACTTCTTTACAACCAGAAAGGAGAAATAATATTGGAAAAAGAAAGAGCAAAAAAATATGAAGTTTCAATAGCTTTAAAACGCAATGGTTATTACATTGCTACAATTTCATTAAAAATTGGAGGTGAACCTGCAAAAAGAATTGAGAATAGTGGAACAACTGAAGAGTTAGCTTTATTAGGTCTTTTAAATAAAGTTGTAGCTTACATAGATACAGCTTTTAGCAATGGATTAATTACTTGTAAATTTGATGATAGAGTTTCGCAAAGATTAGTTGATAGTATCAATAAAACTGGTATATCAACACCAGAAATATTGCAAAAAACATTAATTATAGTAGATAAAATTAACAATATAAATGCACATATTCTACAAAATATAAGTTTACAAACTAACATTTTTCCATTTCATCAACCATTAAATATTGCTAATAATACACCAACAATAAATAAAAATCTATCAAGTAGTTACGAAAAGCCAGAACCCGCAATAGAAAGCAAAGTGATGTTGGAAAATTTTGCTATCGAATGGATAAAATATAGATTTTCTTTATGTAATAAAACAGAAGATAATCCAAAACCATTAAGTAAGAAAACTGTTGATGGTAATTATAAAACAATTATTGACGTTATACTTCCTTATTGCAAAAAAAATAAAAAACTATATTTACATGAATTAACAGAGGATTTTATAATACAATTATTAAAAAAAGTTAAAGGTCAAACTTTAAAAAAGCATGTCTATATAGTTTTAAATATCTTATTTAAATATGCTATTAAAAACAAGAAAATTACAAAAAATCCATTAACGAATATTGACAAACCTGTTCAAATTTCTAAACCAGAAATTGAAAAACTTACTGATTATATAGAACCAGATAGACAAAATTTATGGCTTAATAGTTTTGAAAAAGAAAATACTGATATGTCCTTATTATTTGAAACAATGTTGCTTACAGGTATTAGGCCAGAAGAGGCTTGTGGCTTAAAATGGTCTGCTATGGACTTAAATAATAATGAGCTAATTATCAAAAATGCTTATAAGGAGTTTATTGTATATGATGATGATATGAAACCAATAGGTCATACAAGACATGATGATAAATTGAAAACACCTGAAAGTTATAGAAGCATACCATTAAGGCCTAGATTAATGGAAGTATTACTAAAACATAAACAAGAACAAAAAGAATTATTTAAAAATTCACAAGCTATAAAAAGACATAATAGAAAATGGACCCTAAATGAGTATATGTTTTTAAGTAGGACATATCACCCCTATGTTTCAGATACTTTGTCTAGTGCTTTGCCAAAATTTTGTAGGAAATATAATTTAGAAAAAATGACACCTTATGGTTTAAGACACTCATTTGCTACTTTTTGCTCCGAACAGGGTATGGAACAAATTGTATTAATGAGATTAATGGGGCATACAGATTTTCAAACAACACAAAAATATTATATTAGAGTATCTCCTAAACGAAAAAAGTTAGCAATGCAAAAGGCTTATAAAGATATATTTTTTGAAAGAAAAGTGGTATAAAAATACTTATATAAGAAAACTTATATAAGTATAGTTGATACAATTTACACAGTTTTAATTTCAACTTCCAAAGCTGTGAAATTAATTGAAATGGTGAGCCATCGGGGGTTCGAACCCCGGACTTTCAGATTAAGAGTCTGCTACTCTACCAGCTGAGTTAATGGCCCATATATTATATTTTTTACACATAAAAATTGTGTAAAACTGTGTAAATGTTATTTTTAGTATATTTTTTTGTATTATTGTTTATTGCTTATATATCAATATTTTTAAGTTACTAGTCCATTTAGTACACTAATTGTTTAAGAGTCTGCTGCTCTACCAACTGAGCTAATGGCCCGTATTTTGATATTTGTTTTATCGTGTCGACTTCGTTTATTATAGCTTTTTTAGTTCGTTTTGTCAATACTTTGGGTGCTTTTTGCTAAGAAAAGCTATTCATAGTTAAGGACGCCTATTTTTTTGTTGTTTAGGCGTCCTTGTTTACATTGCAGGAATTTCATTTGGTTAAGAGTTTTATTTGTTTTAGTTTGTTGTTTATGGGTTTGTTCTTTCTTCTGGCTCTGGTGCTGGTACTGCTGTTGGTTTTGGTGTTTCTGCTGGTTGCGCTGGCTGTACTGGTTGTGCCGGTTGTGCTGGTTGTGTTTGCTGTGCTGGTTGCGCTGATGCTGCTCCTACTCCTTTTAGTATTACTTTTTGCATTGCATTGTATGTATCTCTTGATAGTAATTTTGTTGATACTACTTTTCCATTTAGTTTTTTTGTTATGTATGTTTCTGTTACTAGTCCATTTGTTCCTGCTTGTTTTACTTTTTCTTCTCCTGATGCTAGTGATGGATCTTCTTGATATTTTGTTGTTGGTGGTATTGTTGATATTGTGTTTGTTTTAAAGCTTATTACATATTCTTCTTCTTCTTTTATTCCAAACATTGTTACTGTTGCTATTCCACTATTTACACTTGCTACTATTCGTACTGGGTATTTTCTTGTGTTTTTGAATTTAAAGTCTGTTGATCCGTATACTACTGTTGCGTCTCTTCCTGCTGGTAGGTATGATGTTACGAATTGATGGTTTCTTCTTTCTACTATTTCCATGTTTGCTAATAATGCTGTGTTATATAGTGTTGATGATATTTGGCATATTCCTCCACCTATTCCGTCTACTACTTCTCCGTTTTCATATACTTTTCCGTTTTTGTATCCTGCTTCTGCTGTTCTTTTTCCTAGTGTTTGGTTGTATGAGAATGTTTCTCCTGGTAGTATTACTTTTCCATTTAGTTTTTGACATGCTAGTCTTAGGTTTGTTGTTCTGTCTTTGTTGCTTGCATCATATTTTGTTGTGAATGTTGATAGTTGGTCTGGAAATGCTTCTGTTCCTATTTGACTTAGTGTTACTTTTGGTTTTGTTATTTTTAGTGGTATTATATATTCTTCTTTTTCTTCTTCTAATATTTTTTTTGCTTCTTCGACATCGAAGTCTACTCCTTCTACTTCTGGATGTACTTCAAATGGGTCTTTTGTGTAATATGCATCTTTTACTTCTGTATATATTTCGTCGTGTATTTTTTGTATGTCTATTGGTTCTGGATCTTTGTCTTTTACTGGTATGTCTTTTATTTCTTGTGTTATTTCTATTTTTTCGATTTCTTGCTTTATTTCTTCTAGGAATTTTTCTTTGTCTACTACTATTCCTTTTGTTCCTTTTCCGATAATTAGGTTTTCATCTTCTACATAGTAACTTGATTCTATTACTATTCCTGGTAGTTTTGCTCCTATATCTTCTATTGTTTGGTTTGCTATATCTTCATTTATTGTTGTTTCTACATTTATGTCTTTTTTTCCTATATATGTTTTTATTATTTCGAAGTTGTTTGCGAAGATGTTTCCTTTTTTTCCTATTTGTACTGCTTCATCTACTGCTTTTTCTACTTCATATTTTGTTTCTAGTACGTTTAGGTCTATTGCTGTCTCATAGTCTTCGTATTTATATTCTATTTCTGTTTTTAGTTTGTCTTCATATATTTTGTTTAGTTTGTCTATTGCTTCTGTTTTACTTAAGTTTGAAACATCTATTCCTTCTATGGTTATTCCTTTTAAGATGTTTGAGTTGTTCATGTTTATTATTGCAAATATTGTCGTCATTACTAGTATTATTGCTATTGTGGCTATTCCTATTAATATTCTTGTTTTTATTGCTTTTTTCTTGTTTTTCGTTTCTTCATACATTGTGTATTGTTTTTTTTCTGTTTTGCTTACTGGTTTGAAGCCACTTTTTTCTTCTTTTTTTGTTTCTTTATTGTTGTTTTTTTCTGTTTTATTAATTTTTTCTTTACTAGTTTTTTCTTTATTAATATTCTCTACGTCCTTTTTGTTCTGAGGCTTTTCTCCTCTCTTTTTTTCTTTTTCTTTCTCCATCTTACATCTCTTTCCTTTTATTTTTTTCCTTTCCTAGATACTATCATAAATTTTGTTTTTTTACAATATTTATTTGATTATATTATCCTTTTAGAGTTTTTATTCTTAAGTCTATTTGCTTCATAACTTATGCTCGTATATTTTTTAGTGGGTTGTGAGCTTTTTTAGAGTTTTTATTTTTGTAAATTGTTTATTTTTACTTTATTTCATTTATTTTACAATTTTATTACATTTTGTTATTTTGGTCTTTTTTTTGAAAAAACTATTGAACTTTGTAATTTTTAATATTATAATGATGCTAGCAAAAGATAAATTAATAAGGAGATTTGTGATGGAGCTTACAAAGAATATATTTTTTAATACTGATAAATTAGTTG
>CANQPF010000005.1 GCA_947625665.1 uncultured Clostridia bacterium | reverse complement strand
CTTGAGGCTCCGCTTATAACATAGCCTTTTAGGCGATATTAGTAAAATACCTCCGGCTAAGCCGGAGGATATTTATTTTTAATAATTTGAATTTAATGTATTAAAAATTTTTAGTTTATACTAAAAATTACCACCAAATTAATTTAAAAACTTAAATAATAAAATATTTACAATTTAAAACCCTTGTGTTATAATTTTTTTGTATAGGAAAGAATATTGAGGTGAAACAATGAATCAAATACTATCTATTCAAGAAAATAAACCAGTAAAACAAAAAAAAGAGAAGAAGAGAAAAGAACATACAAGTAGTGCAAAAGATGCTGTAAGAATAGTAAGAGTATTTGCAATACTTATATTACTATTTGGTATATTTAATATTGGAGCATCTTCGTATGCAATGTTTAAAAGAAAAGATGATTTAAAAAATGCACCAAGAAAACCACATATTGAAGTATCAAGGACTGCAGAGAAAAAAGTTACAATAAAAGTAGAAAGTAATGTAATACTTAATGATTTAGTTTATAAATGGAATGATGATACGGAGTCAAAAATAAGTACAAATGGCAGAAATGCTATATCACAAGAGATTGATTTACCAGCAGGAGAAAATAAAATTTATGTTAGAGCTACTAACTCAAAGGGACAAACTGAAGTGTTACAAGGAAATTTCTCTAGAGAGGCTAATATAACTATTGAAATAGAAGATGCTCAACCGGATATTAATGTATCATTAGCTGGAAAAAATGAGATTGACTATATGACTTATCAGTGGAATGATGAAGAAGAAAAGAAGGTGAAAGTTGGTGGAACTACGTTTGAACAAAAAATAAAACCACCAGCAGGAAGTAATCAACTAACAATTACTGCTTTTGATATTAATGGAGATAGTGAAGTAATAACTAAGACAATAGAAGGTGTAGATCCAACACCAGGAGCAGAAGCAACACCACAAGGGCAAAGTTCAAGTGGGTCAAACATAGGTGAAGAGTTAGGTATGGGTCAAGGAGAAAAACCAGTTATAGATGTTACTGTAGATGATGCGAAGGAAAACTTTGTAATAAAAGCAAAAGATAATATAGGACTACAAAAATTAATTCTTACGATAAATGGCAAATCATTCCAAAAAGTACTAAACGGGGAAAAAGAAATAGAAACAACATTTGGAATAGTTGTAGGAGAAAATAAAGTAGAAGTAACTGCATTTAACTTAAATGAACAAACAAGTACTTGGGCTAATATATACACAAAGAATGCACAGTAGTGAGAACGTGTCCCATTTACAATCTTTGATTGTAAATGGGTACCCCAGAACCTTGTTGTCTTTGACAATATAGGCACACACTTAAAGAAGTGTGTGCATAACCATATATGATTAACAAAAGAAAGGGGACCACTAATGATTAATGAAGTTTATATAATAGATGATGACGATTCTTCAATAGTGATCTTTCAACAATTATTTAAGGAAGATAAGGAATTTAAATTTATTAGTGTAAAAACAGAAGAGATAGACGTAGCTTTAAAAAACATACCATCTTTAATTGTTATAAATGAAGATGCAATTAATAGAGATGTAGTTGCATTATGTAAGAAAATTAGGCGAGATGAAGACAACCAAATAACGCCAGTTATTGTAGTGTCATCTGTAAGTAACAGAGAACACCGTATACAAATTTTAGAAGAGTCAATAGAATATTTTATAAAGAAACCAGTAGATGAAAAATATTTATATTACACTGTGAAAAATTTAAGTAGATTATTAACAATAAATAGAAGAATAAGTCCTTTAACTGGATTACCAGGAAACGTACAAATTCATGCAGAATTAAAGAAAAGATTAACTAAAAAAGAACCTTTTTCAGTATTATATTTTGATTTAGATAATTTTAAAGCTTATAATGATGTATATGGATTTTTAAAAGGAGATCAAATAATAGAATATACAGCAAGAGTTATAGTTTCAAATGTTCATAAAGAAGAAGGTGATACATTTGTTGGGCATATCGGAGGAGATGACTTTGTGGCAATAATACCATCAACATTTGGAGAACGTTTATGTCAGCATATTTTAGCAGAATTTGATGCAGAAGTATCTAATTTCTTTACTGATAAAGATTTAGAACGAGGATATATAGAGGTGGAAAATAGGAAAGGTATAATAGAACAATTTCCATTAACTTCATTATCAATAGGAGTGGTTGTATGCGAACCAGGAAGATTTAGTAATATGTTGGAAATAGGAGAAATTGGAGCACAAGTAAAACATGCAGCTAAATCGGTAATGGGTAGTAGTTATGCAGTAGATAGAAGACGTGAAAATAAATAAGAATAAAATTTTAATCTCCTAATATAGATTAAATATATTAGGAGGTTTTTTATGTTAAAAATAATAAATCAATTAAGAAAAACAAAAATATTAGAACTAACTTTACTATGTGTGATATCTGGAACAATGATAGTATCTTTTAGTGGTAGCGAAGGTTTTAGAAACTCAAATAATAAAAATGAAATATTAAAAGCAACTTCAACAACACCAGTATCAGGAAAAGTTGTGATTTTAGATGCAGGGCATGGAGGAGAAGATCGGTGGAGCAGTAGCTAATGATGGGACAACAGAATCAGAGATAAATTTGCAAATAACATTGAAGGTACAGAAATTGCTAGAACAAAGTGGAACAACAGTAATACTAACACGCTCAGATGATAAAGCTATATATAATTTGGATGCAAAGACACTAAGACAAAAAAAAGTATCAGACATAAAAAATAGAGTAAAAATAGGAAATGAAAGCTCGGCAGATATATTTGTTTCAATTCATTTGAATAAAATACCTCAACAACAATATTCAGGTTGGCAATGTTTTTTTAAAAATGGAAATGAACAAAGTGAAGAACTTGCAAAAAGTTTACAAATAAGTTTGAATGAAGCAATACAAAAAGATAACAATAGAGTAGCAATGAAAATTAATGATATATATATAGTGAAAAAAGTTGAAATACCAATAAGTATAGTAGAATGTGGTTTTTTATCAAATCCACAAGAAGAAAAGCAACTTAAAGAAGATGAATATCAAAATAGATTAGCTTGGGGAATTTATACAGGCATTTGTGATTTTTTTAATAAGTAAATAGAATTTGAAAAATTTAGTATAACAAATCCACAAATTGCAAACAATATGTTTAAAACATATTTGCGAGGAGTGGAATTTTTTTGAAAATAAATAAAATTTTACAAATAAGTGGAACGATGTTAACTAAAGAACAGATAGAAAGGCATTTAGAAAAAATAGCTGCTGAACAAGATGTAATATCAAAATCTCAAAAAGAAACATATCCGGTACCACAGATGTTAGATAATTTTAGAATAATACAAGAAGTATATCAAGTTTTAAATGAGCATCTGAAACTTGGTATTACAATACATCCGGCAGGAGAATGGATATTAGATAATTTATATGTAATAGAAGAAACAGTTAAGATGATTGAAAAAGAATTAACGGTAAAGAAATATATGAATTTCCCTGGAATTGCTAATGGAAATCATAGAGGGTTTGCAAGAATATATGTATTGGCAAGTGAAATTATTGCATATACAGATAATTATTTAGAACGAGAAAACTTAGAACAATATCTAATGAGTTATCAAACAAAGAAAACATTAAGTATGGACGAAATATGGAATATAGGTATGTTTCTTGAGATTGCGATTATTGAAAATATAGCTCAAACTTGCAAATCTATTTATAGTAGTCAAATGCAAAAATATAAAGCTGAAAGTATTGTAGAGAGAATTATAGAAAATAAACCAAAATCCGAAAAGAAATTTAATAAAGATCAATATAGAAAAAATACATTTAATAAGTCTTTAAATGAAATTGCTTATCCAAATACAAGATATCCGTTTATAGAATATATGTCATTTATCTTAAAAAGATATGGAAAAAAAGGTTATAGTTATTTGAATGCTTTGGAGGAAACTGTAGAAATAGCTGGAACGTCAATTTCTGATGTAATAAAAAAAGAACATTTTGATATTGCTATGAAAAAAGTTTTAATTGGAAATGGAATTACAAGTATAAAAAAGATTCAAAGATTAAACTTTTTAGAAATGTTTGAAAAAATAAATGGGGTAGAAGATTTATTAAAACAAGATCCAGCAAATGTCTATGAACAAATGGATTACAAAACTAAAGAATATTATCGAATGAAAATAAAAGAGATTGCAAATGCAACTAAAATGTCAGAAATATATATAACAAAAAAGATTTTAGAGTTGGCTAGAGATAAAGATGAAATTTCTAAAGAGAGTCATATAGGCTATTATATTATAGGAGATGGAATTAATAAGTTATATGATGTATTAGGATATAAAACAAGTAGGAAGATGAAAGCAAAAGATAAAGTAAAAGTATATATTCTAAGTGTATTTAGCTTAAGTACTTTATTTACTATAATAATGAGTTTGACTTTGCAACTTCACAAAACAAATTTAGCTATATTTATAACTAGTTTAATTATATTTTTTATACCAACAACAGAATTTGTAATTCAATTTATACAATGGGTTTTAGGAAAAATAGTTAAACCAAAAATGATACCAAAATTAGATATGAAAAATGGAATTCCAAAACATTATGCTACGATGGTAGTAATCCCTACAATTTTAGATAGTAGTAAAAAAACAAAAGAGCTAATAGAAAAATTAGAAGTTTTCTATTTAGCAAATAAATCTAAAAATATCTATTTTACATTACTAGGGGATTGTACACAAAGTGATAATAAAGAAGAAAAATTTGACCAAGAAATTATAGATACAGGAATAAAAGAAGTGGAAAAATTAAATAAAAAATACGAAAAGGAAGAAAGTGAATTTCCTATTTTTAATTTTGTTTATCGTGAAAGAGAATTTAATGAGAAGCAACAAAAGTATTTAGGATGGGAGAGAAAAAGAGGATTATTAAAGCAATTAAATGAGTATTTGCTAGGTAAAGATCAAGAACAATTTATAGTAAATACAATGGAGGAATCTGATAAAAAGCTACCAAAAATAAAATATATAATCACACTTGACGCAGATACTGATTTAGTTTTAAATTCTGCTTTTGAATTAGTAGGAGCAATGACTCATATTCTAAATAGACCAATTATAGACATGAACACAAATACAGTAATAGATGGGTATGGATTAATACAACCAAGAGTAGGAGTAAACTTAGATATTAGCAATAAAAATTTATTTACAAAAATTTTTGCAGGTTCTGGTGGAATAGATTTATATACTAATGCAATTTCAGACATGTATCAAGATAATTTTGGAGAAGGAATTTTTACCGGAAAAGGAATATATGATTTACGAGTTTTTGAAAAAGTATTAAAAAACGAGATACCAGAAAATACAGTATTAAGTCATGATTTATTAGAAGGAAGTTATGTAAGATGTGGACTTGCAACTGATATTGTGATTATGGATGGATATCCAGAAAAGTATAATAGTTTTATAAATAGGCTTTCAAGATGGATACGTGGAGATTGGCAAATTATAAAATGGATTGGAAAGAAAAGTCCGTTAAATGCATTATCTAAATATAAAATATTTGATAATTTAAGGAGAAGCATATTTGAAATAAGTATCTTAATATCCTATATATTTTTAAGTATTATTAGTTTAATTTATAAAAAATCAGTATGGGGAAGTGCATTATGGATAACAAGCATAATAATATTACCATTTATTTTAGAACTACTAAATAATGTCATATTTAAAAAACAAGGAGAGCAGACACAAAAAACTTTTACACCACAAATTACAGGATTAAAAGGAGCATTTTATAGAGGAATAATAACATTATCTTGTTTACCATATAAGGCGTATATTTCTGTAAAAGCAATTTTTAAAACTTTATACAGAATTTTAATTTCGCACAAAAATCTTTTAGAATGGACGACTTCAGAAGAAGCAGAAAAACAAGCAAAGACAGATTTGCCATCATATGTAAGTCAAATGTGGTTCAATTTATTTTCAGGAGTTATAGCAATAGGTATAGGAATTTATAAAATAAATTTACTTCCAACTATATTAGGAGTATTGTGGATTATTGCACCAAGTGTAATGTGGTATATAAGTAGACAAATAAACGAAGTAAAGCCAATTCAAAGCATAACAGAAGATGAAAAGGATTATATAATAGAAGTTGGAAAACGAACATGGAAATTTTTCGAAGACTTTTTAACTGAAGAAAATAACTATTTAATACCTGATAATTATCAGGCTGATAGAAAGGAAGTAATAACAACAAGAACATCTTCAACAAATATAGGACTTTCAATTTTAGCTGTAATTGCAGCGTATGATCTAAAATATATCAATTTAGATAGATGTACTAATTTATTAAATAATATTTTAACAACAATTCATGAATTACCGAAATGGAATGGTCATTTATATAATTGGTATGAAATAAGAAAGAAGGAACCATTAATTCCTAGATATATTTCAACAGTTGATAGTGGAAATTTTGTCGGATATTTATATGTAGTAAAAAGTTTTTTAATTAAGTTATTAGAAGAAACTAATGAAGAAGATAGACCAAGTATGAATGATATAATACTTCAAAGTCAAATTGAAATAGTTAGCAATATGATAGAAGATACGGATTTTTCACTTTTATATCATAAAGAACATCAAATATTTTCAATAGGATTTAATATAGAAGAAAATAAATTAACAGATTCATATTATGATTTATTGGCATCTGAAGCTAGACAAGCAAGTTTAATAGCAATTGCAAAAAAAGATGTACCTGAAAAACATTGGAATAGCCTTAGTAGAACCTTAACAGTACTTGGAAGATATAAAGGATTGTTATCATGGTCTGGAACTGCTTTTGAATATTTAATGCCTAATATAAATATTAAAAGATATGAAGGAAGTTTATTAGATGAATCTTGTAAATTTATGCTTATGAGTCAGATTGAATATACAACAAGATTAAATATACCATGGGGAATTTCAGAGGCTGCATTTAATGTTAAAGACTTACACTCAAATTATCAGTATAAAGCTTTTGGAATTCCATGGTTAGGGTTAAAAAGAGGATTAGCAGATGAAATGGTAGTAAGTTCTTATGGCAGTGTACTTGCAATAAATGATATTCCACAAGAAGTCATTAAAAATTTAAAAGAATTAGAAGCACAAGGAATGTATAATAAATATGGATTTTATGAGTCAATAGATTATACTCCAGAGAGGGTAGAAAAGGGAAATAATGCAAGTATTGTGAAAACTTATATGGCACACCACCAAGGATTAATTCTATTATCAATAAATAATTTTATAAATGATAATATTTTTCAAAAAAGATTTTCTGAAAATCCTGAAATAGAAGCAGTAAATATTTTATTGCAGGAAAGAACTCCAGAAAAATTCATAATAACAAAAGAAGATAAAGAAAAAGTTGAAAAACCAAAATATGTTGATTATGAAAATTATACAGAACGCACATATAGAAAAATTGATGAAAAACTTATTAGAGGAAATTTAATATCCAATGAAGAATATACTGTTGCAATGAATCAAGAAGGACTAGGAGTAAGTAAATATAAAGATATATTTATTAATAGATTTAAGACAACAAAAACATATCGACAGGGAATCAATTTTTATGTAAAAAACATTAAATCTAAAAATATTTGGAATATGTCATATATAAAAGATGAAGAAAGTCAATATAAGATTAGTTTTATGCCAGATAAAAATAAAATTGAAAAAATAAATGGTAATATAAAGAGTAAAATGGAAAATATAGTTGTTCCTAATGAGCCAGTAGAGATAAGAAGAATGAGTTTAGAAAACATAGGTAGTGAAGAAGAAATCTTAGAAGTTACTTCATATTTTGAACCAGTATTATCAAATAAATACCAAGATTATGCTCATCAGGCTTTTAATAATTTATTTTTAAAATTTGATTTTAATAATAATACAGATAGCATTGAAGTTGAGAGAAAAAATAGAGAAGAAGATGAAAAACGAATTTTTATGCAAGTAGGATTATATACAGAAAATGAATCTATTGGAGATATTGAGTATGAAATTGAAAAGGAGAAATTCTTAGGTAGAGGAAATCTTGGAACACCAAAAATGATTCAAAATTCAATACCATTTTCAAAACAAATAGGACTTGTTACAGAACCAATTATAGCTTTAAAAAGAACATTAAAAATTCCAGCTGGTGAAAAAGCAAAAATCGATTTAATAATTTCAGTAGGAGAGGATAGGGAATCTGTAAAAAATAATTTGATAAAGTATCAATCACAAGAAAATGTAAAATTAGCTTTTGAATTATCTAATGCAAGAGTTAAAGAAGAAAGTAGATATTTAAGAGTAAAAGGAAAGGATATAGAACAATATCAAAAATTAATAACATATATAGTTTTTGAGAATCCTACAAGATGTATTAACGTCGAAAGATTACCACAAGAAAAATATATACAAGCAGAACTTTGGAAATATGGAATATCAGGAGATCTACCTATTTTATTAGTAAAAATACAAGATGTTAATGATAGTTATGTTATAAAGGAAATGCTAAAAGCGTATGAATATTTGAAAACCAAAAAAATTGAAACAGAACTAGTTATTATAGATGAAGAAAAACACAGTTATGAAAACTACGTAAAAGAAGAAATTGAAACAGATATATTGAATAATCATATGGGATATTTAAAGAACCAAAGGGGTGGTATATTTCATATAACGAGAAATGAGGTTGATAAAAAGGATATTGAATTAATAGAATTTCTTGCAACAGTTATTATTGATAGTAATAAAGGTGGTATAAAAAATAATTTAAGAGATATAGAGGAAAAATATTTAGAAAAGTATAAAGTCATAAACAATGAAGAAAAAGAAGCGGTAATTATTGAAGAAAATGCAGAAGATATAGATGTCCTTTCAGATAAAGATAAGATAAAATATTATAATGAATATGGTGGCTTTTCAGAAAATGGAAAAGAATATTTAATAAAAACAGACAAATTAAATCGTTTACCAGCAGTTTGGTCACATATATTAGCAAATGAAAAATTTGGAACAGTTGTTACAGAAAATATGGGAGGATATACTTGGTATAAAAATAGTAGATTAAATAGAGTGTCAACTTGGCAAAATGATTCAACTATGGATATTCCATCAGAAGTTATTTATATTAAAGATGAAGAAAGTAAAAAATATTGGTCTTTAGGACAAAATCCAGCTCCTGATAATCATAGTTATAACACGATATATGGATTTGGATATGCAAAATATCTTCATAAATCAATGGGAATAGACCAGATCCTAGAAATCTTTGTTCCGAGAAACGATAGTGTAAAAGTAGGAATATTGACATTAAAGAATACAACTATGTTCAAAAAAAGATTGAAACTAATACAATATGTAGACTTAACAATGGGAGAAGATGAATTAAAATCAAATGGTAACATTATTACCCAATATGATAAAAACAATAATATAATTTTTAGTAAAAACTTATATCAAATAGATTCAGAATCAGAGAATAGTATAGTATATGTTACAAGTAGTGAAAAAATAAAATCTTATACGGGAAATAAAAGATTTTTCTTAGGAAATGGTGGATTAAAAAATCCAGATGGAATAAAAAAAGTAGAATTGGACAATGAAGATGGACTAGGAAAACAAGCCTGTATTGCATATGAAATAGAAATAGAAATTGATAGTTATGATCAAAAAGAAATTTCAATAATATTGGGAGCAGAAGATACTGTTATAGACAGTAAAAATATAGCTTATAAATATAGAAAAATAGAAAAGTGTAAAGAGGAGTTAAAAAATATAAAAGCTTATTGGGAAGAGTTGTTTGGAAAACTACAAGTAGAAACACCATTGGAATCTATGAATATAATGTTAAATGGATGGAGTTTATATCAAACTATAGAAAGTAGACTACTAGCAAGAAGCGGTTTTTATCAATCAGGAGGAGCCTTCGGATTCAGAGATCAACTTCAAGACACTTTTTGTTTAAAATATATAGAACCACAAATGTTGGAAAAACAGATTTTAAAAAATTGTGCACATCAATTTATAGAAGGAGACGTACTTCATTGGTGGCATGACATGGGAAATAGAGGAATAAGGACAAGATTTTCGGATGATTTATTATGGTTAGTATATGCAGTATGTGAATATATTGAATTTACAGGAGATAAAAGCATACTTGATAAAGAAGAATTCTATCTTCAAGGAGAAGAATTAGTTAATGGAAAAGATGAAAAGTATGGAGTATATGAAAGGTCACAAATAAAAGAAAATATTTATCAACATTGTGTAAAAGCAATTGAAAGGACGAAATTTGGTGCAAATGGATTACCTAAAATAGGTAGCGGAGATTGGAATGATGGATTTAATAAAATTGGAAATCAAGGAAAAGGAGAAAGTGTTTGGCTAGGTTTCTTCTTATATATAATACTTGATAGATTTATACCAATTTGTGAAGAAAGGCAAGATATAGAATTAGTTGAAAAATATAAAAAAATACAATTAGATTTAAAAAAATCACTTAATACAAATGCATGGGATGGACGTTGGTATAGAAGAGCTTTTATGGATAATGGAGAAACTATTGGAAGTATGGAAAATGATGAATGTAAGATTGACAGCATTGCACAAAGTTGGAGTGTAATATCGAATGCAGCAGATAATGATAAGAAGTATATATCAATGGAAAGCTTAGAAAACCATTTAGTAGATAAAGAAAATGGTATTATAAAATTATTAGACCCACCATTTATTAAAGGAAAATTGAATCCAGGATATATAAAAGCATATTTACCAGGAGTAAGAGAAAATGGAGGACAATATACACACGCTGCAATATGGGTAGTGATTGCTGAAACAATGCTTGGATTTGGTGATAAAGCATTAGAATTATATAAAATGATAACACCTATTGAACATGCAAGAACAAGAGAAGCAGCACAGAAGTATAAAGTTGAACCATATGTAATAGCAGCCGATATATACGGAAGTGGAAATCTAGTTGGAAGAGGTGGATGGACATGGTATACAGGTTCAAGCAGTTGGTATTATAAAGCAGGAATACAATATATCTTAGGACTTAGAATTGAAGACGGAATCATGAAATTATTACCGTGTATACCAAAAAATTGGAAAGAATATAAAATAAAATATAAATGGGGCAAAAGTATTTACAACATAAAAGTAGAAAATCCAGAAGGTAAAAGTGAAGGAGTAAAAGAGGTATACTTAAATGATAAGCTAGTAGATAATGAAATAAAATTGCAATCAAATGGAAAGGTATATAATATAAGAGTAATAATCTAAAAATATTATTACAGTTGTATTACAAAAAAATTACAAAAAGACTTGTATAAAAAAAATAATTGTGATATAAATGTATTGTAAAGCTAACAGATTTTTTAAAAAATATAAAATAAAATAGAAAATTGTTAGAATTAGGAAAAGAAAGGCGGAGTATCTGTGGAAGAAGAAAAAGATTTTAAAACAATATTAATTGTTGATGATGAAGAGCCAATAAGAAATATATTAATTCACAATTTAGGAAAAGAAGGATATAATGTAATTGAAGCTAGTGATGGTTTAACTGCTGTAGATATGGCGTTAGAGCAAAAGCCAGATTTGATTTTACTAGATATAATGTTACCAAAATTAGATGGTTTGTCAGTATGCAAAAGAATTAAAAATTCAATGAATGTACCTATATTAATGTTGACAGCAAAAGACGGTGAGATAGATAAAATTTTAGGGCTAGAGTTAGGTGCTGATGACTATATTACAAAACCTTTTAGTGTCAGGGAATTAGTAGCAAGAGTAAAAGCAAATTTGAGAAAAGTAGAAGTTAATACAAATGTAGTAGAATCAGAAAAAAATGATGAAAAGAAAGATGCAAAAATTGTAGTAGGAGAATTAGAATTAGATTCTGAAAAATTTGAAGTAAAAGTTAGAGGAGAAGTAATAGACTTGACTTTGAGAGAATTTGAAGTACTAAAATTTTTAGCAACACAACCAGGTCAAGTAGTTACAAGAGAAACTTTATTAGAAAAAGTTTGGGGATATGAATACTATGGAGATATAAGGACAGTAGATGTTACAGTAAGAAGGATACGTGAAAAAATAGAGAAAGATACTTCAACACCTCAAATTTTAGTAACAAAAAGAGGAGTAGGTTATTATATAGATGACTCTAAGTAAAAAGATAAACAAAATGGCGAAGTGAGCTATACACAAAAGTAGAGTTCACCTCGCTTTTTTAATTTATAGAAAGGAGACGTTAGCTTAAAGTTAGCAAAGTAATAAAATGGTAAAAAGAAATCAAACAAGAAAAATAATGGTAGGAAATGTTCAAATAGGTGGACAAGACAAAGTAGTAATTCAATCAATGTGTAATACAAAAACTAAAGATATTGGTGTTACAGTGAAACAAATATTAGATTTAGAAAAAGTAGGATGCGAAATTATAAGGGTGGCCTGTTTAGATATAGAAGATGCAAAAGCAATAAAAGAAATAAAAAAGCAAATACATATTCCAATTGTTGCTGATATACATTTTGATTATAAAATAGCTCTAGAAGCGATAAAAGCTGGAGTAGATAAAGTAAGAATTAACCCTGGAAATATAGGTTCAGAAGAAAAGGTGAAAGCGGTAGTAGATGCTTGTAAAGAAAAAAACATACCTATAAGAATAGGAGTTAATGGAGGTTCTTTAGAAAAAGATTTATTAGAAAAGTATGGGAAGCCAACAGCTAAAGCAATGGTAGAAAGTGCAAAAAGACATATAGAGATTTTAGAAAAATTAGAGTTTTACGATATTGCAATTTCTCTTAAAGCTTCAAGTTTAGATTTATGTATAGAAGCTTATGAAGAGGCAGCGAAAACTTTTGACTATCCATTACACTTGGGAATAACAGAATCTGGTACAGAATTTAGTGGAACAATAAAATCTAGTATAGGTTTAGGAATAATGTTAAGAGAGGGAATAGGAGATACTATGAGAGTTTCTTTATCTGACGATCCGGTAAAAGAAGTTCCTGTTGCTAAAGAAATTTTGAAGGATTGTGGTTTATACAATAAAGTACCAAATCTTGTAGCATGTCCTACATGTGGAAGGACACAAATTGATTTGATTCCAATGGCAAAGGAAGTTGAAAAATTTTTACAGACTATTGAATCAGATATTACTGTAGCAGTAATGGGATGTGCTGTTAATGGACCTGGAGAAGCAAGAGAAGCTGATATTGGAATAGCTGGAGGAATTGATGAAGGACTTTTATTTAAAAAGGGTAAAATAATAAAAAAAGTACCACAGGAAAAAATTGTACAAGTATTAAAACAAGAAATCTTAAATATGATATAAATAAGGAGATTAATATGGAAATAATTGTTGGAAAAACAGCAGGATTTTGTTATGGAGTCGAAAGAGCTGTACAAGGAGCAAAAAATGAAGTTAAAGATTCAAATGCAAAAGTATATTGTTTGGGAGAAATTGTACATAATAAACAAGTTGTTGAAGATTTAGAAAAAAGAGGAATTAAATTTATAGAAAAACCAGAAGAAGTAAAAGAAATTAGAAGTAAAACTATAATACGTGCACATGGAATACCGAAAGAAACTTATGACAAATGTAAAGAAAAAAATATAGAAATAGTAGATTATACATGTCCAAAGGTTTTAAATATTCATGAAATAGCAGATGAATATTGTAAAAAAGGATATTATATAGTATTGGTTGGTGCGAAAAATCACCCTGAGAATGTTGGGACTATTAGTTATTGTGGAGATAAAATGTCAGTTATTGAAAAAAAAGAAGATACATATAAAGTAGTCCAAGATATAAAGAAATCAGGTAAAAATAAATGCTTGGTAATTGCTCAAACTACATATCATTTAGAAAAATTTAAAGAAATTGAAGAAATTTTAACAGAAGAATTATTAGACAATATTGAATTAGAAATAAAAAATACAATTTGTAGAGCGACGGAATTAAGACAAAAAGAAACAGAAGAATTATCAAAGAAAGTTGATTTAATGATAATTATCGGAGGAAAAAATAGTTCTAATACAAAAAAATTGTATGAAGTAGCATCACAGTTTTGTAAAGAAACTGTCTGCATAGAAACAGTAGATGAACTATCAAACAAGGGTAATATAGGAAACAAGAAAATTGGTATAATGGCAGGAGCTTCTACACCACGCAAAAGTATAGAAGATGTAGTTGATTTTTATAATAGTTTAATATAAAATACTATATGATAAAAAATATATAAAGATTGGTGAACATATGAATAAGAATAAAACCTCAAAAGGTAAGAAGAGTAACGTAAGGAAAAAAAGAACTCCAAAAGTCACGAATACGAAGAACGTGATAAAAATGAAGACACCTTTTAAAACAAAAAATTTAATACATACAAAAAAACTTCTTGCAGGATTTATTATTATCTTGATTGTTTTTGCACTACTTCTTGTAAAGATTGGTTATCTTCAATTTGTAGATGGAAATAATTTGAAAGAACTTGCTTATAAACAACAAACAATAAATCAAATCATAAGTCCTAAACGTGGAAATATTTTAGATGCTACAGGAAAATCTTTAGCTATAAGTGCACAAGTGGATACAGTTACTATTAATCCAGAAAAGATAATAGGAAAAGATGACCAGGATACAGAAAGAATAAAACAAAATGTGGCAACAGGTCTCTCAGAAATTTTTTCACTTGATTTTAATGAAACTTTACAAAAAGTAAAAAGTGAAGCTAAAGTTGAAACAATCGCGAGAAAAGTAGAACAGGAACAAATTGATAAATTAAAGAAATGGATGGAAGACAATGATATAAAAATTGGAATAAACATTGATGAAGATTCAAAAAGATATTATCCATATAATACAGTTGCATCACACGTTTTGGGATTTTGCGGGAATGATAATCAAGGTCTTACTGGAATTGAGTCAAAATGGGATTCTGTTTTAACTGGTACACCAGGTAAAATTGTAAGCTATCAAGCTGGAAATCAAGACGAAATTCCAAATACTGAAGAAAAGTATATAGCAGCTCAAAATGGAAGTGATTTAACATTAACACTTGACTTGAATATACAAAGTATAATAGAAAAATATTTAAAAGAGGCAGTAGATAATAATTTATGTGGTCGTGGTGGAAATGTGATAGTAATGAATCCTAAAAATGGAGATATTTTGGGTATGGCCTCATATCCAGATTACAATCTTAATGATCCATTTACTCCAAATGAAAAAATTGCAAAAAATTATGAACAACTTTCACAGGAAGAAAAAGTAAATGAACTTTATGAAATGTGGAGAAGTAAGTCTGTTTCAGAATTATATGAGCCAGGATCTGTATTCAAAGTTATTACATCTTCTGTTGCTTTAGAAGAAGACATAACAGAAACAGATATAGATGGTAATTTTCTATGTACAGGAGCAGAAGAATTTAAGGATAGAGAAAATGTAGTAAAAATAGAATGCTGGTCAGATGTACCACATGGTTATCAATCATTGAGAAAAGCTTTGTGTAACTCATGTAACCCTGCATTTATGCAATTAGGTAGAAAAATAGGTGCAGAAACTTTATATAAATATTATGAAGCTTTTGGATTATTTGATAAAACAGGAATAGAGATAGCAGGAGAGGAAAATAGTTTGTTTACACCGTTGGCAAATGTTGCACCAGTTGAACTTGCTACAATGTCATTTGGACAACGTCTTAACATTACACCAATACAGATGATAACGGCAGTATCAGCTATAGCAAATGATGGAATGTTGATGAAACCAAGAATAGTAAAATCTATCACAAATACAGAAACAAATGCAGTGACAGAAGTTCCTTCAACAAGTGTACGTCAAGTTATTTCTAAAGAAACTTCACAAAAAGTTAAATCAATGATGGAATCAGTTGTAGTAGAAGGAACAGGTAAAAATGGAGCTGTTGCAGGATATTCTATTGGAGGAAAAACTGGAACATCAGAACCAACTGAAGCAAATAAACATGAAGGATATGTTGCATCATATGTTGGAATTTCACCAATAGAAGATACACAAGTGGCTTTACTATTAACACTTTATGACCCACAAGGAAAAAGTCATCAAGGTGGAACAATTGCAGGGCCAGTAGTTTCACAAATGCTTTCAGAAATACTTCCATATTTAGGAGTTCCTTCAGATGCAGATGAGGCTGCAAAAGATAATGGAGCTAATAATTTAATTGTTGTGCCAGATGTAAGAAATAAGACAGTAACAGAAGCACAAAAGGTATTAAAGAATACTGGATTAGATTCAAAAATTACAGTACAAGGAGATCCAAATACATTACTTGTAGAAGACCAAGTTCCAAAACCAGGAGTATCATTACAGAAAAACTCTATAGTTGTCTTATATTCTTCTGAGAATACAGTAAGAACTTCAAATATAACTGTTCCAGATTTAAAAGGAATGACTTTGGCAGAAGCAACAAATGCAGTAAAAGCTAAAGGATTGAATATAACTTATGAAGGAGCAGGAGTTGTTACGAGTCAAGATTATTCAAAAGATTCTACAGTTGAAGAAGGAACTGTTATAAAGGTAACATTGAAGCAAAATTTAACTAATGCACAGTAAAATGAGAGGGGATATTAATTGAACAGTTTAGAAGAAACAAAATTTCTTATGAAAAAGTACAATGTAAATGCTAATAAAAATTTAGGACAAAATTTTTTGATAGATGATGATATTATATCAAGAATTGTAGATAGTGCAGAAATAACTAAGGAAGATTTAGTAATAGAAATAGGACCAGGTTTAGGAACTTTAACAGAAAGATTATTAAATAAAGCTAAAAAGGTTATATGCATAGAACTAGATAAAAAGATGATTGCAATTTTAGAAGATAGGTTCAAGTTTTATAATCAATTTGAAATAATTCAGTCAGATGTACTGAAGTTGAACTTAAAACAACTTATTGATGAAAAAAGGAAAATGTATAAGAATATAAAGGTAGTAGCTAATCTTCCTTATTATATTACTACTCAAATAATAACTAAATTATTAGAAGAACAATTAGATTTAGAAAGTATAACTGTAATGATACAAAAAGAAGTTGCTGAACGTTTGATTGAAAAACCTGGAGGAAAAAATACTGGTGCAATTACTTATTGTATTGATTACTATTGTGAGACTCAATGTATAATAGAAGTTCCAAATGACTCTTTTATACCACAACCTAAAGTGACGTCAGAAGTAATAAAACTGAAATTAAGAAAACAAGAACCAGTAAAAGTAAAAGATAAAGAAAAGATGTTTAAAATAATAAAATATGCATTTATGCAAAGAAGAAAGACTTTAGTCAATAGTCTGACTAATGCTAACTTTTTTAAAAATAAGGAAGATGCTATACGAGTGTTACAAAAAATAGGAATAGATATAAATATTCGTCCTGAACAACTAACTTTGGAAGATTTTGCTAAGATTTCAAACGAAAAAATGTAAAAAAATACTATGAAATATCAAAATAGTGTGTTATAATAATATAGAATAATTATTATTATAAGGAGATTGAGTCAAAGCATGAATCAAATTTTGATTACTAAGAAACTGTATGTAACACCTGAATTAAAAAGAAAAAAGAAAATATATAAAATTGACTTCATTTTGTCAGTTTTCTTAGTTGCGGTTTTAATCTCTTTTTATATTTATGCAGAGTATGGAAGATCGAAAGATGAAGATTTAGCAGAAGATATTTTAGCTAGTATGAGTTCAACAGATAATGGGCAAAATGATGAAGAGTTAGCAATAGAAGAAGCTCAAGAAATCACAGAAGATGGAGTTGAAGCTAACAATGAAGGAAAAAGTACAGGGAATGGTACTGCAAATGGTAAAACATTAACAAAAAAAGTAAAGACAAGAAATGGTCAGACTTATGAATCAGTTGGAACACTAGAAATTCCTTCAATAAGTTTGAAATATGCAATAATATTACCGTCACAACAAACGACAGAAGTTATAGAGTCTTTATTGAAAGTATCACCATGTAAATTTTGGGGACCAAATATAAATGAAGTAGGAAATTTTTGTATAGTGGGACACAATTATCATAATACGAAATTTTTTAGTAAAGTTCCAAATTTAAGTAATGGGGATATAGTTAAATTAACAGGAGTAAATGGAATGCAGCTAAGTTATCAAGTATATGATAAATATACAGTAGCTCCTGAAGATGTACGTTGTACATCACAATTAACAAATGGAAAAAAAGAAGTTACATTAATTACATGTACTGATGACAATGCACAAAGGTGGATAATAAAAGCTAGAGAAATAAAAACTTAGAGAGATAAAAAAACAACGAAGATTTTAGGATCTTCGTTGTTTTTTGCGTTTAGTTTGTTATTCTCATTATTATTTTGTAATCTAATTAAATGGCTTGCAAACAATTTTAACACATCTTTGTTATAATCATCTAGTTCAATATATAATTTTATAAAATTAATATCAATGGAAGGAAATTCAGATTGTTTTTTAGAGTTAATAAAATCATCAAAAAGGAAATTTGGAGATATATTTAATTCATTGCATAAAGCAACGATAGTATTAGCTCTACCAAAAGAGATTCCTCTTTCTAATTGGCTAATAAACTTTGAAGTAAGAGAAGTTTTTTCAGCCAATTGTTCTTGTGTGTAATGAGCATTGATTCTTGCCAATTTAATTTTCTTTCCAACATTTTTCATTATAATTTTATCTTTATCATTCATATTGAACCTCCTATATATCAAAGTATAACAATCAAATAGATAAAAAAGAACGGATTAATAGTTTGAATTATAATCAAATATTAGAACTACTAGTTCTAGTTGAACTTATTATTATATTATTTTGTTAAAAATAATACACGCATAATTAAATATATAATAAAAAAATTATAAAAAAATTACAAAAACTATTGCAAAATATAAAAAGTTGTAATAAAATCTAAGCAAGTGGAGAGAAGTGGTGCAAAGTGGTAAAAAATGAAAGAAGGTGAAATTCTATTGTTAATAGGTGAGTACGGTCATTCTCTAGATACTAAAGGTAGGTTGATAATGCCTGCAAAGCTTAGACAAGATATGGGAGAAAAGTTCATCGTAACTAAAGGGTTAGATGGATGTTTATTTGCGTTCTCACAGAATGAATGGTTGAATTTCGAAACTAAATTAAAGGAACTTCCTCTATCAGATAAAAATGCAAGAAATTTTGTAAGATTTTTCTTAGCAGGAGCAACAGAATGTGAAACAGATAAACAAGGTAGATTTCTTATACCAAATAATTTACGAGTAGCTGCTAACTTAGAAAAAGAAGCGATAATTATCGGTGTAGGAACAAGACTTGAAATATGGGATAAAACAACATGGGAGAAATGTGATGGAGATATATCAGCAGATGATATAGCTGCAAACATGACAATGTTAGGTATATAACTTGCAAAAGTTTATATAAAAATACTAAAGAAAAAAGTACGAAAGAAAACTATACAAAAGAGAAATTTTAAGATACAAAAGAAAAAAATTTTAAGAACTAAAGCAAAATATACAAAAGAAAATTATTAAGATACAAAAGAAAAAATAACTAAAGATTATTGAGCAAAAGAAAAGTCTTAAATGACCACAAAAGATTATTTTACTTAAGAAAATACATAATAAACAAAAGATTCAAACAGCTGGTAGTTCATTTAAATTACCAGCTGTATTTTCTAATATAACATAATAAGGAATGTATTAAGTATGGAATTTAAGCATAAACCTGTTATGCTTCAAGAATGTATAGAAGGACTAAGAATAAATGAAGATGGCATCTATGTAGATGGAACACTTGGAGGAGCAGGTCATAGTAAAGAAATAATAAAACGTCTTTCGAAAGAAGGTCAACTTATAGGAATTGACAGAGACGAAGAAGCTTTGCAAGCAGCAAAGGAAAATTTAAAAGAATATTCAAACGTAAGATACATACACGGAAACCATGACAATATCAAAGAAATTTTAAATGATATTGGAATAGAGAAAGTGGATGGTATTTTGATGGATTTAGGAGTTTCTTCATATCAATTAGATGAAAGAAATAGAGGATTTAGTTATTTAGAAGATAATATTTTAGATATGCGAATGGATAAATCTCAGGATTTAACTGCGAAAAAGGTAGTTAATGAATATGCAGAGGAAAGATTAGCAGATATAATTTATGAATATGGAGAGGAAAAGTTTTCAAGAAGAATTGCCAAAAATATTTGTGAATATAGAAAAAAAGAAAAAATAGAAACAACAAAACAATTAGTAGATATAATAGAAAAATCAGTACCTAGAAATAATAAAAGTGGACATCCGGCTAAAAGAACATTTCAAGCAATTAGAATTGAAGTAAACAATGAAATAGAACCACTATATGAAACAGTAAGAAAATGTATAGAATGTCTGAAGTCAAAAGGAAGGTTATGTATTATAACATTTCATTCCTTAGAAGATAGAGCAGTAAAAAAGGCATATGTAGAAGCAAAAGGAAAATGTACTTGTCCTCCAGATTTACCATATTGTATATGTGGATTTAAATCAGAAGGAAAGATAATAACTAGAAAACCAATTTTACCTACAAAAGAAGAACAAAAAGAAAATTCACGATCAAAAAGTGCAAAACTTAGAATTTTTGAAAAAGTTTAAGTTGAGTTGATATATAAACTTAAGAAGGGAGGAGTAACTTATGGCAACGAATAAGTATCAATATACTACAAGTCCAAAAAAGATGGAACCAGACTATGATAGACGACGCAAAAAAAACAAGAAACAAAAGTTAAAAGTAGTAGAAGATGTAAAAAGACAAGAAATAAAAGTATCAAAAGAACAAAGAAAACAACATGCAAAAATAACTTTGTTGATAGTTATGATGTTTGCTATTTTATTAGTTATAAGTTACAGGAATTCTTTGATAAATGAAAGCTTTTCAGAAGTTCAAAACTTAAAAAAAGAGTTAGCTTCAGTAGAAAAAGAGAATGAGCAATTAAAAGTTAGTATTGAAAATAGTTTAAACTTAAATTATATAGAACAAGTTGCAAAAGAAAAATTAGGAATGCAGAAATTGTCTAATAAAGATACAGTATATATAAATGTACCAAAAAAAGATTACACGGAGTCAGCATCTGAAAAGGTTGTAATAAAAAAAGAAGATTGGTTTAATAAGATTATAAATAAATTTCAGAATTTGTTTAAAAATGAATAAAACAAAACACCTTTAATAAATATTAGTAGAGGTGTTTTTTTTATGATTCAAACAAAATTATCAACTAGAAAAAGAATGAGAAATCTTTTATTTATTGGTTTTTTTATATTTACAGCATTGCTATGTAAAATAGGATACATTCAGTTTTTTCAAGGAAAAGAACTTTCTGAACTAGCATATGAACAACAGACTCTTGATAGAGTTATAAATCCAAAAAGAGGGACTATTTATGATGCAACAAGCAAAAATATATTAGCTCAAAGTAGTACTGTTAACACTATAACAGTCAATCCTGGAAATATTGATAAAGAAAACAAAGAAAAAGTTGCTAAGATATTAAGTGAAATATTTGAAGTAGAATATGAGACAACATTAAAAAAAGTTAATAGAAGAAGTTCAATAGAAACAATTGCTAAAAAAGTGGAAAAAGAAAAAGCTGATACATTAAGAAAATGGATGGAAGATAATAATATATCCACAGGAATAAATATTGATGAAGATACAAAACGATATTATCCGTATAATAATTTAGCAGCTCAGGTAATAGGCTTTTGTGGAAGTGATAATCAAGGACTTGATCGGAATTGAATCTAAATATGAGGAAGATTTAAAAGGAAAAAAAGGAGCAATTCAAAGGCATACTGATGCAAAAGGTGGAGAAATAGGAAAAGAAGGAGAAAACTATGTTGCTGCAATAGATGGTAATAGTTTAATATCAACGATAGATTTGACTATTCAATCAATTGTTGAAAAATATCTTGAGCAAGCATGTATTGATAATGTATGTACTGATGGTGGAAATGTTGTAGTAATGAATCCACAAACTGGGGATATATTAGCAATGGCAACATATCCGTCATATAATTTAAATGATCCATATACAGCTTATACAGAAGAATTAAAAGAGAATTGGGAGACAATGGTACAGGAAGAAAGAACAAAATCATTGCAAGCAGTGTGGAGAAATAAAGCTATTGCAGATACATATGAGCCAGGTTCAGTTTTTAAATTGATAACCGCATCTGCAGCATTAGAAGAGGGAATAACAGATACGGACAATACTGGAGAATTTTCATGTACAGGAGGTATTGAAGTTGCTGGAGTTAGGATAAAGTGTTGGAGATATTATAGGCCACATGGTTCAGAAAGTTTAAGAGATGCTTTAATGAATTCATGTAATCCTGTATTTATTGGATTGGGTCAAAAAATGGGAGTTCAAACATATTATAAATATTTAAGACAGTTTGGATTATTAGAAAAAACAGGAATAGATTTGTTTGGAGAAGCAAAAAGTATCTTTTTAGCAGAAAATAAAGCTGGACCAGTAGAACTTGCAACAATAAGTTTTGGCCAAAGATTTGAAATAACACCAATTGAATTGGTAACAGCAGTTTCAAGTATAGCAAATGGCGGAACAAAAATAACGCCTAGAGTAGTCAAACAAATAATAAATGGAGAAACAGGAGAAGTAACAGATGTTCCAATAAAATTAGGAGAAAGAGTAATTTCAGAAGAGACATCTCAAAAAGTATTAAGCATGATGGAATCAGTTGTTGCAGAACGGAACAGGAAAGAATGCAAAAGTTGCAGGATATAGAATAGGAGGAAAAACAGGAACATCTGAAGATGGAGTAAATACGAACAAGTATGTTACCTCTTTTTTAGGAGTAGCACCAATTGATAATCCTCAAGTTGTAGTGTTAGTTACATTATATAATCCTACAGGAGAGGGAGGACACCAAGGAGGTGGCGTTGCAGCACCAGTAGGTGGTCAAATATTTAGCGAAATACTTCCGTATTTAGAGGTTAATCAAGGAAATCAAGAAGAGATAGAAACAGCAGAAGAAGTAAGTGTACCAAATATAATTGGATTATCGATAAAAGAAGCAGAGAAAATATTGAAGGAAACAGACTTAGAATTAAGTATTGAAGGAATTACAGAAGAAAATAGAGAGACCTTAGATAAAGAAAATACAATAATTAGAGAACAAACACCAATTGCAGGAATTAAGATAAATAAAGGAAATAAAATTTTTATAAATTATTAAAATTCAAAGGTATATATATTAGAAAAAATAAAACATTTTCCATGTTTGGAAATATTGACTATATTATGTAAATATAGTATAATATATATGTAGGAAAAATCACTAATAATAATATATTTTAATATATAAAAAGTGGAGGATGTAGAATGGAAAACAATATTAAAAAAAATCAAGTAAGAACCAACTTATTATGTAAGATGGCTTTTTCTATTGCCATAGTAGCAATGGTATTTTTAGGGTTGCAAGGAAAAATTACTAGTTCTATGGTAATGGCAGCAGATACAAATGAGGGAAAATGTTATTTATCTGATATACCCTATATGGAAACTTCACATGCAGCAAGTGGTCATATTATAAAAACAGATAGAAATGATAGTGATAAGTTAATAACCCTTAAAAAAGGAGAAGGCTCTAAAACATATATAAAAGGTGTAAGTGCTTGGGCAACATCAGAACTTGTATATGATTTAAGCCAATTTAACTATGATTATTTTTGTTCAGACTTAGGTGTTGATATAAGTGAACAAAATAACTATTATAATACAGGAGTAAAATTTATAATTTATACTTCTGATGATAATAATAGTTGGAATAAGGAATATGAATCAGGGACACTTACAGCTTATGATGATTCCGTAGAAGTTAAAATAAATATTAAAGGAAAAAAATATTTAAAATTAGTTGCTGATAATAATAGTCCTAACTGGTGGGCAGAGTGGTACGACGAAGCTGTTTATGCTGATGCAAGATTATTAAAAGATGGATATAAAGAAGAAGACGAAAATAGCACAGTTGATTTTGTAAAAACAGTTGAAGAATATGATAAAGTCATAAAAGAACATGCTCAAAAGGGAGAAGAAATAACAGGAGATTATGAATTAGCTTTATTACAAAGAGAACTTGTAAAAAATGCAGGCTATGATATCCTACAATATTTTGCAAGATGTAATAATGATTATAAAGAAACATTAGAATGGTTAATGACAGATTTAAATAATATGAAACTTTATGTATTAGGTGGAGAGCCTGATGGAAATTATATATCATCATTACAGGCTTTAACAAAATTGTATAAAGCACATAAAGACGATTTAGATATTAAAGAGACAACAGACCATGGAACAGTAAAAGGGGAACTATATAGAAAGATGATGATTACACTTTCATTAACACATTCAGCACAAGTTTCATTATGGATGGATACATCAAGCCCAGAAAATCAATCAGACCCAGTTAAACGTTATGAAATATTCAAAGATTTACATGACAATGGTAAATTTATAGTATCTAAAAATGAAGATGGAACACCAAAACAAGATCATACAGGATGGTTTGAAGATTTAAAAGTAGAAGAAATGCGTTATGTTTTAAATAATATAATTGATGATGAGGAAATTGTTTGGTTAAATGAATATACACAAAAACGAATAGATGCAAATCCAGGTAAAGAGGAAACCTATTTACAACCACATCCATATATGAAATACATAACACCAGACTATGCTAGAGAAGAATTTCACGATCCTACTAAAAAGGATTATTGGGATGAAAAATATGAATACCCATTTAGAGACTATAATATAACATATAAACCAGGAGTATATAAATTATGGATGAATATTGAAGGTGGAGCTGTTTGCGGAGGTATATCTAAAATAGGTTCAAATATACGTGGTGTACATGGAACTCCATCATCAGTAATAAGCCAACCAGGTCATGCTGCACTTATTTATTATAGAAAAGATGCACAGGGTAATGGATATTGGACAATAGATAATGATGTTAGTGGTTGGGCACAATCTGGAAAAACAGAAAAATTAAGTGTAAGGATGCCTCTAGGATGGGGAAGCGATAGCTATGTAGAAGGTTGGGCAGCTCCATATATTGTTTTAGCTCAAGAAGCATTAAATCATTATGATAAATATGAAGAGTCTATGGAAAATGTATATTTAGCTAATTCATATGAAGGAGATGCAAAAAAACAAGAAGAATTATATAGAAAAGCAATAGATATTCAACCATATAATATTGATGCATGGTATGGATTAATACAATTATATGAAAAAGATAATAGTAAAACTGAAGAAGATTACTATAAACTAGCAGAGCAAGTGGGAGAAAATTTAAAATGTTTCCCATTGCCAATGTATAATTTAACAAATGTAATTGCTAAACATTTAACAAGTCAAGCATATTCATTTAAATTTACTATATTACAAACTAAATTATTAACAGAAGGAAGTACTTTACCAAATGAAAGCAAAGAAGTATATCAACCAAGTGTAACAAGAACAGTAGCAACTTATCTTTTAGGACAAATGGATAAAGATTTAGCAACATTCTCATTCGATGGAGAAAATGCAGGAAAGATAGTATTATCAGACAGGTTTGATAATGCAGGACTTCGTTGTGATTATATTTTAAAAGGAAAATCAACAAATAAAGATGATTGGACAGAAGTTAATTTTTCTGCAGACGAAGAACATAAAATAGCTTTAACAGATGAACAAATAAAGAGTATTTCAGCTGAAAATGATATTTATATTCATATTGTAGGAACAGGATATGAAGATGAGAATATATTTAAAATAGATATAACAAATCAAGAAAGCCCAGAATTATATGCTAATGATTTAGAAAACCGCGTTGTCGGAGTTGGAGAAAATTATGAATGGAGATATAACGAAAATGATGAATGGACTTCATACAAAACAAAATCTCCAGAATTAATAGGAGATAAAAGTGTACAAGTAAGACAAATAGCAACTGGTACAAAACTTGCAAGTGATCCGGCAACATATACATTTACAGAAGACAATCAAGATATAACAAGGAGATATGTACCTGTATCACATTTATCTATAGAAAAAGTATCATCAGAAGAACCAGGACATAATGGTGCAGCATCAAATGCTATTGATGGTGATTATAATACAAGATATCATTCTAACTGGAGTGGAAAAGATGCAGAAAGATATATGATTATAAAAGTTGATATACCAATATATTTGTCAGCAGTTGAGTTCGTTCCAGCAGGTGGAGGAAATGGTAAAATAGTAGACGGTACAATATATGGAAGTATGGATGGAGAAAACTGGGAAGAGTTATCAAAGCAAACAGGTTTAACTTATGAAGGAGACTATAATAACCCTGATTTTGGTAAAAATCCAAACAATGTAAAGAAATTTGAAGTTGAAGATTCAAAAGAAGTTCAATATATAAAAATAGTAGCAGATAAAACAAATGGAAATTGGTTTACTGCAAGGATGTTTAATATATATGAAGACTTAAAGAAGAATCCTCATATGACAGCAGGAATAGAATTTAGCACTGTTAATCCAACAAATCAAAATGTTGAAGCAAGGCTTGTAAATCCAAGTGAAGAAATTGAGATTACTAATAATGACGGAAAAGATACATATGAGTTTAAAGATAATGGAACATTTACTTTCGAATTTACAGATAAAGCAACACATAGAAAAGAAGGAAAAGCAGAAGCTAGAGTTGACTGGATTGATAGAGATAAACCAACTGCTACAATTAAATATAGTACAGAAGAATTAACTTCTGATGAGGTAGTAGCAGAGCTTTTGCCAAGTGAGGAAGTAACTGTAACAAATATTGAAAATTATGAATATAACGAAGAAGAAGACAAAAAAGTATATTCATATACATTTGAAAATAATGGTGAATTTACATTTAAGTTCCAAGATCTTGCAGGAAATGAAGGAGAAACAACAGCAAAAGTTCATTGGATAAAATCAACGTCAGGACGCCCTACTGAAGATAATCCATTATTACCAAATGATCCACCTGTAAAAGATCCAGAAGATACTCCAACACCAAGTGTTACACCAGATATAACACCAAAGCCAACAGAGGAACCAGAAATAACTCCAGAACCTTCTGTAGATCCAACAATAGAACCAACAGAAGAACCAAAAGATAATCCAACAACGGAGCCAACAGCAGAACCAACGGAAACGCCAAATGACGATCCAACAACAAAGCCAACAAACAAACCTACAGAGAGACCAGGTTCAACTCCAGGAACAGAAGTAACAAGTCCATCAGTAAGCCAATCAACGAAAAAACCATCTCAAAATGTAGTAGCAGGACCGTCAGCAAACGGTAATAGAAAGACAAGTTATAATTCAAATAACGATGGAAGTTTAACACTTGATGATTATTACAAAAAGGCATCAATGGATAAATATGATGATACAACATCTACAAATCCAGGAAAAGTATATACACAAATTCCTTCACAGTCACCTCACACAGGGGATACAATAATTTACTTGACTATATTGGCTGTCTCAACGTTAACAGGAATAATTGTTTTAGTAAAGATAAAGAAAGACTCAGAGGAAGTTTAAAAAAGTAAAAGATAAAAAATAAGGACCTAATATTTATTTATTAGGTCCTCTTTTTTTTGTAGGTAATAAATCATATTTAACTTCAAATAAATCAAAATTGTCTAAATTGTCTGAATCTAAGCAATCTAGATATACATCCAATTCATCCAAACTATTACAAGCTGTTATAACAGCAGGATTTAGCGAATGGTTGAAACATAGTTCTAAAGCTAGATCTAGACTATCAAAAACTGATGCATTTTCTTTATTTTTCATTAAATTATAACTTTCACTAAATCTTGAAATAACAGGATTTTTAAATTTTTTTAGTGGAATAGTATATTTATCATCTATAACTTCTTGAAAGGATTGATAATTACTATTATGTTCTAATTTTGATTGTACTTCAGAAACTTTATATGGAAGGAAAACTTTTTTTTCTTTTTCTGAGATTAATAAAACAGTATTATCTGAAATAGAATCATCATCTTCATCAACAAAAGTTTCCTCCTTAAATTCATTTTCTTGAATTTCTTCATTATTTTTTTTATCTTCTAAATTTTTATTTTCTTCATTAGAGGATGATTTATTAGGAGAGGTAGAAGGAAGAAATAAAGAATTTTCAATATAGAGAGAAATGAAATCTTCAATTTGCATAGAACTTTCAAATATGTTTTTTTGACATTCAGAAGAAAGACTGTTATATTTATCAATTTCAGAATTTTCTGGGATTTCTGAAAGATCATGCAAATTATATAACATCTCTTTTTGACTATCTAGTTTTGATAGCGAATCTCTTGCTTTGTCAAGACATTGTTTTATAGACTTTAATAACTTTATAGCTGTATTAATATGTTCCATATCATTTTCATTATAAGAGCTATCAAGTTTCTGTATTGATAAATTAATACGATTAAGACAATTTAATAAAATTTCTTTTTTCTTTTTTTGCATATCAATTATTTGATTTAGATTATATAATTCTTGTTGAAAAATTTGTTCTTTTTTTTCTTTAAAATCCTTTTTATTTATCATTGGCAACCCCACCTATACTATTATGATTGAATTATAGCATAACATTATTTTTGGTGCAACGTATTATGACAAATTATTATAGAAATTTTAAATAAAAAAGGGTGTACTCTTTTATAGAGTACACCCAAAAGCATGACTTAAATATCGATTATAGAACTTTTAATATAATGGAAGTCCTATATAAGTAACATCTTCTCTATCCAATATCTGTATTACTCCACCTAAATTTTCTAAAGATATAATTGGTGAAGTGATTATATCCTGTGTTAGAAAAATAGGTTTAGAGTACAACGAATCAAAAACAGCTCCCGTAATAGCTTCGACATAAATACAATTGTCAAGGCTAGGTTTCTCTAATAGTAACACAGGAATTAAGTCTGTGTTTACTATTTCTGGTGTGGGATCAATAACTAAAAAGTTATTGACAATAGTATTAACATATTGTACCATTGGAGTTAATTGAATGTTGTCAAGAATATCAGACAGAAATACGTCTGTGCACTCAACACTATAAGGAGTGCTAGAGCGTAACAATACTGAAAGATGTGTGTTCCTATCTGTCACTAAATTAGAGCTATCACCCTCTAATGCTAAAAATGTAGGCTTGGAAATCGGCTGTGTAGGTACTGTATTAGAACCTAGTAGTGAAGATATATCAAAAAGCCGATTAATAGAAGTCCACTTTTTTTGAGCAGATAGTAGATTGTTCGAATTAGTCATTTTTTTGCCTCCTATTCATAAAGATTTTCCATAAAGTAATTTGGAGACTAATTCTAAGTTCCAATTTAGGAATCGACAATATTATATCACGTTTACATAAAAATAGCAAGGTTTAATAAAATCAAAGCAAAATTATATAATAGTAGTGCCATTAAAATCTTGAAAATAAGGTGATAATATGATATATTTATTTGTGGAATAAAATTTAAAAGATGTAAAAAATTATTAAGGAGGGATAAAATGAATATAAATATAACAGATAAAGTTAAATATATAGGAGTTGATGATAAAACTTTAGACTTATTTGAAAGTCAATATATAATTCCTAACGGAGTATCATACAATTCTTATGTAATACAAGACGATAAAACGACAATAATGGATACAGTAGACAAAAGAGCAGTAAAAGAATGGATTGAAAATTTAGAAAAAGTATTAGGAAATACTAAACCAACATATCTAGTAGTTTCACACTTAGAGCCAGATCATTCAGCAGGTATTGAAATAATTGCTGATAAATATCCAGAAATGAAAATAGTATTAAGCACAGTTGCTGCTAATATGTTATCACAATTTATAAAGAAGGATTTAAGTGATAGATTAGAAATAGTTAAAGAAGGAGATACTATTAATTTAGGAGAGCATAAATTAAACTTTGTAATGGCACCAATGGTTCATTGGCCAGAAGTGATGTTTACTTATGAATCTACAGAGAAGATTTTATTTTCAGCAGATGGATTTGGAAAATTTGGAGCATTAGATACTGATGAAGATTGGGCTTGTGAAGCAAGGAGATATTATTTTAATATTGTTGGAAAATTTGGAACACAAGTACAAGCAGTATTAAAAAAAGCTTCTACACTAGACATTGAAAAAATATGTCCATTGCATGGGCCAATTCTAACAGAAAATTTGGAATATTATATTGAAAAATATAATACATGGAGCAGTTATAAACCAGAAGATAAAGGTGTTTTAATAGCATATAACTCAATACACGGAAATACTGAAAAAGCAGTAAAGAAAATGGAAGATATGTTAAAAGCAAATGGGGAAGAAAAAGTTGTAGCAGTTGATTTAGCCAGAGAAGATATGGCAGAAACAATAGAAGATGCTTTTAGATATGATAGAATGATAATAGCAACACCAACGTATGATGCGGGGCTTTTCCCTTTCACAGAGAAATTTTTAAGACATTTAAAACATAAAAATTATCAAAATAGAAAAATAGGAATAATAGAAAATGGCTCTTGGGCTCCAGCAGCAGCTAGATGTATTCAAGAAATTTTAAAAGGTATGAAAGATATAACTATTTATGAACCAATAGTAACAATAAAAACAACTATGAATGATGAATCTATTAGTAAAATGGAAGAACTAGCAAAAGTAGTAACTGAATAATTATTTAACAAGTGTATTTCAAATTTAATATTGAAATACACTTGTTATTGTCAAAATAACAAAATTCTGGAATAAATCTAATTGTAATCTTTGATTACTTAAAAGGGACAAGTTCTTATTTTATACAGATAGAAAAACTTTACAAAAGGTGAAAAAAGTAGTATAATATATTTTGCTGATTTTGTTCGCCCTAAGAAATATTTATTAAGGGAGGTCACAAAATGGTTGATAATGTAAAAAGAATATCAGTTATAGGAGGACCAGGAACAGGAAAAAGTACACTAACGAAAAATTTAGGAAGGGAGTTAAAGTTACCTGTCCATCATATTGATGGGATAAATCATTTGAAAAATTGGGAAAAAAGAGATAAAGAAGAAAGAGACAAAATGATATTGGATATTACAAGAGATAAAGAATGGATTATAGATGGTACATATAATAAAACCCTAGATGAAAGATTAAAAAGATCTGACGTAGTAGTATTTTTAGACTACTCTACACCAGCGAAATTAAAAGGAATCCTTTCCAGATATATAAAAGGAAGAGGAAAAGAAAAAGAAGAGATACCCGGTTGCAAAGAAAAAATGGACTGGGAATTTTTTAGCTATACGATGCGATGGAATAAAGATAGAAGGCATGATGTAAAAAACATTGTAGACAGGTATAATGATTTTAAGGATAAAAAAATATATATATTTAAAAATAGAAAGAATCTTAATAAATGGTATGAAGAAAAGTTTGGAAAAAAAATTGAATTGTGATTGATTTTGTTTTTAATAATATAAAAGAATAGTTAAATATATCGAAAAAGAGGTGTAGAAAATGGGGTTAAGTAGACTAAAAGTAGAACTTGAAGAATATAATGAAAAGTGGAAAGAAAATTTTAATAAAGAAAAAATAATATTAAAAAACATTTTTAAAGAGGATGCTTTGGATATTCAACATGTTGGTAGTACAGCAATACCAGGAATAAAAGCTAAACCGATAATAGATATAGCAATAGCAGTTAAAGAATTGGATATAGCTTTGAAACATAGAAAACAATTAGAAAAAGAGGGATATGCATTTAGAGGTGATGCAGGAGTAAAAGGTAGATATTTTTTTTCTAAAGGATCAGATGACAATAAAACTCATCATGTACATGTTGAAACAATAGATTCTACTAATTGGAAAAACCATGTTTTATTCAAAAATTATTTAATAAAGCATCCAGAGGAAATAAAACAATATGAAAAAGTAAAAGTACACTTAGCTGAAAAGTATGCAGATGAAAGAAAAAAATATACAGAAGGAAAAAATGAATTTATAAGCAAAATATTAGAGAAAGCAGAAAAAGAATTAGATGAAAACAAATAGAATGGAGGGATATTATGGAATATTTAGATATTGTAAATGAAAATAATGAAATAACAGGAAAAGTTGCAGATAGGAAAACTGCACATGAACAATCTTTATGGCATAGACATGTATCAAGTTGGATTATGAATCAAAAAGGAGAAATTCTGTTACAGAGACGTTCTCCTGAAAAAAAGAGAAATGCAAATAAGTGGGCAAAAACAGGAGGACACGTAGATGCAGGAGAAGATATAGAGACAGCAATTTTTAGAGAAGTAAAAGAGGAAATAGGAATTGAAATACCTAAAGAACAGATAAAACCAATAACCATTAGAAAAAGCAAAGATCCAATAAATAAATATTTTACATATGAATTTGTTTTTACAGTAGATTATGATATAAGTGAGTATACATTACAAAAGGAAGAAGTTGCAGAAGTTAAATATGTTACGATAGAAAAAATTGAAGAAGAAGTTAAACAAAAAAATCCAAATTATACATTTTCAAGTTGGGACAATGAATCTTTTAATGAAAATATGGAATTATTGAAATCCAAAAGAGAAGAAGTTCTAAAAATTAAAAGTAATTAAGAAAATAATAATGAAAAGCAAAATTAAATATTGACATCAATTAAATTTTTTATTAAAATACATAAAAAGCAAATAAAATGTACAAAATAACTAAAAAAGAAAGGAAAAATAGAAAAGATGAGAAATTTAATTGATATAAAAGACTTATCAAAAACAGAAATTGAAGAATTAATAAAAGTAGCCAAAGATATTATGCAAAGACCTGAAAAATATTCAGAAAAATGTAAGCATAAAAAATTGGCTACTTTATTTTTTGAGCCAAGTACAAGAACAAGGCTTAGTTTTGAAGCAGCAATGATTGAATTAGGAGGAAATGTAATAGGATTTTCGTCTGCTTCATCAAGTTCAACTTCCAAAGGGGAGAGTGTATCGGACACAATAAGAACAGTAGGATGTTATAGCGATATTATTGCTATGAGACATCCAAAAGAAGGTGCTCCGTTAGTTGCATCCAACAAATCAACTGTGCCAATAATAAATGCAGGTGATGGAGGTCATAATCATCCTACACAGACTCTTACAGATTTATTAACTATTTCTTGTGAGAAAAAAAGATTAGATAATTTAACAATAGGATTATGTGGAGATTTAAAATTTGGGAGAACAGTTCATTCTTTAATAAATGCTATGGAAAGATACAAAAATATAAAATTTGTATTAATTTCTCCAGAAGAATTAAAAACTCCTGAATATGTAAAGATAAAAATGGAAGAAGGAGGAATAAAATATATAGAGACTAATGATATTGAGAAATATATAGATGAATTAGATATTTTATATATGACAAGAGTACAAAGGGAGAGATTTTTCAACGAAGAAGATTATTTAAGATTAAAAGATTATTATATATTAAATAAAGATAAATTAGAAAAAGCTAAAGATGATTTGTGTATAATGCACCCATTACCAAGAGTGAATGAAATATCAACTGAAGTAGATGATGATCCTAGAGCATGTTATTTCAAGCAAGTAGCTTATGGTAAGTATATTAGGATGGCATTAATTTTAAAGATGTTAGATATAAAATAGGAGGAATATAATGTTAAATGTAGATAGTATAAAAAATGGAATTGTTATAGATCATATTAGGGCGAAGAGAGGGTTAGAAATATATGAAGCTTTGAAGTTAGAAGAATTAGATTGCTCAGTTGCAGTTATTACAAATGCGAGAAGCAAAAAAATGGGAAGGAAAGATATTATAAAAATTGACCAAAGCATAGATTTAGACTTAGATATATTAGGATATATAGATCCAAATATTACAATAAATATAATAAAAAATGATAAAAGAGTAGATAAATATCATGTAGAGTTGCCAAAAGAAATAGTTAATTTAAAGAAATGTAAAAACCCAAGATGTATAACTTCAATAGAGCAAGAATTAGATCAAGTATTTATATTAACAGATGAAAAAAATAAAGTATATCGTTGTAAATATTGTGAAACTAAGTTACCAAGAAAATAAAAGATAGGAGAATGTAAATGCAAGAACATCTAGAATTAGAAGTATCACTTGAAATTGTGATGGCAAAAATTGCACAGAAAATTTTTGAAATAGAAAAAGAAATAAAAAATTCTAGCAGAAATAAAGAGTTAGAGCAAAAATTGATAAATATACTTGAAATTCAAGATAAAGCATATAAAGGAGATAGAGAAACAGTTAAGAAAATTTTAAAATGGGAGTAGAAATTAAATGGAAAAGAGACAGATTAAGCAAGATGTTTATGAAAAAGTAATAAAGAGTATTCCAGAAATAGTAATAGAAATGTTACCGGATAACCCTAGAGAATTATTAAAATATGCAAGAAGAGTTAAAAATATAAGATTTTCTGATGGAATATCAGAAGAAGTAAAAATATTAATGCAAAAATATTTATTAAGTGATGAAGAATACTTAAAAACATTTTACTATGTTATGGCAGTAACTTTTTATAATAAAAAATGTGTAAAAAATCCTAAAATGTACGTTATCACAGCGCAAACTGGTAGCGGTAAAAGTAATTTAACAGCAAAAATATTAAGAGAAGATGACAATTGTATATTTATTGATTCAGATAAGTATAAACATTTTAGAGCTGATGCACAAGAAATTGCAAACAAATATCAAGTGTTATATCCATTTCTAACAGGTCCAGATTCTTATGACCATGCAGATAATATATATCAATATGCAATTGATCATAAATACAATCTGATAAAAGAAGTTGCACCGATTTTAAATAAAAGTTTATTAGGAAAAGAATTTAAAGATATTCAAAAAAACAAATATAAATTAAGTGTGCATGTATTAGCAGTAAGCAAATTAAATAGTTCTCTATCAATACATGAAAGATATGAATTACAAATAATGCATAATTTAAAAACTGCTAAACTAACAGATCTTAAAAGACATGAAGATTCATATAATGCATTACAAAAGAATATACAAGAAATTGAAAAGGATATAAATGTTTTTGTATACACAAGAGGAACAAAAGAAAATAACTTTGAACCAATAAAAGTTTTTCCGGAGAGAGAATATAAAACAGCAAGTGAAAGTATTGAAGAAGAAAGAAAAAAAGATTATATAAAAACATTAGAAAAATTTGAAGATAGATTCAACTTAGTATTAAAACAGATGAAAAAAAGAAATGCTCCGCAAGAACAAATAGAGCAATTAAATAATATATATAAAATTAAATAAAATGAATAAAACAAAAATCCTCTAATAAATATAATATTAGAAGATTTTTTTAATGAAACCTATACAAAAAAACAAAATAGTTATATAATAAGAAAAAAATATCATGAGGAGTTTTATAATGAAAATAAGAAATTTATTAGTAGGTTTAGATAATTTAAAAGCTAGAGGAGACTTGGATAAGGAAATTAGACAAATACAGAATGATTCAAGAAAAGTAGAAAAGGGAGATGTATTTGTAGCAATAAAAGGATTTGTATCTGATGGGCATGACTATATAGAAGATGTTATAGAAAAAGGTGCAGTCGCAGTAATGGTAGAAGAAGGAGCTATCGATTTGAGAACTGTTAACATTCCGGAAGATGTGACAATTATAATGATGCCAGATACAAGAAAAGGATTAGCAATTGCTTCTACAAACTTCTATGGTAATCCTTCTAGTAAATTTACTTTAATTGGAGTCACTGGAACAAAAGGAAAAACAACTACAACTTTTATGATTAAAGAGATTTTAGAAAAAGCAGGAAAAAAAGTAGGATTAATGGGTACAATTGCTACTTATATAAATGGAAAAAGAATAGAAGATAGTGATAGAACAACACCTGAGAGTATTGAAATACAACAAATGTTTAGCAAAATGGTAGAAGCTGGTGTTGAATATGTTGTTATGGAAGTTTCATCTCAAAGTTTGAAATTACATAGGGTTGATGGATGTCAGTTTGATATATGTTTATTTACAAATCTTTCAGAAGATCACATAAGTGAAAAAGAACATCCAGATATGAAAGATTATTTTGAATCAAAATTAAAATTATTTGAGATGTGCAAAACAGGTTTTGTTAATACAGATGATTTATATGGAGCGAAAATACCTAAATTATTTCCAGATAATGATTTATTGACTTATGGAATAGATAATTATGCAAAATTACTTGCAAAAGATATTACTATTACAAATTCTTATGTTGATTTTAGAGTAAAATTATCAACTAGAAATGAAAGAGTAAAAGTAGGAATTCCAGGAAGATTTAGTGTTTATAACTCTTTAGCAGCTATTTGTGTTGCTAAAAAGATAGGAATAGATAGTGAAATTATAAAAGAAGCATTATTAGAAGTAAGAGTACCAGGAAGGTCAGAATTGGTAGATAATAAATTAGAACTTCCTATAATGATTGATTATGCACATTCACCAGAAAGCTTACAAAATATTCTACAAGCAGTTAAAAGTTATACAAGGGGAAGAGTAATTTCTGTATTTGGATGTGGAGGAGACAGAGATACTGGAAAAAGACCTATTATGGGAGAAATATCAGGTAAAATTGCCGATTATACAATTATTACGTCTGATAATCCAAGGACGGAAAAGCCAGAGAATATAGTAGCTGAGATTGAAGAAGGAATAAAGAAAACAAAAGGAAAATATGAAGTAATAATAGATAGAACTGAAGCTATTAAAACAGCAATAGAAATGGCTACAAAAAGAGATATTATTGTTCTTGCAGGAAAAGGACATGAACCATATCAAGAGATAAATGGAGTAAAATATCCGTATGATGAGAGAATAATAGTAAAGGAAATAATAGAAAAATTAGGAAAGGGATTTGATAAAAAATGACTAGGGAAATAGCAATATTATTAATCTCATTTACTGTTTCGGTTATAGCAGGAACGATTATAATACCGATACTTAAGAAATTAAAAGTTGGGCAAATTGAAAGAGATGATGGACCGAAATCACATTTAAATAAGCAAGGAACACCAACTATGGGTGGAATAGTTATGATATTAACAATGATTTTAGTTATTATCGGAGTAAGTGTTTATTTAATTCAAGTAGGAAGTTCGGATGTTGCAAATAAATTAATACCAATATTAATAGTAACTATAGGATTCGGATTGATAGGATTTATAGATGACTTTAAAAAATTAGTACTAAAAAATACAAAAGGGTTAAAACCAAGTTATAAAATGTTAGGATTGTTAATAGTTTCAGTAGGTTTTGTACTTTACTTGACACAAATATTAAAAAATGGAACAGAGATACTTATACCAATAATTAAAACTAATTTTACTATGCCAATATATATATATATTCCTTTTGCAGTATTTGTATTATTAGCTACAACGAATGCTATTAATCTAACAGATGGAATTGATGGATTAGCTTCTAGTGTAAGTGCTATTATAATTACATGTTTAACAGTTATAGCAATTAATGCAGGAATACTAGAAATATCAATATTTGGAAGTGTGGCAGTAGGAGCAATTTTAGGATTTTTAATGTTTAATTTACACCCAGCTAAAGTATTTATGGGAGATACTGGTTCATTATTGCTAGGAGGAGTAATTTCTTGTATTGCATTATATATGAAAATTCCTTTATTAATAGTGATAATAGCATTAGTACCAGTTTTGGAAACTTTATCAGTTATGATACAAGTAATATATTTCAAAAAAACAGGGGGGAAGAGATTTTTCAAGATGGCACCTCTACATCACCACTTTGAATTATCAGGATGGAAAGAAAGTAAAGTAGTAATTATATTTAGTATAGTTACTTTACTATTATGCATAGTCGGAATAAATTGTATATAGGAAGGAAAGAAGTTGATGGCAAAAAAAAAGAAAAAAGAAAGAAGTTTTTCTAGCTTTTTAAACAACTCTATTGATTTTGCTTTATTAGCATCTATATTATTTTTATTAGCACTAGGATTAGTTATGGTATTATCAGCGAGCTCACCTTCTGCACTTTCAGAAAGTGGAAATAGTTATCAATATTTTTCAAAACAATTACTATTTGCAGTTTTAGGATTAATTGCAATGTCGATAATATCAAAAATTGATTATAGATTTTATCAAAAATTTTATAAATATGCATGGTTACTTGCAATATTACTTCTTGGATTAGTATTAGTAGTAGGAAGAGAAATTAACGGAGCAACGAGATGGATTTATGTAACAGAAACTCTTTCAGTTCAACCATCAGAATTAGTAAAATTTTTGATGATTATCTTTTATGCAGGAATACTAACGAAAAATAGAGATGAGTTACCTAAATTCGGAAAAGGATTTTTAAAACATATTATATTATTAATACCAATAATTGGATTGCTATTATTAGAACCACACTTTAGTGCATCTATAGTAATAGGAGGAATATGTTGTGTTATGATGATTATGGCTGGATGTAAATTTTGGCATTTCTTAGCAACAGGGCTTGTTATTGGAGTGCCAGGAGTCATAGCATTAGTAGCAAAAGCTCAGTATCGTTTACAAAGAGTTATAACATTTTTAAATCCGTGGAAATATGCTACAGATGAAGGGTGGCAAGTAATACAAAGTTTGTATGCGATTGGCTCAGGAGGATTATTTGGAGTTGGATTAGGAGAAAGTAAACAAAAATTTTTATACATACCAGAGCCACACAATGACTTTATCTTTTCTATTTTAGGAGAAGAGTTAGGATTTGTTGGATGCGCTTTTGTTATAATATTATTTGCAATTTTTATATGGAGAGGAATTGTAATTGCAATGAAAGCTCCAGACATGTTTGGAAGTCTAGTTGCAGTAGGAATAGTTGCATTGGTTGCAATACAAGTTATAATAAATATAGCAGTTGTTACATCATCTATGCCGGCAACAGGAATGCCATTGCCATTCTTTAGCTATGGAGGAACAGCTTTGTTTATTTTACTTTGTGAAGTTGGAGTGCTGTTAAATATATCGAGGGCTGCAAAGCAGGCATAATAATAAAAGAAGGGAAGAATTTTATGAGAGTAATAATAGCAGCAGCAGGTACTGCGGGGCACATTAACCCAGGTTTAGCGATAGCTAATAAGATAAAGGAAGAAGAGAAAGATTCAGAAATAATATTTATAGGTACAAAAACTAGATTGGAAAATGATTTGGTTCCAAGAGCGGGGTATGAGCTAAAGACAATCGACGCATATCGGCCTTAGTAAGAAGTTATCTATAAAAAATATAAAAAAAATGTTTAAAACATTAAAAGGATTTGGAGAAGCAAAAAAAATAATAAAGAATTTTAATCCAGATGTAGTAATAGGAACAGGAGGATATATTTGTGGAGCAACTATTACTGGAGCACATAAGTTGGGCATACCAACCGTTTTACATGAAAGTAACGCTTTCCCTGGAAAAGCAGTAAAAATGTTAGCTAAAAAAACAGATAAAATTTTAGTATCATTTGAAGATGCAAAATCTAGAATACCTAATGCAAAAAAAATTGTATATACAGGAACTCCTGTAAAAATACAAAAAAAAGAATACACTATATCTGAAAAAGAAAAAATAGTAAAAGAATTAGATTTAAATTTATTAAAGCCAATAGTACTAATTTTTGGAGGAAGTCAAGGAGCACAAAAAATAAATGAAGCAATTGTTGATATTATAGAAAAGAAATTGAATAAGAAATATCAAATTATTTGGGCGACAGGACCAAAACAATTTGATAAAATAAAAGAGCAATTACAGAATAAAAGTATTGATGTTAATAATATTGAGAATACTAAAATAGTTCCTTACATATATAATATGGAAGAAATAATGAATATTTCTAATTTAATTATTGCAAGAAGTGGTGCTATGACTGTAACAGAAATAGCAAATTTAGCAAAACCTTCTATTTTAATTCCATTGCCAAATGTTAGTGGGGATCATCAATTGTACAATGCAAAAGCATTAGAAAAAGTTGGAGCTGCAAATATAATTTTAAACAATGAATTGGAAGCAAATAAATTAAATAATAATATTGAAAATATTATATTAAATAAAGAAAAAGAAAACCAAATGTCAAAAAATGCATTTAAGATATCAACTAAAGATGTAGAAGGAAAGATTTATAAAGAAATCAAAGAACTTATAAAATAAAAAAAGAGGATGAAAAGATGATACGTAATGTCAAAAGAAAAATAATGTTTATGTACTTTTTAGCAGGAATAATCACAATTGCAGTACTTGTGATGTTTTTTACAAGACAGTTAGAGCAAGTAAATTTGACTACAAAAGTAATTGAAGATATACAATCAAACATGATTACAGCAATAGCGATTGCCTCTATATCATTTGTAGTGATAGGAGCTTTTATAGGAATATTTTTATCAAAATTTATAATATATCCAAAAGATAAATTAATAAAAAGTGCAGAAAAAATATCAGGTCAAGACAAAGAAAGAAAATTAAGGAAAAAGAATGAAACAGAGAAACTTGATGATATATTAGGAATTATGACAAAAGAATTAAATGAAAAACTTAGAGAAGTGTCTACTCAAAAGAATCAAATAGAAACTATTTTGCTACATATGACTGATGGAATTATAGCATTTAATATGGAAGGTGAAATTATATTAATAAACCCAGCAGCAAAGAATTTCTTAAGTATAAGACCTGAAGATAACACATTTGATGATATATTTTCTAAATTTAAATTAGATATAAATATGGAAAAAATCATATATTTAGAAAATTGGACATCAACAGAACAAAGAATACAAGTAGACGATAAATATGTAAATGTGTTTTTTGCACCTTTTAAAAATGAAGAAGATAGACCAGATGGTGTAATAGCAGTTGTTCAAGATATAACAGAACATGTTAAATTAGATGAAGTTAGACAAGAATTTGTAGCTGATGTATCTCATGAATTAAAAACTCCTATAACATCAATAATGGGATATGCAGATACTTTATTAGAAGGAGATTATGATAAAGAAACTCAACAGAAATTTTTAAATGTAATTGCTACAGAGGCAAGAAGAATGGCAAGATTGGTAACAGATTTACTAACTCTTTCAAGATATGATAATAATAGTAGTAGAAATACTCAAAAAGACCAATTTGATTTAGGGGATTTAGTAAAAAAATGCCAAGACAAATTAGCAATAGAAATAAAAAAGAAAAATCATACTGTAGATTGTTTTGTTACAGCTGATGTTCCACCTGTATATGCTAATAAATATGATATTGAAAGAGTAGTACTGAATATATTAACAAATAGTATAAAATATACTAAAGAAGGTGGAGAAATAAAAATATATGTAGGATTCGTATATAATGATGCGTATATTAAAATATTTGATAATGGAATAGGAATACCTGAAAAAGATTTGAATAGAATATTTGAGAGATTTTATAGAGTTGATAAAGCTAGAACGAGAGAAATGGGAGGAACAGGACTTGGATTATCTATAGCAAAAGAAATTCTAGACAAAAATGGTGGAAGTATAGATATAAAAAGTGTAGTAGGACAAGGGACAGAAGTCGTAGTACGTATTCCAACTAAAAGTAATTGAAAAAAATAAATAAATGATGTATAATTGCTAGGAGTAGATCTAAAGTTATTATTGAAAAAGGAGATATGTTGTGAAGGAAGAAAATAAAAAATCAGAAGATAAAGTTGAAAATGTTAAAAAAGAAGAAGAAACTTTAGAAGAAAGAAAAGAAAATGAAAAAGAAGGAACTTCAAACGAGAAAAAAGAAAATAAAAAAAAGGGATTTTTTAAAGATATGTTTGAATGGATATATTGCATAATTATAGCAGTTGTTTTAGCAGTATTTTTTAGATATTATATAGGAACCCCTACAATAGTAAAACAAGAGTCAATGTTTCCAACACTACAACCTAACCAAAGGTTATGGTTGAATAGGTGGGGAAGAACAACTAAAACATTGCCAAAGCGTGGCGATATTATAACTTTTGAGGAGCCAGATAAAATAACATACAATTCATCTGAAATAGATTTAAAAAATCCAGTAGCTCAATATGAAGATTTATATGGAGTAGATTGGTTTATAAATAATTTTCTTGAAATAGGAAAGAGAAGTTATATAAAAAGAGTCATAGCATTGCCAGGAGAACATGTAGAAATAAAAGAAGGCAAAGTATTTATAAATGGAGAAGAAATGAAGGAAGATTATATACAAGAAGGAGTTGTTACTGATATTTCAGGAGCAGGAGCAACAATAGGATTTGATGACTTTATAGTTCCAGAAAATACTGTATTTGCAATGGGAGACAACAGAAATCATAGTACAGATTGTAGAGCTTTTGGATGTGTTCCTTTAAAGAAAATTGAAAGTACGGTAGCAATTAGAATTTGGCCATTAAACTTATTTGGCAAAATTGATTAAAAGTAGGAGATAGGATGTTTGAAAATATTGTAGGAAATATAAAAGTAAAAAAATTATTAATCAATACAGTAAAAAATAAAAAAACATCACACAGCTATTTGTTTGTGGGAATAGACGGAATAGGGAAAAAATTAATAGCTAAAGAATTCAGCAAAATTCTTTTATGCACAAAGAATGAAAATCAATACTGTAATGATTGTAAATCCTGCATAGAGTTTGATACAGACAACAATCCTGATTTTACTTTGATTCAACCTGATGGTAATGCAATAAAAATAAATCAAATTAGAGAAATGCAATCAAAAGTACAAGAAAAACCGATTATATCAAATAATAAAATATATATAATTGATGATGCAGATAAGATGACAATTGAAGCACAAAACTGTTTGTTAAAAACTTTAGAAGAGCCCCCTGAATTTGTTACTATTATACTTATTGGAACAAATGAAAATGCTTTTTTAAGTACTATAAAATCAAGATGTATGAGTATACATTTTAATCCAATATCAGATAAAGAAATGATGATGTATTTAAAAGAGAATTATCAAATAGAAGTTACTCAGACGATGTTAGATATGTTTCAAGGAAGTATAGCTAAGGCATTAGAATTAAAAGACAAAAGAGAAATTTACGAAAACATAAATTCACTTATAGAAAAAATAGATAAATTAGAATTGATAGATTTCATAAATAAAGCTGAAGAATTATATCAATCAAAGGAAGAAATACAAAAGATATTAGAGTATATTAATACATTATTAATAAATAAAGCAAAAACAGATTATCAATATACAAATTGTATTTCGGTAGTAGAGGATACTAAAAATAGATTAAAACAAAATGGAAATTATGATATGTGTATAGACAATATGTTATGGAACATATGGAGGGAAGTAAATTGAAAAGCATAATAGGAGTAAGATTTAAAAAAGTAGGAAAGATATATTTTTTTAATCCAGAAAATATTGAAGTAAAAAAAGGAGATAAGGTTGTTGTAGAGACAGTTCAAGGTGAAGAATTAGGAACAGTAATGATTGATAATAGAACTGTCGAAGAAGATAAAATTGTTGCACCTTTGAAAAAAGTAATTAGAAAAGCAAATGCTAAAGACATCAAACATTATGAAGAATGTAAGAAGATAGAAAAAGATGCCTTTAAAGTTTGTGTCAAAAAGATAAAAGAGCATAAATTAGATATGAATTTAATTGATGTTGAATATAAATTTGACAATAGTAAAGTGTTATTTTATTTTACAGCAGATGAAAGAATTGACTTTAGAGAATTAGTAAAAGACTTAGCAGCAATTTATAAGACAAGAATAGAATTAAGACAAATAGGTGTAAGAGATCAAGTAAAAAGAATTGGTGGAAATGGTGTATGTGGAAGAGAATTATGCTGTTGTAGTTTTTTAAATGATTTTGAAACAGTTTCAATAAAAATGGCAAAAGAACAAAATCTTTCATTAAATCAATATAAAATTTCAGGCAGTTGTGGAAGATTAATGTGTTGTTTAAAATATGAAAGTGATGTATATGAAGAAAAGTTGAAACGATTACCAAAAGTTGGAGCCATTGTAGAAACAGAAGAAGGAGAAGGAGAAATAGATTCTATTGAAACACTTAAAGAAATTGTTAGAGTGAAAATTAAAGATGGAGATGGATATTTATTCAGAAAATATAATGCAAAAGATGTTAAAGTTATAAAAGATGTAGAAAAAGAAGAGCCAACTCAAGAAGAAATAGATAATGAAGAAGAACTAGAAGAATTAGAAAGACTAGAAAAGCTTGAGAAACAAGAAGTGAAAGGTGGTGAAGACGATGGCATATAAAATAACTGATAAATGCATATCATGTGGAGCATGTGCAGCACAATGTCCAGTGCAATGTATATCACAAGGAGATTCAAAATATGAAATAGATGAATCTGTTTGTATAGCATGTGGAACTTGCGCAGGAGTTTGTCCTGTTGAAGCACCAGAAGCAGAATAAAATAGGAGTATAATATGGAAGATATAAGAAGCGAGCTAGAAAAGCAAGAGGAAGCTAAACCAGCGAATAAAAAAGTAACAGTAATAAATTTAGTAATAATAGCTGTCATATGTATAGGATTGCTTTTATATATGATATATGTAGATGGAATTGATAATATAATAAGTTTATTAAAGCAAGTAGATTATAGATGGGTAGCAGGGGGAGTAGTATGTTTATTGATACATTGGTTTTGCAATGCATTAAATTTACATATTCCTATAAAGAAAATGTATAAAGATCAACCTTTAACCAATTCTATTAAAGTCGGAATGATAGGCTTATTGTTTGACAATATAACGCCATTCTCATCAGGTGGACAACCTATGCAAGCTTATGAATTGACAAAGACGGGAAAGAGAGCGAGTGACTCTATTTCAGCTTTAGCCATTAAGTTTATTATTAATCAGTCAGCATTAGTAATATCAACAATTGTAGTAATATTATTTCAGCTTAGCTTCTTTTTTAATTTAATGCAAAACTACCTATGGGTGACGATATTAGGATTTTTGATTAATATAATAGCAATAATTGCAGTAATTTTAATGGGAATAAATAAAAAAATTGTTATAGCAATAACAACACCAATAATAAAATTTCTTGCAAAAATTCATATAGTAAAACATAAAGAAGAAAGAATAGAAAAAATGAATAAAAGTATTGATAATTTTTCAGAGCAATTCCAAATAATAAAGTCAGAAAAGAAAATGGTATTATCAATGTTTATTATAGCTGTTATCCAAAGCATGGCTTATTATTCTATAACTTATATGGTTTACAAAGCTTTCGGAAATTCAGGAGTTAGTTTCTGGGGAATAATACCAATACAAGCATTTTTACTATTGATAATGCTATTCATACCGACACCAGGTTCTGGACTTGGTGCAGAAGGTGGTTTTTCAATATTATTTAATTCAGTATTTAAAGAAGGAACATTAAATATGTCAATACTATTTTGGAGAATATATACTTTCTATTTACCAATTTTAATAGGAGCATTATTCCTTATTCCTACTAAAGGAAAAATTACTAAAAGGACGGTTAAAGAAACAAACTAGAAAATCTAATTTGTATATTTTATTCATATATAATAGGATATATTTAATTAAAAATTGAAAATAGGAGGGGCTACAGGATGAATGAAGAAAATGATGAAAGAAAAGAATTAGAAGTTGTTAACGGAGATGGGACAGAACTAGATATTTCTCCGGCATATGAACATTTAAATGATGCTATACCAGAAGATACAACTGAAAATAAACCTAAAAATATAATTGTCCCAAAAGAAATGTCAATTGTGCATAAAGAAGTAAAAGAAAATGACAGAAAAGATGAAAATAATACTGAAGACAATAATGAAAAGATTGACGAAAATTAGACAAAAATAAAAAAGGAGGCTACAAAAAGATGAGTAACTTAATAGAAATCAGATGGCATGGTAGAGGTGGACAAGGTGCAAAAACAGCATCCTTGTTATTAGCTGATGCCGCATTTAATACTGGTAAATATATTCAAGGTTTTCCAGAATATGGACCTGAAAGAATGGGAGCGCCTATTACAGCATATAACAGAATAAGTGATGAACCTATTACAGTTCATAGCAATATTTATTATCCAGATTATGTAGTAGTGGTAGATGATAGCTTATTAGATTGTGTTGATGTAACAGCAGGGCTTAAAGAAGAAGGAGCTATAGTTATTAATACAACTAAAGATCCAGAAACTTTGAGAAAACACTTGAAAGGATATCAAGGAAATGTTTACAGTATTAATGCTAGAAAAATTTCAGAAGAAGCATTAGGAAGATATTTTCCTAATACTCCTATGTTGGCAGCAATTGTAAAGGTTGCTGGAATTATGTCTGATTCAGCACTTTTAGCAGATATGGAAGGATCATTTAAACACAAATTTGCTAAAAAGCCAGAAGTAATAGAAGGTAATATGAAAGCCTTAGAAATGGCATTAAAGGAGGTAAGGAAGGTATGACAGAGATTAATAATACAACACCGATGGAAAAATTAACACCAGGTGGAGATATTTATAATGCTGGTAATGCAAGAGAATTTAAGACAGGCGATTGGAGAAGTTCTCGTCCAGTATGGATTCCTGAAAAATGTACTCAATGCGGACTTTGTTTTCCTGTATGCCCAGATGATTCTATACCAGTAAATGAAGAACAAAAGAGAACAGACTTCAATTATGATTATTGCAAAGGGTGTGGAGTATGTGCCAAAGTGTGCCCTTTCGGAGCAATTGAAATGAAAGAGGAGGGAGAATAGAGATGGGAATTAGAGAACGTTTAAGTGGTAATGAAGCAGTTGCAGTTGCAATGAGACAAATCAATCCTGATGTAGTTGCAGCTTTCCCTATTACACCTTCAACAGAAATACCACAATATTTTTCAACATTTGTGGCTAATGGAAAAGTTGATACAGAATTTGTTGCGGTAGAAAGTGAACATAGTGCAATGAGCGCATGTATTG
>CANQPF010000004.1 GCA_947625665.1 uncultured Clostridia bacterium | reverse complement strand
TGTATTAAATTTAGTAAATAGAGCAGTTTCAGGTCCTCTAAATATACACAATGACCATTCAGATGCAATGGGAGTTAGAGATGCTGGATGGATAATGTTATTTTCTGAAAGTAATCAAGAAGCTTATGATAATACATTAATGGCTCATAGAATAGCAGAACATCCAGATGTTAAATTACCTTTAATGATATGTCAAGATGGCTTTATAACATCTCACGCTATCGAAAATATTGAATTATTAGAAGATAGTAAAGTTAAAGAATTTGTTGGTGAATATCATCCAGAACATTATTTATTAAATAGAGAAGAACCAATAGCAGTTGGTCCATTAGATTTACAAGGATTTTTATTTGAACATAAAGCTCAACAAGGAGAAGCAATGAAAAATGCTAAAAAAGTTATAGCAGATGTTTCAAAACAATTTGAAGAATTGACAGGAAGAAAATATAGTTTCTTCGAAGAATATAAATTAGATGATGCTGAATTAGCAATAGTTTGTATGAACTCAACAGCAGGTACAACAAAAGCTGTAGTAAATAAATTAAGAGAACAAGGAATAAAAGCTGGACTTCTTAAAATACGTATGTATAGACCATTTCCAGCTGAAGAAATTGCTCAAAGTCTAAGTCACTTAAAAGCAGTTGCAGTTTTAGATAAATCTGATTCTCTAAATGCAGCTGGTGGAGCAGTTTTTGAAGATGTTACATCTGCAATGTATGTAAATAATAAAACAGTACCTATGGTAAATTATATATATGGAATAGGTGGAAGAGATACAAAGGAGTCTGACATCGAAAAAGTATATAAAGACTTAGCAGAAATAGCAAAAGAAGGAAAAGCTACTAATCCTTATCGTTACTTAGGATTAAGAAGGGAGGGTGAATAATATGGCGTACAATTTAAAAGAAGTAATGGCAACTAAACCTTCAAGATTTACAGCTGGACATAGAATGTGTGCTGGATGTGGAGCACCACCAGTTGCAAGAATGATTTTAAGAGCGTTAAAACCAGAAGACCATGCAGTTATAGCAAATGCTACAGGATGTATGGAAGTTTCAACATTTATATATCCATATACAGCATGGACAGATTCATTTATTCATACAGCATTTGAATGTGCAGGAGCAACCTTAGCAGGAGCAGAAGCTGCATATAATGCAATGAAAAAACAAGGAAAATTACCTACAGAAGGAGATACTAAATTTATAGCTTTTGGTGGAGATGGAGGAACTTATGATATAGGCTTACAAAGTTTATCAGGAGCTATGGAACGTGGACATGATATGGTATATGTTTGCTATGACAATGGTGCATATATGAATACAGGTATTCAACGTTCTTCAGCAACACCAAGGTTTGCCGACACAACAACATCTCCAGCAGGAAGTGTAATTCCAGGAAAAATGCAAGTAAGAAAAGATTTAACAAAAGTTATGGTAGGACATCACATACCTTATGTTGCACAAACATTAGGATATATGAATTTTGCTGATATATATCAGAAAGCAGAAAAAGCTATTTATACAAAAGGTGCAGCTTTCTTAAATGTAATGGCTCCATGTCCAAGAGGATGGGGATATGCAACAGAAGATTTAATGCAAATAAATAAATTAGCTGTTGAAACGTGTTATTGGCCATTATATGAAGTTGTTGATGGAGTATACCATATTTCATATAAGCCTAAAAATAAACTTCCAGTTGAAGAATTCTTAAAACCACAAAAAAGATTTAAACACATGTTTAAACCAGGAAATGAGTGGATGATAGAAGAATTCCAAAAAGAAGTTGATGCGAGATGGCAAGAATTATTAGATTTAGAAGAAATTACAAATAAACAATCAGAACAATAAAGTAGTTATATTAGAAATAATGAGGGTTCCTATTTAGGATACCCTCATTGTTTGTAGTTATTAAATATTTCTATATTTTAAATAATTATATAATGATAATCCAGAAGCTATAATTAAGCCAATTATTCCTGTAATTGCTAATATTTTTCCTGTATTAGGTAATGCAATTGGTGATTCTTTGCTAGGTATTATTGGTTCAGGTGTTGAAGTAGGAGGTACAGTAGGTTCAGGCGTGATTATTGGTAATGGGGTTATAACTGGAGTAGGTTCAGGAGTGGGTTCAGGAGTTATAACTGGAGTAGCTGTAGGTTTTGGTGTTTCAGGTTCAGGAGTAGGCTCTGCCGTAGGTTTTGGCGTTTCAGGTTCAGAAGTAGGCTCTGCTGTAGGTTCCGGCGTAGGTTCTAGAGTAGGCTCCGGTGTGGGTACTGGTGTTGGTTCAGGAGTAGGTTCAACTAACTTTAATTTAGGAGAATCAACAGTTGATTTTTTTTGAGGGTTTCCATCTAAATCATTATAATCTAACTCAAGATTTTCATTAGTATTTAGTAGTTTTTCTAGAATTTCTGAACTATAATCTTCTTTTAATTTAAAGATTATTTTTAAATAAGCTGTTTCACCATACGGTAATTCAGGAATTGTCCAACTTATGCTATATTTATTATTTTCATCTTTTACTATTCCTTTTGATACTGAACCATGAGTTGGTTGTGCCTCAAAATTAAGATCAAAATTTTGAATAATATATTCAGGGAAATAGTCTTTTATTTCAAGGTCTTTTAAAGTTCTATAGATAAGAGATAAATCATTAGAAATATCTTCAGTTATTGTTTTTTCTATTTGACTATCTGTTATGTAATAGAATTTACCTGCTGTAGGATTTTCTGGAGTTCCAAAAGTTTCAGTAATTATTTGTTCATATGTTCTTGAATAGCCTGGATAAGGATATGAAGAAGGGTTAGAAATACCTGTAAGCATTGTAAATAATTTTATTCCAGAATTTTTTATATCTAACAACGCATTCTTAGATTTAGTAATTGCATCATCAGAGAAGTAATGTCCATCATAGTCAATAGCTACATTAGGAACTCCATCAGTTAAAACAATCATAAATTTGTTGTTAATAGTATCTGAAAACAGTCCTTTTCCACAAGTTAGTCCAGCAGATAAGTTAGTGGCAGGTCCATCATTTTGAATATTGTCAATAGATGTATTTATAGCAGAAGCATCATTGCTTAAATTGCTAACTATTTTTGCATCTTGTATAGTTCCTTCAAGTTCAGGATTTATATTTGTAGAAAATGCTACAACTCCAATTTTTAATTTTTCATTATTAGATAAGCAAGAGCTTATTAAATTTTTAGCAGATTCGTGAATGAGCTCTGTTCTAGTTTTATTAGATGAAGTAGTTTCTGTCATACTGTCTGAGTTATCAAGAACAATTACTAATTCACCTGTTGGTTTTGTAGGCTTCTCATTGTTATTTACAGATAGTTGAAGGGTTACTTGCTTGTTTTCTAAATCTTGTGAAACTAATTTTTTTTCAAGATAAGAATCTTCACTCATATAAAGTTTGATTTCAGGGTTTGATTCAACAGACATTTTTACATTAGAGTAGACTGCAAAAGAAAAACCTGCAAGTAAAAGAATTATTGAAAAAATATATAAAAATATAATAAAAAAAGTTTTATTTTTTCTCATATATATATCCTCGTATAAAATTTATTTAATATAAAATATTGTATTTAAAATTATAATTACATTATATCATAAATATATTATAATGAATATACTAATTTTGTATATTTTATTATTTTTTTGTTAATAATTTAATAAATGAATGATAAAAGAGAGGAATGTGTAAAATGAAGAGAAAACTAAAAATAAAAAAAGTTGATGCTTTAGAAATATTAGATTCAAGAGGAAATCCTACAGTGGAAGCTATTGTGACCTTGGAAAACGGTACAGAAGGATGTAGTAAAGTACCATCAGGAGCATCTACAGGTAGCTTTGAAGCAGTTGAGTTAAGAGATGGAGAAAAAGCAAGATTTGGAGGGAAAGGAGTAACTAAAGCAGTTGAAAATATCCAAAAAAAAATATCTAAAAAGTTAATAGGAGAAAATGTATATAATCAAAAGAAGATAGATGATATTATGATAGAATTAGATAATACTCCTAATAAATCAAACTTAGGAGCTAATGCTATATTAGGCGTTTCTTTAGCAGTAGCTAGAGCTGCTAGTAAATCTCTTGGGATGGAATTGTATGAATATCTAGGAGGACTTCAAGCTCAGACTTTACCAATTCCTATGATGAACATTTTAAATGGAGGAAAACATTCGGATAACAATATAAATGTTCAAGAATTTATGATAGTTCCAATAGGTTCAATTACATTTTCAGAACGATTACGCAGAGGATCAGAAATATACCACGCATTAAAAAAAGTATTAAAAGATAAAGGATATAGTGTAGGAGTAGGGGACGAAGGACGGATTTGCACCTAATTTAAAAAATGATGAAATGGCATTAGATATGATATTAGAAGCGATTAAATTAGCAGGATATAAGCCTAAAGAAGAAATAATGTTAGCTTTGGATATCGCAAGCACAGAAATGTTTGATGAAGCAAGAAAAATAAATAAAGATGGATATTATTTCTGGAAAACCGATGAATTGAAAACTAAAGAAGAAATGATAGAATATATAATAGATTTGTGCGATAAATATCCAATATTTTCTGTTGAAGATGGATTAGCTGAAGAAGATTGGGATAGTTGGAAGGAATTAACGACATCAATAGGAGATAAAGTCCAGTTAGTTGGGGATGATTTATTTGTAACTAATAAAAAAAGATTGACAATAGGAATAGAATCAAATGTTGCTAATTCAATACTTATTAAACCTAATCAAATAGGAACGTTAACTGAAACATTAGATACAATATCTTTAGCAAAAGAAAAAGGATATTCTACTATAATTTCACATAGATCAGGTGAAACTTCAGATACAACAATTGCAGACATTTCAGTAGCAGTTAATAGTGGACAAATAAAAACAGGAGCACCATGTAGGACAGATAGAGTAAGTAAATATAATAGACTTTTAGAAATTGAAAATAAATTGAGATTGAAATAAAAATTAAGATAAGTTTTTTCAATACAAAAAGAGACCTTAACTAATGAGGTCTCTTATATATATTAAGATATTTGACAAAATAACTTATTTTATATCTTTATATTTTATATACTTAATTAGTGAGAATAAACTTATACCACTTACAGTTATTAGAGCTAGTGTAGTTATTACTTTACCTGCTTTAGGTAAGATAATAGGAGATTCTGTTTTTGGTATTGAAGGAGCTACTGGCTCAGGTGTTATTGGAGCAGGTGTTGCAGGTTCAGTTAACTTTAACTGAGGTGAAATATCTGAAGATTTTTCTGTTGGTTTTCCATCAAAGTCATCATAAGTTAAATCCACATGATCATTAGTATTTAATAATTCATCAAGTATTTCTGGATCGAAGCCTTCTTTCAATTTTAATTTATATTGAACTGTAGCTGTTTCACCAGCTTCTAATTTTGGTATAGTCCAAGTTATACTATTGTTTGATGTATCTACTTGTGCTGATATTTCTCCATGTGTTGCTTCTGTCACATAAGAAAAATCAAAATTGTCTATTATATATTGAGGGAAGTAATCTACTACTTTTATATTTGTTAATGTTTTATATATTGGAGCTAAATCTTCAGAAATAGTTTCAGTAATAGTTTTTTCAATTTGATCATCTGTTATGTAATAGAATTTACCAGCTGTTGGATTTTCTTGAGTTCCAAAAGTTTGTTGTATTATTTGTGCATAAGTTCTTGGACAACCTGGATAAGGATATGCTGATTCCTCATCAATTCCTGTAAGCATTGTAAATAATTTAATTCCAGAATTTTCAATTGACTTTAATTTTGCTACTGTTTTATCTGTTGCATCTTGAGAGAAAATCATACCATCATAACCTATAGCAACATTAGGGACACCATCTGTTAATACTAACATGTATTTTTGCTTTGTGTCTCCAGAAAATAATTGATTACCTAAAGTTAAACCAGCATCTAAATCTGTTGCATCACCATCATGAGGTATTGTATCGATAGCAGCAGATAAAGCAGAAGAATCATTAGATAAATCTGAAACTTTAGCAGCATCTTCGATTGTACCATCATTTTCATCATTAGTTGAAAATCTCACAATACCAATTTTTAATTGATTATTGTTTGTTAAGAAACTAGTTATTAATTTTTTAGCAGCTGAATGTATTGCTTCAAGTCTTTGTACACCTTGAGGAGTCTTTTCAGTCATACTAAGTGAGTTATCTAGAACTATAACTAATTCCCCAGTTGGTTTATCTGGTATTTCATTATTAACTACAGATAATTGAATTGTTACTTCTTTGTTTTCTAAATCTTTTGAAATTAATTTCTTTTCAAAATAAGAATTATCTGTTATATATATTCTACATTCTGGTTCTGATTCTACTGTCATTTGAACATCTGAATAGGCTGCAAAAGAAAGATTTGCAAATAAAATTAAAATTGTAAATATAGCTATAAAAGCTTTAGATAATGCTATCTTTTTCATATAAATAACTCCCTTTTTTATCTATAAAATTTGATTAAAATCTATATGTCGAAAAAAATTCTTTTCCACATATATTGTAACATAAAAATATAAAAAAAAACAACCCTAATTATATAAAAAAGTAGAAAAATAAAAATAAATATGGTACAATGATATCCATGGAGGTATAAAAAATGAAACAAAAAGAAGAAAAAGATAATAAAGAGAAAAAAAATAAAAAGAAAAAATATATAAGTAAAAAAATATGGGATTTTTTATACTCGCAAAAATATCTAATTTGTTTTTTCATAATAACAGTTATTGCAGTTTTGGTAAGAAAACCATTAATGTATTTTGTTTCAGCAGATTTTAGTGGAGCTATACAACAATGGTTTGATGAACTAAAACGATATGGAGGAATATATGCTCTTGATAGAAGTATAGGAAATTATAATCCTCCATATATTACAGTATTAGCGCTTTTAACATATTTAAATGTTAAAGCTTTAACATCAGTAAAAATATTTTCAATAGTATTTGATTTTATTTGTGCTTTAGCAGCAATGAAAATAGTTAATATAACTATGAAAACAAGTAAAGACAAGGAAAGAGAAATAGTAGAGTTATTGATTTACGCAGCAGTATTATTTTTACCAACTGTAATTTTAAACTCAGCTTGTTGGGGTCAAGCTGATTCAATATATACAGCATTTATACTAATGTCAATTGTATGTCTATTAGAAAAAAAATATATTAGAGCATTTATTTTGTTAGGAATATCTTTTGCATTTAAGTTACAATTTGCATTGATATTACCATTATATATTTTAATATACATTAACGAAAGAAAAATGAAAATTTATGATTTTTTATTTATACCATTAATGTATTATATATTATGCTTACCTGCACTATTGATGGGAAAATCATTAGCAAATTGCTTAGGCATTTATAAGGGACAACTAAACCAAGGAGCACAATACTTAAGTATGAATTTTCCAGGAGTTTGGAATCTAATATTTCCAATAGAAGAAAATTCAAATGGATATGTAATGTGTCCAGATAAAAATATAACAACATTTGGAATTTGGTTTACTATAGCAATTTTTGCAGTTATGGCTTGCATAGTATTTTATAAAAAAATAAGATTTAATAAAGAAACTATAATAGATTTTTCTTTATGGACAATACTTATATCTACATTTTTCTTACCTCATATGCATGATAGATATTTATATATAGGAGATATTTTAAGCGTATTATATTTGATTTATAATAGAAAAAGAATATTTGTACCGATAGGAGTATCATTGGTATCTATTTATGGATATTCAGTATATCTATTTTCAAATAAAGTAATACCGATACAAATTGTAAGTGTAATATTTTTAATAATAGTAATAGTTGTTACAAATGATATTTATAATAAACACCTAAGAGGCAAAAAAGAAGAAAAGGAAATGGAACAAATAAGCAAGGGGATAGAGGATGTTAGAAAAAATAAATAATCCTAGCGATTTAAAAAAACTAGAATTAAATGAAAAAGAAATATTAGCAAAAGAAATCAGAGAATATATTTTAGACGTAGTTTCAAAAAATGGAGGTCATTTAGCTTCAAATTTAGGTGTGGTAGAATTAACAATAGCTATTCACAGTATATATAATGTGCCTAAAGATAAGATTATATGGGATGTTGGACATCAATCTTATGTGCATAAAATTTTGACTGGAAGAAAAGAAGAATTAAAGAATTTAAGAAAATTCGGATGCATAGCAGGATTTCCAAAAACAAAAGAATCAGAAACAGATTGTTTTAACACAGGACATAGTAGTACATCAATTTCAGCAGCTCTTGGAATGGCAAGAGCAAAAGAAATAAAAGGCGAAAAAGATGCTGTTATTGCTGTTATTGGAGATGGAGCACTAACAGGAGGAATGGCATTAGAAGCACTGAATGATGCGGGAGCTAGTCAATCTAATATAACAGTAATTTTAAATGATAATGAGATGAGTATATCAAAAAATAGTGGGGGAATAAATAAATTTTTAAGTAAATTGAGAACGAAGAAATTATACAAAAAGTCAAGTATTTCTTTGAAAAAAATTTTATTAAGAGTGCCAATTGTAGGAAGGCCACTGGTGAAAGTGTGTCAAAAAGTCAAACTTGCAATAAAGCAACTTATTATACCTAAAATGTTTTTTGAAGATATTGGATTTTGCTATTTAGGGCCTGTTGATGGGCATAATATACAAGAACTAGAAAATATATTAAGATTGAGTAACAAAGTAAAGGGACCAGTTTTAATTCATGTATTAACAAAAAAAGGGAAAGGATACGAGATAGCTGAAAAAAATCCTGACAAATACCATGCAACAGCACCTTTTAATATTAAAGATGGAAAGGCCAAAAAAGCTAAGTCTCCAGATTACTCAAAGATATTTGGAGATAAACTTGTAGAACTTGCTAAGCATAATGATAAGATTGTAGCTATAACTGCAGCAATGAAAGATGGAACGGGAATGCGAAAATTTCAAGAAAAGTTTCCTAATAGATTTTTTGATGTAGGAATTGCAGAACAACATGCATTATGTTTAGCAGCAGGAATGGCAAAAGAGGGGATTATACCTTTTGTATCAATTTATTCTTCTTTTTATCAAAGAGGATATGACCAGGTTATACATGATATAGCTACACAAGAATTACCAGTTATTATGTGTGTTGATAGGGCAGGAATAGTTGGTGCTGATGGAGAAACGCATCAAGGAACTTTAGATTTAGCTTTCTTCAGATTGATTCCTAATTTAATTGTTATGGCACCTAAAAATTTTGATGAGCTTAAAAAGATGATGGAATTTGCAATTGAGTTAAAAAAACCTGTTGTAATAAGATATCCACGTGGAGGCGAAGATTCAGAATTATGGAATTCTAATAAAAAATTCGAACAAAAAAATGAAATCAAGCTTGGAAAAGCAGAGAAAATCATAAAAGGTAAAGATATAACAATAATTGGAATAGGTAAGACTGTTTCAAAGGCTATAAAAATATCAGAAATTTTAAAAGATAAATATAAAATAGAAGCAGAGGTTATAAATGCAAGATTTTTAAAGCCTTTAGACAAAGAAACAATCTTAGAATCGATAAAGAAAACAGGAAAAGTAGTAACAATGGAAGATGGTACTAAAATAAACGGACTAGGAACAACAATTAAAGAATTAATAATTGACGAAAAATTAGAGAATATTAATATAGATGTATTTGCTTATCCAGATAAATTTATTCAACATGGAAGTGTAGAAGAATTGGAAAAAGAATATGGACAAGATGAAGATACAATAGTTGATGTCATATTGCAAAAAATAGAAGTACATAGTTAATTTATAGAGTGAGGAGGATGTATGGAAAGACCAGAGGATAAATTGTGTTTGGCACAAGTAGAAGATAAAATCAGAATGTCTAGAATTACAAATAAGATTGATTCTACAGATTTTTTAGATATGTATCAACTATCTTTAGTAAGATCATATTTAAAGAAAAATAACATAACTAATTATATTTTATATGGAGGATATGAAGAAGCAGAAAGAAAAATGTTAGTAATATATCCTGAAAATGAAGAAGAAGTAGTTATAGAAAATCAATGTAACGAATTAGCCAAAATTGTTAGAGTTGAATTATCAGAAGAAGATAAAGGAAAATATTCACATAGAAATTATTTAGGGGGAATTATAAAATTAGGGTTAAAAAGAGAAAAGGTGGGAGATATAATTGTATCTCCTAATGGTGCAGATATAATTGTGGTAAATGATTTCGCAACAATATTATCAAACGAGTTGCCATCTCTTACAAGGTTTCAAAATAGTAAGATATCTGTTAATTCAATAGATAAATTAAGAAAACAAGAAATTAGAGTTGAAGATGTAAAAATAATAGTTCCCTCGTTAAGATTAGATACAGTTGTTTCTGATTTGGCAAGGACTTCTAGAAGTAAAGCTGTTCAGATAATCAAACAAGAAAGAGTATTTATTAATGGACAAAATGAAACTAAAGTTTCAAAACAACTAAAATTAGAAGATATTTTGACGATTAGAGGGAAGGGAAGATTTATAGTAAAGGAAATAACAGGAACAACAAGAAGCGGAAGAAGTGTTGTTAGAGTCGAAAAATATGTTTAAATCATAAAAAATATGAAAGCAAAAACAAAATGAGCTATTGAAGTAAACCCAAAAAGTTCACTTCAATAGCTTATTTTAGTTCTACAACAGTTACACCAGCCTCACCTTCACCAAAAGTTCCTAAACGATAACTTTCAACATGCGCATTCTTCTTTAAAAACTTATGAATTCCAGAGCGAAGTTTACCAGTTCCTTTACCATGAACAATTCTTACTGTTTGTAATTTTGCAATTGTTGCATCATCTAAAAATTTATCTACAATGGGTAGAGCTTCTTCAACGTTCATTCCTATAATATTTAGTTCTGTTGATACAGATTGAATTTTAGAAGGATTAGCATAACTAACAGAACTTTTTTGATTTTTCGAAGTATGATGTTCTGTTAAGCTAAGAGACTCAACTGATACATTCATTTTTATAATACCTATTTGAACTTGTACCTCATTATCTTTTGATACATTTGAAATTATAATTCCAGGTTTTCCCACGGTATTAACAAAAACCTCTAATCCTTGATGAATATCAGATTTTAAAAGTTTATTGTAAGTATTGGATTTTTTAGTAATATTTTTTCCAGAGGTACTTAAACTTTTTATATTTTTATTTAAATCATTACGCAAAGAATTTAAATCTTTTGAAGAAGCACTATTTGCTTGTCTTATAATATCATCAACTTCTTCTTTGGTATCAAGAAGTAAATTCCTAGCTTTAACTTTTGCTTTGTTAATAATTTCACTTTCTTTTTCTTGTAGGGCAAAGGAATCTTTTTCAAGATGTAATCTTAATTCTTCTATTCTTTTTGAGTTTTCTTCAGCTTCTAATTTATCTTTTTCAATTTTAATTTTATTGTCATAGATATTTTTTAATAATTCTTCAATATGGATATCATCAGAAGACATTAAGTTTTTAGCACGCTCAATAATCTTTTTTGGTAATCCTAGTTTTTGACTTATTTCAAAAGCATTACTTTTACCAGGAATACCAATAAGTAAATTATAAGTAGGACTAAGGGTAGATAAATCAAATTCTACACATGCATTTTCAAAACCATCATGTGATAATGCATAATTTTTAAGTTCTTGATAGTGAGTAGTTGCAACAACAAGAGAGTTATTTTTATATAGATATTCTAATATACTTATTGCTAAGTTTGCCCCTTCTAAAGGGTCTGTACCAGAACCAAGCTCATCAACTAATACTAAAGAGTGGCTAGTTGCTGAATTTACTATATCGACAATATTTAGTATATGAGAAGAGAATGTACTTAGTGAATCAACTATGCTTTGATTATCACCTATATCTGCAAAAATTTGATCAAATACATAAATACTAGAATTTTCATCAGCTGGGATGTTTAATCCGCTACAAGCCATTAACTCAAGAAGACCAATAGTTTTTAAGCTGACAGTTTTACCTCCTGTATTTGGACCTGTTATAACCAAACTTTTAAAGTTTTTTCCTAAGCTAACTGAAATAGGGATGACGCTTTTTGAGTCTATTAAAGGATGTCTGGCTTTTATTAAATTTATTTCTTTTTTATTATTTATTTTAGGAGTGATACCCTTAATATTTTTTGAATACTTTGCTTTGGCAAAGATAAAATCTAGTTTGCCTATTAGTTCAGTGTCTAAAATTAATTCATCTTTATAGGGGTAGAATAGCTTACTTAGTTCTTTTAAAATTTTTTCTATTTCAATTTCTTCTTCAATTTTTAAGTTATTAAGTTCATTATTTAAATCAAAAATAATTGTAGGTTCGATGAATACAGTTGAACCTGCATTCGAAATATCATGTACAAATCCTTTAATTTGAGAACGATATTCTTCTTTAATTGGAACAACAAACCTATCGTTTCTAATAGTAATTATATTTTCTTGAATGTATTTAGAATAGGATGGTTTATGGATAAATCCGTTTAAAGTATTTTTTATTTGTTGCTCTAATTTTCTTTGTCTTTGGCGAATGGAATTAAGAGTATTTGAAGCTCTATCATCAATTGTATTTTCATCTAGAAGTATACTAGAGATTTTTTCGGTTACACTAGAATTTGTATATAGTTTTTCAAATAGATTAGATAATAGAGGAAAAGGATTTTCTTCTTTGTTTAAGAAATCTTGGTTAAAATATTTTTTTAGACTATTTGCTAAGCTAAAAATCTTATTAAGTTCAAGAAGAGCTTTAATAGATAGAATTCCTTCTGCCTCTATAATTTTTATAAATTTATTTATATTTTCAAAATCATAGAAAGATGGTGTAGATGCTCTATAAGTTAAATTGACTGCTTCATCAGTTTCAAGTAATAAATTTTGAACTACTTTTGTATCATTACTTGGTGTGAGATTTAGAGCGAGAGTTTTACCCACAGTTGTATCACAAAATGTGGATAAACTTTCTAAGATTTTATTATATTCAAGTTTTTTATTATATTTGTTATTCATTTTAACCTCCAACAACTGTATTATACTAAAAATTAATAGATTTTACAACATAAAGATTTATAGGAAGGTAGACAAATCAATTTAATTAAAAATGTTAAAAAGATTGAAAAAAACATGAATATGTGATATAAAAAATATAAATAATATCAGCATGGGAAAAGAGGTGAAAAAATGATAAAGGCATATGCGAAATCAGATGTAGGTAAAGTAAGAGATTCAAATCAAGATTCTTATTATATTTCCGATTCTTTAGATAAAATACAACTATTTATGTTAGCAGATGGAATGGGCGGATATAATGGCGGAGAAATTGCTAGTAAACTTGCAATAAAAACAGCTAAAAGTTATATAGAGAATAATTTTGAGCAGACATCAAAAGATAGAGATAGTATTATACAACTTTTAGGTAGTAGCATGGAATATGCAAATATGGTAGTATATGAAAAATCTAAAGAAATTAAAGAATTAGAAGGAATGGGTACTACTTTAGAAATATGTTTAATACATAATAATAAAGTGTATATTGGACATATAGGGGATAGCCGCATATACCGTATCAGAAAACAATTTACCAGAAAGTTGACACAAGATCATAGTTATGTACAAAAATTAGTAAAAGATGGTACTATTACACAAGAAGAAGCAATTCACCATCCACAAAAAAATATGTTAATGAAAGCATTAGGATGTAATGCGTTTATAGAACCAGATGTTATGGTAAAAGGATTTTTGAAAGAAGACATTTTAGTAATGGCTTCTGATGGTTTAACAAATATGGTAAGCCAAGAAGATATTTATCAAGAAGTAAAGAAAGATATTGAATGGGCTCCAAAAGAACTTGTTGAAAAAGCAAACAAGAATGGAGGAGTTGATAACATCACTGTAGTAGTTATAAAAAATATATAACGTAAAGCAAACTTAAATTATATTAAACATATTTAAGGAGAGGAATCATATGAGTTTAGAGGGGAAACTATTAGGAAACCGATATGAAATTATTGAAAAAATAGGGAATGGAGGAATGGCAACAGTCTATAAAGCAAAAGACAAGATTTTAAAGAGATTTGTTGCTGTTAAGATTTTAAGAGATGAATTTACAACAGACGAAGAGTTTATAAAAAGATTTGAAGCAGAAGCACAGTCGGCTGCTAGACTATCACATTCTAATATTGTTTCTATATATGATGTTGGGGTAGATAAAAATTTGTATTTTATCGTAATGGAATTAGTAAAAGGTAAGACACTAAAAGAAATAATAATAGAAGAACAAGGACCTTTACCATGGAAATGGTCTGTTAATGTAGCGATTCAAATTGCATCAGCATTAGAAATGGCGCATAGAAATAATATAATACATAGAGACATTAAACCTCACAACATTATTATAACTGAAGATGGTATAGCTAAAGTTACAGATTTTGGTATAGCTAAAGCAGTATCAAATTCAACAATTACAGCATTTGGAACAACTATTGGATCAGTACATTATTTTTCACCTGAACATGCTAGAGGAGGAATAACAGATGCAAAATCAGATTTGTATTCTTTAGGTGTTGTATTATATGAAATGGTTACAGGAAAAGTTCCTTTTGATGCAGATACACCAGTGTCAGTAGCTTTAAAACACATGCAGGAAGAGCCAGAAGCTCCAAATGAAATTAATTCAAATGTACCAGATGCTCTTAATCAAATAATTATGAAAGCTTTAAAAAAGGAATCTGAATTACGTTATCAATCCAGCACAGAGATGTTAGAAGATTTAGAAGAATGTTTAAAAGATCCAGATGGAGATTTTGTAGAAGAATTGGAATATGATAAAACTGCAAAAACTCAAGTTATAGATACTGATGAATTGGATAGAGCAGGTCGTAAAAAAGTTCAGGAAAAACCAAAACAAAAACAAAAAGGATTAAAGGGATTTATACAAAACCATAAAAAATTAAGTATATTTATCGGATGTATATTACTATTTGTTCTTGCCCTAGGAGGAACTTTAGGAGTTTTACATATTACTAATCCACCAGAGGTAGAAATGCCAAATGTTGTTGGATTAGAAAAACAAGAGGCTCAGGCTAAGATAGAAGAGGCAGGATTGAAATATAAGGTTGATAAAGAAGAGTACAACAAAGATGTAGAAAAAGATCACATAATTTCACAAGATCCTTCTTATTCAGAAAAATATCATAATGTTAAAAAAGGTGCAGAAGTAAAAGTTGTAATTAGTTTGGGAACAGAGAAAACTAAAGTACCTAATGTTGAGGGAATGACAGAAGAAGAAGCAATTAAAGCTATTGAAGTTGCAAAATTAAAAGCAGAAGTAATAGAAGAAAGTAGTAAAAAGGTTGATGAGGGAAAAGTAATAAGTCAAGAGACTCCACCAGATACAGAGGTAGATGCAGGTGATACTGTAAAAATCCATGTAAGTACAGGAGTTGAACAAGCAACAGTACCTAATGTAGTAGGAAAAACTCAAGCAGAAGCAACACAAGCCTTAGAAGCAGCAGGATTATCAGTATCTGTAACAACAGCAGAAGATAGTTCTAAAGAAAATGGAAAGGTAATAAAACAAAGTGTAGATGCAGGAAAGACAGTAGACAAGGGAACTCAAGTAACAATTACAGTAAATGAATTTGAAGAAGCTAAAACAATAGATGTATCAGTAAATGTAAAAGCTTTAACAGGTGGATATAGTACACAGACATCAGAAGAAAACGATTCAGAAGAAGCAAATAAAGTTTCAAAAGAGGTTACAATTGTAATAAAAGATGATAAAGGTTCTACATTACTTGAGAGAACTGGAATTGATAAAAATACCGAAAACTTTACAGGAACAATAACTGGAAAAGGTTCTGTTACATTAACGCTAACAGCAACTGATAAGTCTGGAACTAGAAATACATCGACAAAATCAGTAAACTTCAGTACAGCAAAAAGTGTAGATTTTTAGTTAGTGGATAAAATTAATTAAAAATAAAAGTGGCGAGAGGCATTATAGTCAAATGCCAAAGCCACTTTTATCGCCAATTATAAAAGAAAAAGGAGAAAAAGTGCAAGGGATAATAATTGAAAACAAATCGAATTTATATCATGTAAAAGATGAAGAGTTTAAACAAGTATATTCATGCTATGCTAGAGGAAAATTAAAAAAAGAAGATATATCGCCAGTAGTAGGAGATAGAGTTGAATTTTCAATTACAGATGAGAATGAAAAAGAAGCAGTAATAGATAAAATTTATGAAAGAAGTGTATATATAAGAAGACCTAAAATTAGCAATTTGACTCAACTAGTATTTGTAGTATCTAGTAAAAATCCTAAACCAGATTTATTAATGTTAGACAAGCAACTTGCATTTGCACAGTACCTAGGAATAAATGCTGTGATAGTATTAAATAAAACAGATTTAGATAAAAAGGAACAGTTTAAACAGATAAAAGAAGTATATAAAAAAATAGGGTATAAAGTAATAGAAACAGATGCTAGAAATAGATTACAAATTGATAAGTTACAAGAGGCGTTATATGGAAATATAAATGCCTTTGCAGGAAATTCTGGAGTAGGAAAGTCAACTTTAATCAACGCAATTTTTAGCAAAAAAATAACAGAAGAAGGAGAAATAAGTAATAGAAATAAAAGAGGAAAGAATACTACAACAGCTACGAGATTATATGAGATAAATAAAGATACTTATATTGCAGATACACCTGGATTTTCAACTTTTAATATTAATGAAATAGAATCAAAGGAATTATTTAAATATTTTGTAGAGTTTAAGAGTTTAGCAGAAAATTGTGAATTTGTTGGATGCACACATATAAAAGAAGTTAATTGCGGTATTAAAAAAGCTGTGCAAGAAGGTAGAGTGGATTCAGGGAGATATGAAAGATTTTGTAAAATATATAATGAATTAAAAGAAAGAGAGGAAAAAAAGTGGTAGAAATTTCAACGTCAATACTTTCAATGAAAGAAGGAGAAGAAGCAGAAGTAATACTAGGACTAGAAGCTTCAAAAACAGATTATTTCCATATAGATGTAATGGATGGAAAGTTCGTAGAAAAAAATACTTATGACAAAATGCTTAAATATTCTTCATATATTAAGCGTATATCTAATTTGCCTATGGACGTTCATTTAATGGTAGAAGATGTAGAGAAAGCAATTGATGAATTTGCTTCGGTTGAACCTAATATAATAACATTTCATTATGAAGCCTGTAAAGATAAAAAAGAAGTAATGCAAATGATAAATTTAATAAAAGAACATCATTGCAGAGTAGGAATATCTATTAAACCAAATACAAATATCGAGGAAATATATGAATTTTTGCCATATATTCATTTATGTTTAATTATGACAGTAGAACCCGGAAAGGGTGGACAAACATTATTAATTGATATGGTCAACAAAATAAAAACATTAAAAAAATATATAACCGATAAAAAAATTGAAGTAGAAATAGAAGTTGATGGGGGAGTGAATTTAAATACTGCTCCTAAAGTTAAAGAAGCAGGTGCAAATATATTAGTTGCAGGAACAGCAATATTATTAGCAAAAGATTATAAGGTTATTATAGAAGAATTAAAAAATTAAAAGAAACCAACTTTTGTAAGCTGGTTTCTTTTTGTATAAATAAGCAAAATTATAATTTATACATTAGTTGTTTGGTTTCTGTTATTGACCAAATAAGAAATCATAGAACCTATACCTAATATAACCATTATCACAGATACTATTGTTCCGAATACCGGTATTAAATTAATAAGGTAAACAACTATACCAACAGCAAGAGCCATTACTAAATTAATTATATTAGAATCTTTCTTTATTTTATCACTAATTAAATTACCAAGTGTAATTGAAAATAGTGAAGATCCTACTACCAATAGCAATCCGAACAAAGCAAATAGTAATAAAGATGCTATTAAAGCTATTTTAGATACTAACAATATGATTGCAATTACTGGTGTAAGTACGATGACTAATAAACCTAATAGAACTGAGGATACAGGTTTATTAATAAATGATTTCCCACTATTTTTTAAATATTTAGGTGCTAACCAAAGACATATTAACCAAACAATTGCTATCAAAAATAATTTGTTAGCCAAAGATTTTAAATGAGTAAGTAGAGTGCTACCAGTTTCCATAGGGTTTGGAGAAATTCTTCTAGTACTTATATCTCCACTAACATAAGCACGTAAATCTTCTTCTGGAAGATTTTGAGAAGTAGAATAAGTCAAATTACCGTTTATAGAACCTTCTGAAGATCCATCTGTAAGTGATAGTTTTGAGCTTCCTCCAATAAAGGCATTTCTTCCAATATTTCCTAAAATAGATATATCTTTAGAAGCTATTATTCTAGCATCTCTGTATACAGAACCGTTAGAAGTTATATTTATATTTTTAGCAACTGCATACATGTCATAAATAACACTATCTATATTAACATTATCTGCAACAACAAATAAGTTGCTAAATATATAACCTTGTTGTTCAATATTAAGTTCTTTGGTTATAATAAAGGCATCTCCGCCAACTTCAGCTTTAATATTAACTTTATTAGCTATTACATATAGGTTACCATCTATTGGATAATCTATAATAATTTCATCACCTGTTAGATAAATATCTGAAGATTTTAAGTTAGAAGTGTCTGTAGAAGTTTCTTCATCGATATTCTCAAGATTTTCAGCGTTTCCAGCATTTTCTTCTGGTGTTAATGCTTGTTCAGTATCTTCTGTAGTGGTTTGTTCATTACCTTCAGATGATACATTTTCTTCTTCATTAGCTATAGGCATTGTTTCATTTTCAGTTTCAGATTCACCTTCAACGTAATCAGAATTTATTTCTGGATTTGATTCGGGGTTTACTTGTTCTGATTCTTCAGCAAAAACATAAGCGTATGAAAAAGTCAATACAAACATCATAATTAGTACAATTAATGATTTTAAATATCTTTTTATCATAAAACAACCTCCTAAAAATTCTCATAAACAAAATATATATCTTTATAAAAAATTTGTCAATAAAAAATAACAAAATAGATAACCTATTTTTTGTAAGAATTACAAAATTGTTTAACAGGGCAGGACTGACATTGAGGCTTCCTAGCAATACAGCAATTTCTACCGTGCCAAACAAATAAGTGATTAATATCTTTTAAATATTTTTTAGGGAAAAACTTAATTAAATCTTGTTCAATTTTTAAAGGATCTTTTTCTTTTGATAGACCAAGTAAGTTTGATATTCTTTTAGCATGAGTGTCGACAGCAATTCCTGTTGCAATGCCAAATACTTCTAATCTTATAACATTAGCACTTTTCCTTCCTATTCCTGCAAGAGTTATTAAATCTTCCATATTTGAAGGAACTTCACCATCAAAGTTATCCAGTACTTGTTTAGCACATAATTTAATGTTTTTTGCCTTATTTTTGTAGAAACCACAAGAATGAATAAGATTTTCTAATTCATTTAAATCAATTTCAGCATAATCCTTTATAGTAGGACATCTTTTGAAAAGTGCAGGGGTTACTTTATTAACTCTATCATCAGTGCATTGAGCAGAAAGGGCAACAGCCACTACCAATTCAAAAGGAGTTGAAAAATCTAAACTACAAGTTGCATCTGGATATGCGTCTTTTAAATTTTTTATAAAAATTTCTATATCTTTTTTCTTCATATTATTAATACCTTTCTAAAATTTTATTTTAATTATAAAATTCAAAACTATAGATGTCAATATATTTGTTATACATAAAAAGGAACAAATAAAAAAGTTACAAAATATAATGTAATAAGAGAAGGGGAGGTAATAAAATTGAAAATTTTGAAAAAGACATTTGGCGTATGTTGTATAGGGTTGGGAATTGGAATTTTATTAGTTTTATTACTTCCAGTAGCAGGGTGGCTTTTTTTAATAGGAGTTGCTTTAGCTAGCATAGGAATAAGCTGGCTTGTATGTTAAATAGAAAAATAAGGAGGGTTACATATGACGATTGTTGTAAAAAAGGTTCCAAAATTTTTACGTGGATTTGTGAAATTTATATTTGGAATTAAAGAATAAATAAAAAGGATAGAAGAAAAATATTGATTTACTCAATATCTTGCTTCTATCCTTTTATATATATGAAAACTATGCTCTTTTAACTTTACCATTTTTTAAACATTTAGCACATACATAGATTCTTTTAAAGTTTCCATTATCTTCAACTTTTACTCTTCTTAAGTTAGGTTTTACAGTACGTGAAGTTCTCTTGCTTATATGAGAACGTGTAATACTAAGTTGATTTCCATATTGAGTTTTTTTACCGCAAACTGCACAACTTGCCATATCTAATGCACCTCCTATAACTCTAAATTAAATTGTCCAGTAATAAGTTTAACACAAAAAAAACAAAAAAACAAGTATTTTTATAAAAATTCCTTGCAAAATAGGAATTTTATGGTATAATATAAAAGCTATACATAATAAATGAAAGGATTGAAAAATAATGAAATGTAAAGTTGAAAAAACTAAAAATGCAAATGAAGTAAAATTAGAGATAACAATAGAAGCAAACAAATTTGAAGAAGCTATTAAAAAAGTGTACTTCAAAAGTGCTAAGTATTTTAATATACCAGGATTCAGAAAAGGAAAAGCGCCAATTCAAATAGTAGAAAAATATTATGGAAAAGAAATTTTCTATGAGGATGCTTTTAATGAAGTAGTACCTTCTGAATTGCAAAAAGCAGTAGAAGAAAATAAATTAGAAGTAGTAAGTAGACCTAATATTGATGTAACTCAAATTGAAAAAGGAAAAGATTTAATATTTACAGCTACTGTTCAAGTTAAGCCTGAAGTAGAGTTAGGAAAATATAAAGGTATAGAATTAGAAAAAGTTGAGTATACTGTAACAGACGAAGATATTGAACATGAATTAGGACACATGCAAGAAAATAATGCTAGAATAATTACAGTTGATGATAGACCTGTTGAAAGTGGAGATATAACAACAATAGATTTTGAAGGATTTGTTGATGGAAAACCATTTGAAGGTGGAAAAGCAGAAGGACATGAATTAGAAATAGGAAGCAATCAATTTATTCCAGGATTTGAAGACCAAATTATAGGAATGAAGATTGATACTGAAAAAGATATTAAAGTTAAATTTCCAGAAGAATATTTTTCAAAAGATTTAGCTGGAAAAGACGCAACTTTCAAAGTTAAATTGCATGGAATAAAGAAAAAGGAATTACCAAAATTAGATGATGAATTCGCAAAAGATGTTAGTGAATTTGATACATTAAAAGAATTGAAACAAGATATAAAAGCTAAGAAGCAAAAACAATATGAAGAAAGAGCTAAGTATGAAATAGAAGACAATGCTATAAAAGTTGTTGTAGAAGGAATGAAAGTTGACATACCATCAGGAATGATAGAAACAGAAATAGACAATGTTATAAAAGACTTAGAACAAAGACTTTCTTATCAAGGATTAAAACTAGAACAATATGTTCAAATGATGGGTAAAACAATGGAAGAAGTTCGTAAGGAATATGAGCCACAAGCACTTGATTCAATAAAATCAAGATTAGCAGTTGAAAAAATAGTAGAAATAGAAAAAATTGAAGCTTCTAAAGAAGAAGTTCATAAAAAGCTAGAAGAAATGGCAAAAAATTATGGAAAAGATGTAAAAGAATTTGAAGAAAATAAAAACATTAAAGATTACATAGAGTTAGGAGTAAGAACTGAAAAAGCATTAGAATTAATAGTTAATAATGCTAAAATAGTAGAACCAAAAAAAGAAAATAAAGGTTCAAAGTCAACAGACAAAAAATCAAGTGCTAACAAAAAGGAAAGTAAAACTGATAAATCAACAAAAACAACTAAAGCCAAAAGTAAAAAATAATATAATCTTAAATGTAGTAAAGTTGGGGATATAACTTTTGGTAGTTGTAGCTCTGGCTTTCTCAATTTAGTAAAGAAATTAAAAATATACAAGGGAGGAAAATAAATGTTAGAAAAAAATAGTTTAGTACCTTATGTAATTGAGCAAACAAGTAAGGGAGAAAGATCTTATGATATCTTTTCAAGATTATTAAAAGATAGAATTATATTTTTAGGAGAAGATGTTAATCCAACAACTTCTAGTTTAATAATTGCACAATTACTATTTTTAGAGTCTGAAGATCCAGATAAAGAAATTAATTTATATATTAATTCACCAGGAGGTTCAATAACAGATGGAATGGGAATTATAGATACTATGAATTATATTACATGCCCAGTTTCAACAATTTGTATAGGGATGGCAGCAAGTATGGGAGCAGCTCTTCTTGCAGCAGGAGAAAAAGGTAAAAGATATGCTACTCCAAATGCTGAAATATTAATACATCAACCTTTAATAGGTGGTGGGGGACTTTCAGGTCAAGCCACAGAAATAAAAATCCATGCAGATCATTTAGTTAAAACAAGAGAAAAATTAAATAAGTTTCTAAGTGAAAGAACAGGGCAAACTGTTGAAACAATCCAAAAAGATACAGAAAGAGATAATTATATGACAGCAGAAGAAGCCCTAAATTATGGATTAATAGATGGAATCATGGACAAAAGAAAACAATAAAATATAAAAGGAGAAAAAACTTATGGCAAAAAGTGATACACCAAAATCAGTGAGATGTTCATTTTGTGGAAAGTCTCAAGAAAATGTTAGAAAAATTGTAGCAGGACCAGGAGTATATATATGTGATGAATGTGTAGAATTATGCAATAACATCATTGAGGCAGAATTATTTGATGACGCAGAAGCCGGCTACACATTGAATGATCTTGATAAAATTCCAAGCCCAAAAGAAATAAAGAAAATTTTAGATGACTATGTTATAGGTCAAGAAAATGCAAAAAAAACTTTATCAGTTGCAGTATATAATCATTACAAGCGTATTGCGCATGAAGAAGCTAATAGTGACAAAGAAGAAGTTGAAATTCAAAAAAGCAATATTTTATTATTGGGACCAACAGGATGTGGAAAAACTTTACTTGCGAAAACCTTAGCAAGGATATTAAATGTACCTTTTGCAATAGCTGATGCTACAACTTTAACCGAAGCCGGATATGTCGGTGAAGATGTTGAAAATATTTTGCTAAAATTGATTCAGGCAGCAGATGGAGATGTTCAAAAGGCAGAAAGAGGTATTATATATATAGATGAAATTGATAAAATAACTAGAAAAGCAGAAAATTTATCAATAACAAGGGATGTTAGTGGAGAAGGTGTTCAACAATCATTATTGAAAATAATTGAAGGAACAACTGCAGCAGTACCACCACAAGGTGGAAGAAAACATCCTAATCAAGAGTTAATTCAAATTAACACAGAAAATATATTATTTATTTGTGGAGGAGCATTTGAAGGATTAGAAGACATAATAAAGGAAAGGACAGGAAAAAAATCAATAGGATTTGGAGCTAAAATTACTAGTGAAAAGAAAGTTAGTAAATATGCGGTATTTAAGGATTTATTACCACAGGACTTATTAAAATTTGGGCTAATTCCAGAATTTATAGGAAGATTACCAATAATAGCAACTTTAAAAGAACTAGATAAAAAAGCTTTAATGAAGATATTAGTAGAGCCTAAAAATGCATTAATAAAACAATATAAAAAATTATTTGAAATCGATGAAGTGGAATTAGTATTCACAGATGATGCAATTGGTGCTATTGTAGACAAAGCAATAGAGAGAAAAACAGGAGCAAGAGGTTTGCGTTCAATAATAGAAGAAATAATGAGAGACATCATGTTTGAAATACCTTCAAATGAAAAAATTGAAAAATGTATTATAACTAAAGAAACAGTTTTAGAAGGTAAAGATCCAGAAATAATTATAAATGAAAATAAACAGAGATTTAATAAAAATAATAAAAAGGCAAAAAGAGAAGTGCCACAACATAAACAAAAAGAAACCGCATAAATGTGAAGCGGTTTCTTTTTGTATTGTATAGGAAAAATCGCAAGATTTTGACGTATACAACAAGATTAAGTTTTTTATATTCGTGCGGTTGCGGAGCAAATTGTAATAATATTAAATTTCTTAATTTAAATCATATAAATTGTTATCAAGTAAGAGTTGTGCACGAGCTTTGGTTTTTTCATCCGAATTTAATGCGGTTTCTAAAAACTCTGGATGGTCTATTAAAAATTGTCTCATTGTGCCATCAGGATCTGCGATAAAATCTTCTAACATTTGTAATTGATTTTCATTAATTACATTTAACTCTAAAGCTTTTTCAAAAAGGTCTAAGTTTATATTAATAAGTGAATAAGATTTGATACCTTTTTCATTAATTTTTTCTGTTCCTCCTTGCATACGGTCTACAACGCTACAAGACCAACAAATTTTGGAACCTAGGTTTTCTATTGCTGGAATCCAAGCTCTTAGATAGCTTGAAGCTACTGTAATTAAATCAGCAACATGTAAAACCTTTTTTCCTTCTAAAGATGTAATAGTTTCTGAGGATTCAAATTTACTATCACTTACAACAGTAGATAAATCTTTATAGATTGATATATGAGGTTTATCTAGTAGATAGGCGAGAATATTAGAAAAGAACCAATCTCTTCTCTCACCACCAGATATATAATCGATTTGATATATATCAATCTTTTCTTCAATATAATTTTTTATTGTATTTACAACATTTTGATAAATTTCATTAGTCTTATACTGGTCTAAAACTTTTTGAAAAACTTTATTAGGTAAGGTTAATTTATCAGATAAAGCCATGTCAATAAAATTTAATAGTTCTACAGCATCTTTTTCAGAACCATAAATAAAATGTGTATTAACAAAGTAAGGCCCTATTTTTCCAGAAGTATACCAAAAAGGTTTATTTTCTTCACATATTCTTATTGCATTTGTTTCAAATAAATATGTTCTAATATCAGACATAATATTCCTCCTTAATTATAAAATCTCTTAAGATATTACAACATATTTATACATAAAAAACACGTAAATGTCAACTGACCTATGTTGAAAAAAAGGGGAAAAGATGATAGAATTATGGCAAATATTAAATGGAGGTAAATGTATGAATGTACTATTGAAAAATGGTAACGTAATTGACTATAAGACTAGCACTAATGGGAAAAGGGATATTTTAATAGAAAATGATATTGTAAAAGAAATTAAAGAAGAAATAAACTTAAATGAAAATGCAGAAATTATTGACTGCACAGGGTTAAATATTATTCCAGGAATGATTGATATGCATTGTCACCTAAGAGAACCTGGATTTGAATATAAAGAAACAATAGAAACAGGAAGCAAAAGTGCAGTGGCAGGGGGATTTACAACAATTTGTCCAATGCCTAATACAAAACCAACGCCTGATAATGTAGAAGTATTGCAAAAAATAATATCAGAAGCTAAAAGAGTTAACTTATGTAATGTTTTACCATATGCATCAGTTTCTAAAGGAGAAAAGGGTGAAGAAGCTGTTAACTATAAAGAATTAAAAGAAGCAGGAGCAATTGCATTCTCAGATGATGGAATGCCAGTTGTAAATAGTAGAATGATGAGAAATGCTATAATAGAAGCTGATAAATTAGGAACTTTCGTGGCTTCACATTGTGAAGAAAAATCAGTTGCAGCAGGAGCGATAAATGCAGGAAAAGTTGCAGAAGAACTAGGGGTTGAAGGAGTTTTACCAGAAGCAGAAGAAATAATGGCTGCTAGAGAAATTGTGATTTCAGAAACAAATAATGTAAGAGCTCATATTTGTCATATTAGCACTAAGACAACTAAAAATATGGTGAGAGATGCTAAGAAAAGAGGGGCAAAGATTACCTGTGAAACTTGTCCACATTATTTTAGCTTTACAGTTGATGAAGTTAAGAAATCAGGAGTAAATGCAAAAATGAACCCACCTTTAAGAGAAGAAAAAGATAGACAAGCCATTATAGAAGGACTAAAAGAAGGGACTATTGATGCAATAATTACGGACCATGCCCCACATGCAGAAGAGGAGAAAGCAAAAGGTTTAGAAACAGCTCCGAACGGAATAATAGGATTCGAAACAGCTCTTTCAGCAGAAATAATGAATTTAGTTGATGCAGGGTATTTAAGTTATTTAGATTTAGTAAAATTAAATTCATACAATCCAGCAAAATTATTAAATATTGATAGAGGAACAATAGAAGAAGGAAAAGTAGCAGATATTACAATTTTTGATCCAAATGAAACCTATACATACACAAAAGAAATGATTGTTTCTAAATCAAAAAATAGTCCATTCATAGGAAAAGAATTAAAGGGAAAAGTTAAATACACAATAGTTAGCGGTAAAATTGTATATAAGGGGTAATAGGAGGAAAATAAATGAATGCAATTGATAGATTAATTGAAAATATAAGAAAGACAGATAATCCTACTGTTATGGGATTAGATCCAAGATATGATATGTTGCCTAAATGTGTAACCGAGAAGTTTTCAAATAATTTGGAAGGAATTGCAGATGCAATAATTGAATATAATAAAGCATTAATAGATGCAACATATGATATTATACCAGCTGTAAAACCACAGATAGCATTTTATGAGATGTTTGGAATTCCTGGAATTAAAGCTTTTGAAGAAACATGTAAATATGCTAAACAAAAAGGAATGATAGTTATAGCAGATGTAAAAAGGGGAGACATTGGTTCAACAGCACAAGGATATTCAAATGCATTTTTAGGAAAAACTCCAATAGGAATAGAAGAAAAAGAAATTTTCAATGTTGATTTTGTAACAGTTAATCCATATATGGGTACAGACTGTGTAAAACCTTTTATAGAAGATTGCAAAAAATATAATAAAGGAATTTTTATTTTAGTAAAAACTTCTAATCCATCTTCAGGGGAATTACAAGATTTAAAATTAGAAAATGGTAAAGAAGTATATATGCAAGTAGCTGAATTAGTTGAAAAATGGGGAGAAGAACTTATAGGAGAAAATGGATATAGTAGTATTGCAGCAGTAGTTGGAGCAACTTATCCAGAACAACTAAAACAAATTAGAAAGATTGCAAAGCATACATATTTTTTAATACCTGGATATGGTGCTCAAGGAGGAAAAGCGGAAGATATCGCACTTGGATTTGATGATAATGGATTAGGCGGAATTATAAATGCTTCTAGAAGTCTAATGTGTGCATATCAAAAAAGTGAATTTGACGAAAAAGATTATGCAAAAGCAACTAGGCAAGAAGCTTTAAGGATGAGAGATGAACTTAATAAATATATAAAAAAATAAAAGTTTATAGAAGGAGAAATGATTATGCCAGGATATGTAATACATTTAGCAATTGCAGAAGAATACCTAAGAAAGCATAGTGATAAAAAAGAAAATTACGAAGAATTTATTAATGGTGTAATAGAACCTGATGGAGTTAAAGACAAATCTTTAACTCATTATGGCCCTAAAAGTTCAAAATCTAATATAGCTGAATACTTAAAGGTAAATAATATTGATAATAGCTTTAACAGAGGATATTTTCTTCACTTATTAACAGACTATTTGTTTTATAATAGATATATAGAAAAAACTGCGAAAGAGATTATGCATAATGACTTTGACTTGACCAATAGGCATTTAATGAATAAATATAAAGTAACTCTACCAGAAAAAATAAGAGGAAAAGTATATTTTAAAGAAGGAGAACCTCAACTTATTTCTTTTGAATTAGTTGAGAAATTAATTGACGATGTATCAGATTTAAATATAGATAAAGTAGCTGAAGAAGTCAGAAAAAGTCCAGAAAAGTGGACAAGAATGAGAAAATTAAAGCATGTATAGTTTAAAAGTATATAGAAAAATACCTAAAAAGGAAAGTAAAAATAATGAACAAAAGAACAAAAATTGTAGATATTTTAATTATATTAATTGTAATTTTAGGAATTGTTGTAAGAATTATTTATATAAATAAAACACCATATAACCAAAGGCAACATGATGTTGTTATAGCTAGTGGAAAAGGATCTTTAAAATATGCATATATAATATTTGAAGAAGGTCATTTACCAAATAGTAATGAAGAACAGTATTATCATCCACCGCTAAGTCAGATAATGAATGCTTTTTGGTTGAAAATTTTTAATAACTTTTATAATAATCAAGAACAGCTTAATGAATCATTGCAATATTTAACATTGATATATTCTATTATAATAATATACATATTTTATAAAATTTTGGATGAACTCAAATTAAATAATAAAGTTAAACTGTTGTTAATGTTTTTAGTAACGTTCCATCCAACACTTATAATTTTATCGGGGAGTATAAATAATGATGAATTATGTTTAATGCTTTCTTTGGTTAGTATATGGAGATTGATAAAATGGTATAAAAAAGATACTATGACTAATATTGCAATATTAGCAATAGTTACAGGATTAGCCGTAATGACTAAATTGTCAGCAGCAGTTATTGCAGTTCCAATAATTTTTGTATTTTTAAGAAAATTATATAAAGAAATAAAAGAAAGCAAAGATAAAAATAAAGTGTTATTAAAATATATAAAAATGTATATCTTTTTTGGGTGTATATCGCTTCCAATAGGGTTATGGTATCCGATAAGAAATTATATTTTATTTGGACAACCTATAATGTATATAGCGGATCCTAAAAGTAAGAATCTTTATGTTGGAAATTACAGTATCTGGGACAGACTAAAACCAGTTTCAAATGAGATAAATACAATGTTTTGTAATCCTGTAATGGATTATAATATCCCTACATATTTACTAAAATGTTCATTATTTGGCGAATTTTCTTGGACAGTAGTAGAAACAAAGCAATTAATTTTAAATAAATTTTATTACATAGCATTATATACTAATATAATTTTAATAATATATAGTATTTTTTGTACTGCAAAGAATATTAAATGCACAAATAAAAAAAATAATATTTGGAAATATACTTTGCTAGTATTAAATATATTTAGTTGGATTAGTTTTATTTCAGTAAATATAAAATTACCTTATGGTTGTACAATGGATTTTAGATATATGCTATTAAATTTATTTGTTGGTATAACTTTTATTGGGTTTGAATTAGATAAAAGGATGGAAAACAATAGAAAAATAGCAAATATAGAGTATAGTATAATATTTACACTAGCAATAGTGATGATAGTAACATCAAATTGGATAGTATTATTATAATTTTAAAGGAGGTATGAAATGGCAAAAAAAGAGTTAGCGGAATTAATTGGAAAAGAACAATTAAAGTCTGATATATTTAAAATTACTATGAAGGCACCTGAAATAGTAAAAGATGCAAAACCAGGTCATTTTATTCAAGTAAGAGTTTCTGAACAAGTTGAACCATTTTTAAGAAGACCTATAAGCATATATAATATGGATAAAGAAAATGGTATTTTGGAAATGATTTTTCAAGTAAAAGGAAAAGGAACTGAAATTTTGTCTAAAAAGGAGATTGGAACAAAAATTGACCTTTTAGGACCTCTAGGAAATAGAGAATTTAGATATGATAACTTTAATAATTTAGCTGTTATTGGAGGTGGAATAGGAGTATTTCCTTTATATGAATTAGCTAAAAGTGCAAAAAAAGACGACAAAAATGTCAATATATACCTTGGATTTAGAAGTAAAGAGTTTGTAGTACTAGAAGATGAATTTAAAAAAGTTGCAGATGAATTTACTTTGACAACTGACGATGGATCTTATGCTAAAGAAGGATTTGCAATTACTTATTTAGAAAAAGATATAGATGAAGGAAAAGTTGACTCTATATATGCATGTGGACCATTACCAATGTTAAAAGCAGTACAAAAATTAGCTTTAGAAAAAGATATCCCATGTCAATTATCTTTAGAAGAAAGAATGGGATGTGGAGTTGGAGTTTGTCTAGGATGTGCAGTGAAAAAAGCAGGAACTCCAGAAGACGCACCAGACTATTGGCATGTATGTAAAGCAGGGCCAGTTTTTGAAGCAAAGGAGGTAGAAATTTAATGAATACAAAAATTAATTTTGCAGGAATTGAAATGAAAAATCCAGTAACAGTAGCTTCAGGAACTTTTGGATACGGAAGAGAGTATAGTCAATTTTTTGACTTAAGTAAACTAGGAGCTGTAATTACAAAAGGTACATCTTTAAAACCTAGGAGTGGAAATAAGCCACCTAGAGTTTGTGAAACTTCTAGTGGTATGTTAAATAGTATAGGATTACAAAATCCAGGAGTAGAATTTTTTGCCAAATATGACTTACCTTTTTTAAGAAAATATGACACAGCAATAATTGTAAATGCTTGTGGAAGTACGATTGATGAATATGTTGAATTATGCAAAATATTAAACACTCTAGATATTGACGGAGTTGAATTGAATTTATCTTGTCCAAATGTAAAGGCAGGATGTATGGCTTTTGGAAATACGTATGAAGGAGTAAAACAAGTTACTTCAGAAGTTAGAAAAGTACTAGATAAACCACTTATTGTAAAACTAACTCCAAATGTGACAGATATTGCTTCAATAGCAAAAGCAGTAGAAGATGCAGGAGCAGATGGTGTATCTTTAATAAATACTCTATTAGGAATGAAAATAGATATTGATAAAAAGAAACCAATACTTGCCAATAATACAGGAGGACTTTCAGGTCCAGCTATAAAACCAGTGGCAGTTAGAATGGTTTATCAAGTTGCTCAAGCTGTTAATATTCCTATTCTTGGAATGGGTGGAATTGTAAATGGAGAAGATGCAATCGAGTTTATGTTAGCAGGAGCCAATGCAATTTCAATTGGAGCAGGAAATTTCATAGATCCATATACAAGTATTAATACTATTGATGGAATTGAAAAATACATGAAAAAATATAATATTAAAGATGTGAATGAAATAGTAGGCAAGGTAGAAATGAATTAGAAGGGATGATAAAATGAAAATAGGTTATTTAGGACCAAAGGCAACTTTTTCACATGAAGCGGCTACTGAATACTGTAAAAAAGACGCTGAAATAGAAAAACAGTTAGTGGAGTTTAAAACAATCCAGGAAACGATAATAGCTTTAGCAGAAGACAAGATAGAAGAAGCTGTTGTACCAATTGAAAACTCATTACAAGGTTGTGTAACTGATGCAATAGATACATTAATTCAAAATGAAGATATAGAAGTACAAGTGGTATCAGAAATTTTATTAGAAATAAAGCAAAACTTAATGGCTAATGTAAAATGTGATTTAAAAGACATTGAAGTAGTATATTCACATCCTCAAGCAATAGCTCAATGCTCAGCTTTTATAGAAAAATATTTAAAAAATGCAACTGTTGTACCTGTAGAAAGTACAGCTGGTGCCGCAAAAAAAGTTAGTATTGAAAATAGTAAAAAAATAGCTTGTATAGGAAATATTGCATGTCTTAAAGAATATAATTTACATTTAATAAAAGAAAGTATCCAAGATAATAATGCAAATAAAACTAGATTTTGGATATTAGGGAAAATACAAAAAGAAAATAGTAATAAAAAAAAGATGTCAATGATTTTTTCTGTAAAAGATAGGCCAGGAGCTTTGTATAACGTTCTTGAAATTTTTAACAAATATAATTTAAATTTAACAAAAATAGAATCTAGACCAGCTAAAACTGTTCTTGGAGAATATATTTTTTGGATAGATGTATCATTAGATAACGATAAAAATGAAAATGTAGCAATTAAAGAGATAAAAGATAAAGGAATATATGTAAGAATTTTAGGTAAATATTAAAAGCAAGGAGGAACTTTACACAATGATTTCAGATAAAATGAAAAAATTAGTAAAAAACAACTCTGTTATTAGAGAAATGTTTGAAGAGGGAAAAAGACTTGAAAAGATATATGGAAAAGATAATGTATTTGATTTTAGTTTAGGAAATCCAAATGTACCGGCACCAGAAAAGGTAAAGGAAGCCATAATAGAAATAGTAAAAAATGAAGATCCTATGTTTTTACATGGATATATGTCAAATGGTGGATTTGAGGATGTAAGAGAAAAAATTGCAAAATCTATAAATAAGAAATTTTATACTGATTTTAAATTTAACAATATTATTATGACTGTAGGTGCAGCTAGTGGATTAAATATTGTTTTAAAATCTATATTAAATCCAAAAGATGAGGTTATTGTATTTGCACCATATTTTAGTGAATATAATAATTATATACATAACTATGATGGAGAGCCTGTTGTAGTATCTCCAAACACAGAAAATTTTGCACCAGATTTAGAAGAATTTAAAACGAAAATTAATAGCAATACTAAAGCAGTAATTATCAATACGCCTAATAATCCAACAGGAGTTATATATTCAGAAAATACAATTAAACAATTATGTACGGTAATGGAAGACAAAGAAAAAGAAATAGGACATCCTATTTATTTAATTTCCGATGAGCCATATAGAGAACTTGTGTATGAAGAAACTGAAGTTCCATACATTACTAAATATTATAAAAATACTTTTATAGTTTATTCATATAGTAAATCTCTTTCTTTACCAGGTGAAAGAATAGGGTATGTTGTTATTCCGAATGAATTAGAAGATTCAGAAGAAATGATTGAAGCAGTTACAATTTCAAATAGAATAATAGGTTCAGTTAATGCACCGTCTCTAATTCAAAGAGTAATACCATATTGTTTAGATATACAAACAGATATAGAAGCATATAAAAAGAATAGAGATTTATTATATAGTATAGTTACAGAAAATGGATTTGAGTGTGTAAAGCCACAAGGAGCATTTTATTTATTTGTTAAAACACCAATAGATGACAAAGAATTTTGTGCCATAGCTAAAAAATATAATTTGTTATTTGTTCCAGGTAGTTCTTTTGCATGTCCAAATTATGTGAGAATAGCTTATTGCGTGTCATATAAAATGATAGAAAATTCGAAAACAGCGTTCGAAAAACTTTCAAAAGAATTATTTGGATAATAGGAGTATAAAATGAATTTACCAGATTTTTTATTAGAAATGTTAAATGATCAATATGATAAAAAAACAGTAGAAAGAATAGTTGAGGGTTATAGTAAAGATAGATATTTAACATTGAGAGTTAATACGCTAAAAACTACTGTAAAGGAGACTGAATTAGAGCTAGAAAAGAATGGTTTTGAATATGAAAAAGTAAAATGGAGTAAAGAGGCTTTTATAATAAAAAAGTCAAATGGAAATATTAGAGATTTAGAAATATATAAACAAGGAAAAATATATTTACAAAGTTTATCATCAATGTTACCACCAATAATTTTAAATCCAATAGAAGAAGCAGACATTTTAGATATGGCAGCAGCACCAGGAGGAAAAACTACGCAATTAGCTATGCTGTCAAATAATAAATCACACATTACTGCTTGTGAAATGAATAAAATAAGAGCAGAAAGATTAAAATATAATATTGATAAGCAAGGAGCAACATGTGTTTATATTATGCAAAAAGATGCTAGAAATATTGATGAATTTTTTTCATTTGATCAAATTTTATTGGATGCGCCATGTAGCGGAAGTGGAACATTGAATAAACATAGTTTTGAAAACACAAAATATTTTACAAAAAAGCTTATAGAAAGATCTATAAAATCACAAATTGCATTATTAAAAAAAGCAATAAAAATCTTAAAACCTGGAGGAGAATTAGTGTATTCGACTTGTTCAATTCTAAAACAAGAAAATGAAGAAGTTGTAAAAAAAGCAATACAAGGAACAAAGGTAGAGATTGTTCCCATTGAATTTGAAGGGATGGAAGATATACCATTATTACCAACAAGTGATAAAAAAATAATTTATATATGTCCAACCGAGTTGTATGAAGGCTTTTTTATTATTAAACTAAAAAAAGGTGCAAAATGCAATTGACATTTTTTGATTTTTAGTGTAGGATTTTACTATAGAAAACATAAAGAAAAGGGGTTAAGAAACCATGGAAAAAGTAAGAAAAATAGTATTAATTTCGATAATATTAACTTTATTAAGTATGATAAGTACATTATTTTTAACTGAAAGTATGGCAGAAGATACTTTAAGCTTAAATACTACTACTGAGGAAAAAAATTATGATAGAGGAGCAACATCTACTTGGCAAGCAACTACACCGACACCATCAGCACAATCTACTACTGCACCTACAGCTAAACCAGCAAATACAACACAAAGTATACCAGCTGCAGGAACTGGAAAAACTGTAATCGTAATAGCATTAGTAGGTATAGGAATTGCAATAGCTGTAATCTTTTATAAAAAAGATAAGTATATGAATTTATAAAAAATATTTTAAACGTTCTTGTATGGACGTTTTTTTGTTGCTCATGTTGAATTCAAGAGAGATTTTCTATGTAATAAAATATATGACGATACTTTATTTATTTAAAGTATCGTCATTATCTATCCAGTCATTTACATTTTCAATCCTATATTCTGTTTTTGAATCTCGCATAACAATTTTTTCAATTCCAGAATTAATAATCATTCTTTTGCATAAAGTACAAGGCTTATTATCAGAAATATATTTACCAGTTCTTTTATTAATTCCTACTAAATAGAGTGTTGAACCAATCATATCTTTTCTACTAGCACTTATTATTGCATTTTGTTCACTATGAACAGATCTGCATAATTCAAATCCTGCTCCAGATGGAGTATTGTTCTCTTTTCTTCTGCAATATCCTAAATCTAGACAATTAGCACGACCTCTTGGAGCTCCAGTATACCCAGTTGAAATTATTTCGTCATTTTTTACAATTACACTACCATAATTATTGCGTAAGCAAGTGCCCCTTTTTGTTACTGCTTCAGCAATATCTAGATAATAATTTATTTTATCTACTCTGTCCATATTTATCATCCCTTCTTTTGGATTGATTTTTATTATAACATACAATAAAAGCAACTTCAATGTTTTATGGATATAGATATTAAATATTTTATTTTGGCAGAAGAATAAGTTTATCCAACTTTTTTATGAAAAAGTGTAGTAATTTAAAATACAATACCTTTTAGAGTTAATATTCCTAAATTATCTTTATATATTTGTTCAAATTGAGAAAGAGGAAGTGGATTTTCTCCAATACCTGCTTCTATAGTATAACCAGGACGTTTGTAATTTTGAATAAACCAGTCTTTATAGCCAGCAAAACTAGAGTTGTATGGAACATCAGTTAATTTATACCCACTAAGTCTTGAGAAAATTTTTCCAATATTATAACCGTTATTTGGATTTATATTTTGGAAATTCCAATAGATTTCTTTCCCTTGTGTATGATATGCAATAATTAGGTCAAAATTATGAGATATAGTGTAATTGTAAAGTGCAATACTTTCAGGTTCAGACAATGGTTTATATCCAACAAAATCACGGGGCGAAGGTTTATCAAAACCTTGTGCATATTTTATTTCTTTTGCTTTTTCCCAACCAGCAGGAAATTGGAGATTTAGATCTACTCCGATTTATATTTGCTTTCCAACCAGAAGGAAAAGGAATATCAGGAAAATTATTAGAAATTTCTTTTGCTTTTGAATATTGATAAGAAAATTGATTATAAACATCATTTACCAAATCTACACCATCAGGATTAACCATAGGAATAAGATATATAGAAAAGGAGGTAAAAAGATAGTTAATAGGAATGCCATTTAATAAACTATTTGTAAAAAATGAATCACAATAATCTTCAATAAATTTCATTAGTATTATACTCGTAATCCATTCATTTGCATGAATAGACGCAGAATAAAAGACTTTATTTGGACCAGTTCCAAGCCTAACTGCATATATTTTTTTGCCTAAAACACTTTCTCCGACAACTTCTATTTTTAAAAATGGAAAATAATCTTTTAACATTATTAAATTTTGTTGAAGAGAAAAATATGTATAAGGAACAGTAGTTGATACAATATTCATATTCTCATCCTTTCTAAAAAATTATAATATATTATATGAAAAATGCAACAATAAAAGTTTATCGAAAAAGCACGAAAAAACTCCTCTATCAATATAATATAAAAGGGGGGATAATATATATGCTAAGGGCAACAACAAAAAAGTTAGGATTAATGCTTATAGTTGTGATATTATTCTCTACAATTTGTAATATTATGAAAGCAACATTTTCAGGAAGCTTGGAGTTAAATCCTTCCTTTGTAGAAGCAAATAAAAACGATGAAATAGCAATAGAAGTTAGATTGATTTGTGATTATGTGGATGGGGAAGAAACATTAGTCGGAATGCAAATTAATTATGATAAAAGCATTCTAGAATATAAGGGATCAGAGTCAGTAGCAGATCAAATGCTAGATACTAGATTTGAAAGTGAAGGTTTTATTTTTTGCAATGGACCTGTCAAAAATGGAAAAACTTCAAATTTATTTAAAGTAAAATTCAAAGTAAAAAATATAGAAAAATTACCAGATACTACTAAAATTAATTTTGAAAACATAAGTGCGACAGATAAAAAACCAGAGGGAACAACTAACGTATTATCAAGTAAGAGTGTTACAGTTTCGTTTATTAAACCAACAGTAGAGCCAACAATAGAGCCAACTGTAGAACCAACAATAGAACCAACAATAGAGCCAACTGTAGAACCAACAATAGAACCAACAGTAGAGCCAACGATAGAACCAACAATAGAACCAACAGTAGAGCCAACAATAGAACCAACAGTGGAACCAACGATAGAACCAACAGTAAAACCAACAGCAAAACCAACGATAAAGCCAACAATAAAACCAACGGTAAAACCAACAGCAGAGCCAACGGTAGAGCCAACAATAGAACCAACAGTAAAACCAACGGTAGAGCCAACAATAGAATCAACAGCAGAGCCAACTGTAGAACCAACGGTAGAGCCAACAATAGAATCAACAGCAGAGCCAACTGTAGAACCAACAATAGAGCCAACAATGAAACCAACAAAAACGTTTTTAGAAGAATCTAAGACAGGAATAAATAAAGATACTAACAAACCAGAAATTAAATTAGTTAATACAGAATTAGACAATCAGAAAGATAAAAAAATATATAAAAAGGCAAATACAGGAGAAAATAAATCAAGAAGATCACAACTCATAGCATTAATTTTATTAATAATATTAGTAATTATAATTTTATATATTAAAAAGAAAATGGATGGTAAGATAGATGAATAGAAAGTAGCTTCGCTACAATATAAGTTGCGAAGCTATTTTTCGTACATAAGTAAAGTCATAAATCATGTTTAGGAATATTGAAAAACTTCTTATATTTATCCATTGCATCATAAATGTTTGAAGTTGTTTTTATTGGTGCAAATTCTTCTTGAGGATTTACTCTAAAAAGTAGCATTGTATCAAAATAAGAAAAAGCATCAAAAATGAATTTTTCAAATTTATAAGTATTAGGACTATCCGGAACTTGCTTTGTACCCTCTTCATTTAAAAAAGTATTTTTTCTGAAAGCTCTGTGATAGGGTAAATCTAGAGTTGCAGACTTACATATAGCATCAATAGACATTATGTGTGAAAGTAAATTTGCTTCACGATATAAGTAACATCCATTAGAATCTTTTTGCTCTGAAATTTCCATAGTTATATCTGCATAATCTAAAATAGCTATTTTATTATACTTCTTACAGTATACAGCAGTTTTTTCTAGAGGTTGTTCTTTAAAAAAGGTTTTGGATGCTATTTGATGATTTCCATCAATGGTTAATCCAAGAAATAGAGGATCTGCTGTTTTTAGTAATATGTTGTCGATACCTCCAAAAGAAACCCATTTTATATTTAAATCTTTCATTTTTTGTATCATTCCACTTTTTTCTAAAGAGGAAAATACATTGCCATTTCCAGAAGATGCACATTTTATAATCCAAGGTTCTATTAAAATTAATTTTCCAGAAGTATTAACAAGAGGCATTTGCTCTTGTTTAAAAAAGAAAATATAATTTTCTGGATAGTTAAAAAAGCTGTGTTCATTGAAATACTTTTTTGTGGCTAAATCATTTTCTTCACTTGTCATTATAAACCAGGGAAGTGTTATTCCATACTTCTTGTTTGTTTCTTTTAGATTATCACAAATTATTTCAAATAAAGATTTTTTGAACAAATCAAAATTTAATTCATAAGTACCTTTTGGACCTAAATATCCTAATCTGCTTCCTTGACCTCCGGCCATTGTTACCACAGCAAATTGGTTGTTTTTTAAAATTTCTTCACCAATGTTTGTATATTTTTTAATTTCAAATGTAGAAAGCTTATTTTTTTCAACATGGGGAAGGGGTTGAATATCTTTATAATTAACCTCTTTAAAAACACTTAATCTTTTATAAAGCCCAAGAATGTTTTCAAAATCTATATTTAAAATCTGATTTAATAAACTTTCTTTTTGATTGTTTGTAAGATTATCATAAAAATTAAGTAAATGTTCTTGATTATGAATCTTTAACAAATTTTTTACTTTTGCTAATTTTTTATTCACTATAGCCCTTCTTTCTAGAAACCGATGATTTCATTATACATTTCAATTGCAAAATTATCAGTCATACCGGAAATATAGTATATAATTCCTTTGTAATAATCTTTTTCATTTTCAATATCAAAAATTACAATATCTGTATTATTATTATCGATATTCCAATATGTTTTAATCCAATCAATAAAACTGTCAATTAACATAGGATAATATTTTTTATACTTATCAAGCTCTCTTAAGGTGTCTTTACCTTTATAAAATTTGCAAAGTGTATTAAAAATTTCATTTAAAACTAAGTCAAAATATTTATTAGACGGTTTTAATCTATCTGAAAAATATATATTTTTGTAGTTAAATGCTTTTATTTTGTTCATAAATTCTACTGCCTCATTTGAGAAACATAGACCTTTTTCAGGAGATGAATGATTACACAAATCATACACCAAACTATTTATAATAAAGGTATTATTTAATCTTTTATCAGGAACAGTAAATTGTAATAGTTTATATAATTCGTCAAGATGATTGTCAAGAATGCCCAAAGTAATAGCATCTTCAATATCTCTACCAATATAAGAAATTTTATCAACTACTTTTACTACACAGCCTTCCCAAGTATATGGAGCAAATTGATTTGGTTTAGTATATTTAGATAAATCTATAAACTCATCTCTAGGTCTTATTGAATTTTCGTCGACTTCTCCACAATGAGATATAATACCATCTCGAACAGCATATGTTAAATCTAAAGTTCTTTTATTTTTAGCATCATCTTCTAACAATTCGATTTTATCAACGAAATCTAAACCATTTTTTTCATGCCAAAATGTTTCGTTTAAATATTTTTGAGATATTTCAGATAGGATTTTTTCGCCTTGATGACCAAATGGACTGTGTCCAAGATCGTGACCTACAGCTATTGCTTTAGTCAATTCTGTATTTAGTCCCAAATAATTTGCAATTGTATAACTAATAGAATCAACGTGATTAACATGTTCAATTCTAGTACAAATATGGTCATTTTCAGGTGAAAAAAACACCTGAGTTTTATGTTTTAAACGTCTATATGCAGTTGAATGAATAATTCTAGTATAATCTCTTTCAAATTCACTACGAATATCATTGTTTCTACTATATAGAGGAATTTGTCTTGAAATCATATTTTTCCATTTTGGATTTTCTGGGTTTGCTGATACTTTATCAAATTTCATAGTTAGTCTCCTTTTATTATATAAAAAATTATTATACCCTCAGTAGTAAAAAGTAGTTCTATTGAGGGTATTAAAATATTTTTATTCTTCTCTTAATTTAGCACCACACTTTTTGTCAAGTGTTTTTATAATAGTATTCATTTTATCATTTATTTCATCTGATGTCATTGTCTCATTTTTGTTTCCAAATTTCAAGTGTAAAGTTATAGATTTTTTACCTTCTGGAACTTGATTTCCTTTATATTCTTCAATGAATTCAATACTATTTACCTTTGAACTAATTGAATTTTCTATAGCTTTCCACTCAACATTCTCATCTACTAAAAGAGATAAGTCTTTTTCAACAAGAGGTGTTAAAGGTAATGGTTGATATTTATTTGTCCTTGAAGAAAGTGGTATCAATTTATCAAAATTAATTTCAAATATAGCAACATTAGTACGTTTTATTTTACAATCTTTCATTGTGGCAATAGATACCAAACTAATTGTTCCAATTTCTTCATCATTACACAACACGCTTAAATAAGCATTTTTATCTGCCCAAGATGGTTTTTTCTTTTTATCTAAAGATAGGGCAGTTGAATGAGTGAATGTTGGCATAGATTCTATAATACCTTTTAATTCGTAGAAAATATTTTTAGCATTTTTACCAACTATACAACCACTTAAATATTTTTTGTGTATAGGAAGTGTTTCATCGTCTGATGATTCATGATATTCTCCTTTTTCAAAAACTTGAGCTATTTCATATATTTTGAAAGAGTCATAATATCTTAAGTTTTTAGCAACTGATTGAAGCATTCCTGGAACAAGTGAAGTTCTAAGAGTTGAAAGTTCAGGTGCAGGTGGTGTAGAAAGTGAAACAGAATTAGAATTATCTATTCTAGCTGCTTTTATATATTTTTCATCTGCCCAAGGATAGGTATATATTTCATTGAATCCACATCTAAAAGATAAATATTCTTTGATTCTTCTTTCAAGTAAATAATTATTTTGAATTATTGCGTGGTCTACTTGTATGTTAAGTGGAGTTTCTTGGAAATTGTCATATCCTAAAATTCTTGCAATATCTCCCATAACATCATCTCTTAAAGACACATCACCTGTAGATCTCCAAACTGGAGCAGTTACATGATAAACATTGTTTTTGTAGTCTACATCATATCCTAAAGATTTAAGAATTCTTTCAATTGTTTTTCTTTCTAAAGTTTTACCTAATCTAATATCTAAGAATTCTTGAGGAACTTCTATTTTTGCTCTTACTGTTTCATTTGGATGAACATCGTTATAAGATACAATTTTACTTTCAGGGAATAATTCTTTTATTAATAGAAGTGCCATGTTTCGACCTTCGTCAACGCGTTTAGTATCAATATTTTTTTCATATCTTATAGAAGAATCAGTTTTCTCATCAAATCTCTTTCCTGTTTTTCTTATTGTAGATGCAGAAAAATTAGCTATTTCTAAAAGTACACCAGTTGTTTCAGGAAGAATAGAATCTTTTTTGCCTCCTCTTATACCAGCAAGAGCCAAAGCACTTTCCTTATCGCTGATAACTAGGTCATCCTCTGTAAGTTCTATTTCATTATTATCTAAAAGCAAAAGCTTTTCATCTTTTTTAGCATTTCTTACTATTATTTTCTTTCCATCAACATGAGTTCTATCGAAAGCATGAAGTGGTTGACCTACAGCTAGCATTACATAGTTAGTAATGTCTACAATTGCATTTATTGGTCTTAATCCACTGTTTACAAGTAAAGCTTTCATCCACATAGGAGATTTTTTTTCAGTTATATTTTCTATTTCAACTGCTATATATCTATTACATTTATCAGGCTCTTTTATTTCCACATCATATTTTGGAAGGGAAGTATCTATTTTCACTTCAGGTAATTTCTTTAGAGGTACATCATAAATAGCAGACAATTCTCTAGCTATTCCATAATGTCCCCATAAATCTGGTCTATTTGTTAATGATTTATTATCAATTTCGATAACTGTATCATCCATATTAACTACTTCAGAAATATTTTGTCCTGGAGTACACTTTACGCCTTTAAGATCAACTATTTCACGTTCATCAGCAGGAGAGAAGAAGCTGTCTAAATATACTTCTTCTGCAGCACAAATCATACCATAAGAAGTCTCTCCACGCATTTTAGTTTTCTTAATTTCTACTGGTTCTCCTTCACCATGCCATACTACTTTTGCTCCAGGCAAAGAAACTACGACATATTCATCTTTATATAAATTTGAACCACCACATACTATTTGTACAGGTTCTCCTTTTCCTATATCAGTTATACAAATTTTCAATAAATCGGCATTAGGGTGATTACGAATTTCAAGTATTTTACCGACAACTATATTATTAAATTTGTCAGCTGTATTTTCTACTGATTCTACTTCTACTGTGCGAACTGTTAAATCATAAGTAATCTGTTCAACAGTTAAATCTTTTGGTAAATCTATATATTTTTTTATATGGTTTAATGAAACTTTCATGATTATCCTCCTTTATTTAAATTGTTCCAAAAATCTTAAATCTGCACTATGGAATAGACGTACATTGTCAACTCCGTAACGCATCATAACAAGTCTTTCAAGTCCTATATTAATATAGAAACCAGTCCATTCGTCTGGACTTAAACCGGCTGATTTTAAAACATTAGGATGAATAACGCCACCAGGCATTACTTCAATCCATCCATTATGTTTGCAAACACTACAACCTTTTCCTTCACAAACTACACATTGCATATCTATTTCGTATCCAGGTTCTACAAAAGGGAAGAAACCTTCTCTCATACGAGTTTTTATTTCTCTTCCAAAAACTTTTTCTAAAATTGTTTTAATCATTACCATACCTGAAGAGAAAGAAAAGTCTTTATCAACTATCAATGCTTCATATTGGAAGAAAGCTCTTTCATGTGAAGAGTCTGCATTTTCATTTCTATATACTCTACCAGGATAAACAAATCTAGCTGGTGCTCCGTGTTTTAATAAATATCTAACAGATGCACCTGTTAAATGAGGTCTTAAACATAATTTTTCATTACAAGGTTTATCTTCTGTTCCTTTTAACCAATAAGTATCCATCATTTGTCTTGCAGGATGATCTGGAGCAAAATTTAAATTATCAAAAGCATATTTTTCACTACTGATATCATCCTCACTAAATACTTCAAATCCTAAAGATAAAAAAGCATCATTCAAGTCATAGCACATTTGTGTAACTGGATGTAAAACACCACTACCAATCTTTGTGCCAGGAAGAGTTAAATCTAGGGGAGAAGAAAGTACACTTTTAGATTCTATAATAAGATTTTCCTTTTCATCTAATTTTTTAGCTAACGTATTTTTTATTTCTGTAGCTTTCATACCTATAGATTTTCTTAAGTCCTTGTCTAAACTTCCAAGAGTTTTCAAAACTTCGTTAAGAGGACTTTTCTTTCCCATAAGTTCTCTACGAACATCTTGAGTTTCTTCGATGCTTTTAATTTCTTTGATTTTCTCTAAACCTTGGTTTAGTACTTTTTCTAATTTCTTTTCCATGTTCATTTCCTTTCTATAATTTTATTAGATTTGGCTTGATAGAATAAGCCATAAAATAAAGTTGATAAACTAAAATGTAGACTTATACAATTTTAGTTCTATTTTTGACTTTCAACTTCGATTGTTTATCAATCAAAAAAACAGTGTTCATCCTATCAAGGACGAATCACTGTTGAATCCGCGGTACCACCTTTTTTCTAGTTTCCTAGCACTCAATTAGATTAACGCTCTAAAACGATTTGACTCCATTATTGAAATTCATTAATTTGCCTTTCTTAAGTGGCTCTCAGTCGACGGCCACACTTCCTGTAAGAGACTCAAATTAACTACTTAGATAATTTCTTCGTCAACAAATTATTGATTAAGATTATACTACATGTAAAAAAGTTTGTCAAATACTATCAATAGTATGTTTTATAAAGTGGTGGAGATGAGGAGAGTCGAACTCCTGTCCATAACATCTTCCATATAGACTTCTACAAGTTTATTTTATCTTTTAAATTCATCTAACTTTCGCCGACAAACAGGCTAAAATCAGATATATCTTTTAAAATACCCACTATTACAAAAGATAACTCATAGTTTTGTTTCCCGCAATTATAACACTTTATCCAGTTAGGCGGGACTAACTAGTAAAGCGTAGCTGCAATTAGGCAGCTAATGCTAATTCTTCATTATCAGCGTTTATATTTAATATTCCGTTTTTTTAAGTGGCCAACGGAGCCCACTACTTGCTATCTATACTTCTAATGTAATGTCGAAACCATTACATCCCCGTATATTATTATATTATACGCTATTTTAGAAGTTTTATCAACAATATAACTTGAAAATATAATAAAAAATGTTATAATATATCCATGAAAAAATTAATAGTACCATCAAAATATGATGGAAAGAGGATAAGTACATATTTAATGAAAAATGTAGAGAATTTATCAAGCAATTTGTTTTATAAAACATTGAGAAAAAAAGATATAAAAGTAAATGGAAAAAGAGTTTCAAAGGATATAATTTTACACGAAAATGATGAGATTTTACTTTATATTGCAGATAAATTTTTAACACCATTCGCTAATATAAAAATAGTGTACGAAGATAATAATATTTTAGCTGTAGATAAACCGTATAATATAGAAGTAGTAGGGGATAATAGTTTAACAACACAAATTCATAAGTTATATGAAGGAGAAAAATATAAACCAATGCCCTGCCATAGGTTAGATAGAAACACTACGGGATTAATTTTATATGCAAAAAACAAGGAAACTCTTAAAATTTTAGAAGAAAAATTTAAAAATTGTGAAATAGAAAAACATTATTTAGCAGTAGTGTATGGTCACCCTAAAGAAAACAAAAAAATATGCGAAGCCTATTTATTTAAAGATAACAAAAAAGCAATGGTGTATGTTTATGATAATTTTAAAAAGGGTAGTCAAAAGATTGTTACTTCATATACAGTACTAGAGAGAAGAAAAAATAATACATCTCTTTTAGATGTTCAAATAGAGACAGGAAAAACACATCAAATAAGAGCTCATTTAGCTTACTTAGGATATCCAATTATTGGTGATGGAAAATATGGAATAAACAAAATTAATAAGCAGTTCGGTAAAAAATATCAAATGCTTTCAAGTTATTCTATAACTTTTGATTTTACAACAGATAGTGGGATTTTAGAATATTTGAAAGGAAAAAAGATAAGATTAGAAAAAAATATAGACTACACTAATTATAAATAATATGTTATAATTAGTGTAGTTGAAATTTGCGGGTGTAATTTAGTGGTAGAATGTCATGCTTCCGACCTGATAGCCCGGGTTCGATTCCCGGTACCCGCTCCAAAACAATAAAAAAGAGGAAAAATAATGAAAACAAAAGAAACAAAAATGAAAATTAGTTTAAAATCAGCAATTATAATTTCTATATTTATAATTTTGTTAATTTTTATTATAATTTCAGTATTTTTTATACTGCTTAATAAAAAAAATAATGATTATCAAGAAAATGTTTTAGCAGATTCAAACCATTTTCATATTGAAAACAACAATGGCAAAGATTATTATATTATAGATGATGAATATACAGGAGAATGTCAAATATTAAATGTTTCGTTAGAAGATAAAATTCAAGAAAAATATAAAGATACTCCTGACACTAATTGGACTGAAGATTTTGAAACAAAAAAAATAATGAATTATAAACAATACTCTGATTATTTTGATGAATGGGGGTTAGAGAAAAAGTATTCTGATAAAAAATCTAAGTATTTAGTATTTTCACATGGTACAGAAATCGGTAATTTAGAAGTTAAATTAGCTGGAGTTACAATAGAAAATAATATTGCATCCTTATATATTTGGGATAGTGAAAGTGGATCTTTGCAAAATCCTAGTGCTTATGTTATAGTAGTTCCAATTACTAAATCAGTTAAAGATATAAATATACAAGAAACATATGAACAATTAGATTATTATGCTATGATTGGAAAAAATCCTGCCGATGATAAAAAGTATTCTTATGAAGAAAATGCCATAATGGCAGAAAATGCATATATTGATACAAATAATGACAATTTTGATACTATTTTTAATAAAATGCTTGAAGAAATTGTAAAAAAACATACAATAGAAATAAAATGTTCTGATAATAGTTACTATAATGCAGATTTAGTAGATTCAGTTGCAAAAAATGCTACTTATAAAGGCTCTTTAATTTATTATATAGGTTATAACAAAGAGTATAGCAAAAGTATTTTAGAAGGTCTTAATGAATATGATTATGGACCTGCGAGAGATTTTATGCTTTTTGATATAGCTCTTAATATTGAATGGACACCAATACTTATTCGTTCAAATAAAGAAAAGAATCCATATGATATTTTTGATGAAGACTATAAAGAAAGTAAATTTGAATTGTTTGAAGATGAAAATTATTATATACTAAAATTTACAGGTATTAAGGATTTAGGAAATTATATAATAGAAACAGATGAGTATTATATTAATAAAGAAAATTTCCTATTAGAAAAAACTGTAATGACACATAGAAATGAAACTATAACATCGGTATATTCTTATTCGAATCAAGTTATTGAAATGCCTCAAAGATTGTTACATGCACATGAACCGATGCGTCCGGAAAAACCAATTATTTATTTATATCCTGAAGAAACAACAGAAATTTCAGTAAAGTTAGGAAAACCTGAGAATTTGACTTGTTCATATCCTCAATATAATAAAGATGGTTGGAAAGTTGTTGCCAATCCTGATGGTACATTAATTGATAAAAATACTGGTAGGAGTTTGTATGCACTATATTGGGAAGGAACTTCTAAAAAACCAACTGATTTTGATGAAGGATTTGTTGTGAAAAGTGAAAATACGATTCAGTTTTTAGAAGAAAAACTGAAAGTGCTAGGTTTAAATGAACGAGAGTCTGAAGAATTTATTGTTTATTGGTTGCCTAGATTACAGAAAAACAAATATAATTTAATAAAATTCGAAACGATGGATGAAATTAATAGGAATATGCCAATGGAATTTTCAGTTCAGCCTGATTCTCTTATTAGGATTATGATGGACTTTAAAGCATTAGATAAACCAATAGATATTAAAGAACAGACTTTAAGTACTCCTAAAAGAACTGGTTTCACAGTTGTTGAATGGGGCGGAAGTGAAATGGAATGATAAACATAATAAATTGTTATTATCGCGAAATAAAAAATTATATAATTATATAAAATTAAAGATAATAAGAATACAGTAAAAATCAATCAGTAAAATGGTTGATTTTTTTTGCAAAAAATATTCTATCAAAAAACGTATCATAGATACTTATTTGATAATTATCCATTTTTGTAATATTATTAAGGAAATTCAATAAAATTTCAATGTTTTAGTTATATAATATCTTAAAACAGGAGGATATGTTTATGAAAATATTGATAATAGAAGATGAATATAGTTTAGCGGATGCTATATCTGAAACAATAAAAAAAGAAGGATTGACGGCAAAGATTATTACAGATGGAGAAGAAGGAGAAAATGAAGCACTAACGGGTGTTTATGATTTAATTTTATTAGATATAATGTTGCCAAACAAAGATGGATTCAAGATTTTAGCAAGTTTGCAAAGAGAAAAAATAGAAACTCCTGTAATTATTTTAACTGCAAAATCAGAAATTTACGATAAGTTAAATGGATTAGAAAATGGGGCAGATGACTATATTACAAAACCTTTTCATATGAAAGAGTTAATTGCAAGAATTAAAATTGTTTTAAAAAGAAAAACAGATATGAAAGATTTAAATGTAATAAGGTATGGAGATTTACAATTGAATTTGAGAAATGGAAAAATAATTTGTGGAAACAACGAAATAACGATTAATGGCAAGGAATTAGAATTACTTGAAATACTTATTACTAACAAAGATCAAACTGTTAATAGAGAATTATTAGCAGATAAAATTTGGGGTTATGATAGCGATGCAGAATATAACAATGTAGAAGTATATATATCATTTTTAAGAAAAAAATTGAGATTATTGAAATCAAAAACAATAATAAAAACAGTAAGAGGAATTGGATATGTTTTGGAG
>CANQPF010000003.1 GCA_947625665.1 uncultured Clostridia bacterium | reverse complement strand
GATAATCAAAGATGGAAATTAAAGAAATGTGATGATGGTTCTTATAATATAATATCAAAAGCAAAAGGATTCTATTTAGATCTAGAGCAAGGAAAGAATGTTAATGGTCAAAATATAGAGATTTATCAAGGACATGGAGGAACATCACAAAGATTTAAATTTCAAAAAGTTATGACATCAGCAAAAAGTGATACTAGTTTAAAAGATGGAATTTATAAAATATATTCTCAAGTTGGAACTAATCGTTTGTTAGAAGTTCCAGATAGTTCATTAAATAATGAAACGAACTTGAAACTTGCAATCAATAATGATAGAGCAAACCAAAAATTTAGAGTTAAATATGACAGTAAAAGCGGAACATATATTATTACTGCATTACATAGCGCAAAGGCTGTAGATGTAAAAGCAAATGGTGGTAAAAATGGAACACTAGTACAACAATATACAAGACATGGGCTTGCATCGCAACAGTGGATTGCTATAAAAAATGTCGACAATACATATAGTTTAATTTCAAAGACTAATGGATTAGCATTAGATGTTTATGCTAATAGCACGGCAGTAGGTACACCTATTCAGACTTATTATTATCATGGACAAAAATCACAAAGATTTAAGTTTGAATTATGCGGAGAAGAAAAAGGAACTAAATCTGCAGATGATGGAACATATAGGATATTTGCCAAATCAAATTTAAATAAAGTTTTAGATATTACGGGAGGTTCCAAAGAAGATAATACAAAATTACAATTATGGGATGCTGACAAAGTAGATCAGCAAAAATTTGAGATTGAATATGATGGAAATGGCTATTATAAAATTAAAGCAAAGCATTCCCAAAAAGTACTTACTGTACAAAAAACAAATGGAGCTGCACCTCAGGTGGTTCAGAGTACAGATGAGAACTTAGATACACAAAAATGGATATTGAAAAAATATACTGAAAATGTTTATGGAATTATTTCAAAATCTGAGAATTTATATCTTGATGTGTCAGATCTAAATTCAGCTCCAGGAGTAGCTGGAAATCTAAATAATGGAAAAAGATTGATATTAAAAGAAGAGTCAGATTTAGTACCTCAACAATTTGTATTAGTTAAACAGGAACAAAAAGAAAGTGAAATTTCAACAAAATTAGCAGATGGAGTTTATCAAATAACAACAACTGGAAACAAAGCAATAGATATACAAGATGCTAGTTATAACGATGGTGCTAATATTTTAACATGGAATAATACAGCTCTTCAACAACAGAAATTTGTAGTAAGCAAAATACCAAATACAAATTATTATAAAATAATTTCAACTCATTCAGCAAAATCTTTAGATGTATTTCAAGGAAAGATAACTCCTAATGCTAATGTAATACAATATAAATTTAGCGGAACAGATAATCAATACTGGTACTTAAAAGATTGTGGAAATGGATATTATAATATTATTTCTAAATCTAATGGATTATATTTAGATGTACAATCAGGACAGGTAAATTCTGCAGGAGCAAATATTGAATTATATTATGGTAACAATGCAAATGCTCAAAAATTTAAGTTTACCCCTATAAATATAATAAAAGATGATACTTATGAAATAGAAACTAAATTGGATTCTAACAAAATAGTTAATATAGCTTCTTCAACTCAATTAGATGGAGGGGATGCAATTTTATGGGAAGCAGAAAATACAGATAATGGAAGATTTATATTTACTGCATTGTCTACTGATACATATAAAATTCTAGCAAAACATTCTAACAAGGCTTTAACGGCAGCTTCAAATAATAATAATGTATATCAAAGTACATATAATAATAGTGATTCACAAAAATGGAAGATAAAACCAGAGGGAAATGGATATTTTAGCTTAATGAATTTAGGAACTGGAAAAACACTAGATGTATATGCTGGAAATACAGCTAATGCAACTAACATACAAGTTTATAATTATCATGGAGGAAATTCTCAACAATTTAGGTTTGTAACAGGTGTAAGGAGATTCTTTGAAGAAGGAATTTATGGTGCTTCAGGTTGTAAACAAATTGGGGATAATGCAAGAGGTTCTAACTTGAGATACTATAAGTTTGGTAAAGGTTCAAAAGTTTTGTTTATGACATTTTCTATTCATGGGTTTGAAGATTCATACGCACATGATGGAGCAGAATTGACATATATGGCCGAAGAGTTTAAAAATTATTTATATAACAATGTAGATTCAACTATTAGCAATAATTGGACAATATATATTTTACCTTGTCTAAATCCAGATGGTCAGACGCATGGATGGACAAATAACGGACCAGGTAGATGTACTATTGCTCAAGGAATAGATATGAATAGAAACTGGTCAGTAGGATTTAAAATTGACAGGAGTACAAGAAATTATACTGGAAATTCAGCTTTCTCAGCGTATGAAACACAAGCATTGAAGAACTTTATGGAAAGTCATCAAGGTACAACAAACTTTACAGTAGATGTTCATGGATGGCTAAATGAGACAATTGGAGATAGTGGATTAGCTTCATATTATAGAAATTGGTTTGGACTAAGATATGGACATATTAGTTCTTATGGTTCAGGATATTTAGTAAACTGGGCGAGAACTCTTAGAAATGGAAGATCAGTATTAGTAGAATTGCCACAAGTAAATAATCATAATCAAACGGTTAGTTGGCAATATGCATCAAAATTGATTAATGCAACAATGCAAATGTTAAGAGAAAATTCATCAAATATTAGAATGATGAGTGTAAATAATACAAGAAGTACAACTATGACAAATCAATTTGATACAGTTCTTGCTGGAATTATTAAAAATGATATGCCAACTGAGGAAGATATAAACAATGTCGAAGTGCCAACAAAAAAAGGAATTTGGATTGCTAAACAAGCACGCGACAAATTTATTAATTTCTTAAAAGAGTGTAATATAACAGAATTTGAAATTGATGAAGAGGGATATTTAGTAGAGAAAGAAATAGAAATAGAAAAAAATGAACAAAGTTCAAGTAAAACAATACAAGCAATAAAAAATGCAATAAATTCAAATAAGTTATTTATTATAGACTGTTCAGGATTTAATTATATTAAAGATGAGGTAACTAAAGAAATTATAGAAAATCCTTTTGAAAGAATGGATCCAGGTCAAGCAATAGATAGATATGAAAAAGATGGTAAAGTTATTTTAAGTATGACAACAAATTTAAGTAACCAATTAACTAATGAGGAAATTTTAGAAGATTTAGTATTAAACTTGGAATAGAAAGGAGTAATTAAAATGGCAAAAAAGAGAATATTAACTGGAGATAGACCAACAGGAAACTTACATATTGGGCATTATTTTGGGTCATTAAAAACAAGATTAAAGATGCAAGAAAATCCAGATTATGAACCATTTATACTAATTGCAGATGTTCAAGCATTAACAGATAATTTTAATAATCCAGAAAAAGTAAGAAGAAATGTAAGAGAAGTTGCAATAGATTATTTATCAGTTGGAATAGACCCTGAAAAAACAACTATATATATTCAGTCAATGATACCAGAAGTCGCAGAGTTAACAGTATATTATTCAAATTTAGTGACTATAGCAAGATTACAAAGAAACCCAACAGTAAAAACAGAAATAGCCCAGAAAAGAGATATATTTGGGGAAAGTGTTACATATGGATTTTTAGGTTATCCAGTTAGTCAAGCAGCAGACATTACAGCATTTGAAGGAGCATTAGTTCCAGTTGGAGAAGACCAATTACCATTAATAGAACAATGCAGAGAAATAGTTAGAAAATTTAATTCTATTTATGGTGAAGTTTTGGTTGAACCAGAAGCAGCATTGTCAAGTAATAAAAGAATAAAAGGTTTAGATGGAAATGATAAAATGGGAAAATCTCTTGGAAATGCAATTTATTTATGTGATAGTGAAGAAGAAATAAATAAAAAAGTAATGAGTGCAGTAACAGACCCAAATAGAATAAAAAAGGATGATTTAGGAAATCCTGATATATGTATGGTTTCATATTATCATAAATTATTTAGTACAGATGAAGAAGTAGAAACAATATGCAAAGAATGTAGAGAAGGAAAAAGAGGATGTGTTGCTTGCAAAAAGCAACTAGCAAAAAACATTTCTGATACATTAAAACCAATAAGGGAGAAAAGAAAATATTATGAGGAGCATCCAGAAGTGGTAGATAAAATCTTAAAAGAAGGAACTATCAAGGCACAAAAGACAGCAAAAGAAACTTTGAAGAAAGTAAAGAAAGCTATGAAATTAGATTATTTTGAAGAATAAAGGAGAATTTATGTTTACAGATTATACAAAAATATTTATAAAAGCAGGAAATGGTGGAAATGGAGCGGTATCTTTTAGAAGAGAAAAATATGTTGCAGCAGGAGGACCTGATGGTGGTGACGGTGGAAAAGGTGGCGATATCTATTTTAAAGTTGATAAAGATAAAAATACTTTAATAGATTTTCGCTACAATAAAAAATATAAAGCCGGTAATGGAGAAAATGGAAGCGGAAATCACCGTAATGGAAAATATGGGGAAAACTTATATATAAAAGTACCAATTGGAACAGTTGTTAAAGATGTGGAAACTGGAAAAGTAATTGCAGATCTATCTAATCCAGATCAAGTTGAGAAAGTTTTAGAAGGCGGAAGAGGTGGAAAAGGAAATTCACACTTTGCAACTGCAACTAGACAAGCACCTAGATTTGCTCAAGATGGGGATAAAGGAGAAGAAAAAGAAATTATACTTGAATTGAAGCTACTTGCAGATGTAGGATTACTAGGTTTCCCAAATGTAGGAAAGTCAACATTCCTTTCTAAAACAACTGCTGCAAGACCTAAAATAGCAAATTATCACTTTACGACATTAGAACCAAACTTAGGAGTAGTAAAAGCTAAAAATGGAAGTTTTGTAATAGCAGATATTCCAGGAATTATAGAAGGTGCTAGCGAAGGAGTTGGACTTGGAATTCAATTTTTAAGACATGTTGAGAGAACTAGATTATTATTACATTTTTTAGATGTGTCAGGAACTGAAGGTAGAAATCCTGTAGAAGATTTTAGAGTAATAAATGCAGAGTTGAAAAAGTATAGTGAAAAATTGAGTAAAAGAAAACAAATTATAGTTGCAACAAAAATGGATATAGTTCAAGATGATACTCTTTTAAAAGAGCTAGAAGAATTAGCTAAAAAAGAAAATATAGAAATATATAAAATTTCGGCAGTAACAGGTGAAGGTGTAGAAGAACTTATCAACCATGTAATAGAAGTGTTAAAGACATTGCCAAAAGAGGAATTATTTGAAGCAGAAGAAAGGATGGTATATACATTAGAAGATAAGAAAGATGAGTGGACAATTAGAAAAGAAGGTGATGACTTCATAATAGAAGGAAGAGCAGTAGAGAGATTAATGGGTAGAGTTAATATCGAAGACAATGAGTCAATGTACTATCTACAAAAATCTTTAAGAGAGATGGGAATAGATGATAAGCTTAAAGAAATGGGAGTTCGTGAAGGTGATAGTGTAGTTGTTGCTGGATGGGAACTTGAGTGGAGTAATTAGAATACAGATTACTATATAAACTATAAAAGTTATGGGTTCTCAAATTAAGACTTGCAAAAAAATGAAATCATGTATATAATGTAGTTGTGAACATAGTAAATGTAAAAACTTAAAAGAGAAAGAAGGAGAGTATTATGAAAATTAAAACTATCGGGAAAGAAATTGAAGTAACAGATGCTATTAATAGTTATGTAGAAAAGAAGTTAGGTAGAGTTGATAAATATTTTGATGATGCAGAGGCAGAAGTAACTTTAAAGGTACAAAAAAATGAACAAACTGCAGATATATATGTAACTGCTAATGGAGAAAGATATAGAGCAGTAACAGAAGATAAAGATTTATATGCAGCAATCGACAAAGATATTGATATATTAGAAGGTCAAATTAGAAAATCAAAAACTAAAAAAGAAAAAATGATGAGAGATTCAACATTAAAAGTCTTGGAAGTTCAAGAGGAAACTCCTGAAATAGCTAATGAAATAGTAAAAACATCTTATTATGAAATAAAACCAATTACACCAGAAGATGCAGTTCTTGAATTACAAGAAAAACCAACACATAATTTCTTAGCTTTTATAAATGTAGAAACTGGAAAAGTAAATGTAATTCATAAATTAAAAGATGGTAAAAACTTTGGATTAGTTGAACCAGAAGCTTAGAAAATTACTAGGGCAGGAGTGTATCTTCTGTCCTTTAATGTGCAAATAAGATTAGGAGGGAAGTTTATGAAAGAAAAGTATGATTTAATAGTAGTGGGAGCTGGACCAGGAGGAGTTTTTCTAGCTTATGAATTAATTCAAAATAAAGCACTAAAAAAAGTATTGCTAATTGAACAAGGAAAAAGAGTTGAGAATAGAGATTGTCCAATAGAGAAAATAGGAAAATGTACAAAGTGTAAGCCATTTTGTAATATAACTTCAGGCTTTTCAGGAGCTGGTGCTTTTTCTGATGGTAAATTATCTTTGTATAATCCTGATGATGATGAGATTCACATTGGAGGAAATTTACATGATTACATAGGTGTTGAGAAAACAAAAAAATTAATTGATTATACAGATAAGGTGTATTTAGATTTTGGAGCTGACAAGCATCTTGAAGGAACCGAATTCAAAAAAGAAGTTAAGGAAATCTACGATAAAGCTAAGAGAGAAAATATAACATTAATTGATATTCCTATTAGACATTTGGGAACAGAAAAAAGCCATGAATTATACGGAAAACTAGAAAAATATTTGTTAGATAATGGAATTGAGATAATGTTCGATACTAAAGTAGAAGATATAATAGTAGAAGATAATGCTGTAAAAGGCGTAAAAATTGTAGATTCTAAATTTAACGACAAAGAAAAAAAAGAATGTGATGAATTGTATGCTGATAAAGTTGTATTGGCAGTTGGAAGAAAAGGTGCAAATTGGCTAGTAGATTTATGTAATAAGCATGATATAGAAACAAGAACTGGAATAGTAGATATAGGGATAAGATATGAACTACCTGATAAAGTTATGGAAAAAATCAACAAATACATGTATGAAGGTAAATTTATTGGAAGAGTTGGACCATTCAAAGATAAAGTACGAACATTTTGTCAAAATCCAAGTGGATTTGTATCTGCTGAAGTTTACGATGATAATATAGCATTAGTAAATGGACATTCATATAAAGAAAAGAAAAGTACTAATACAAATTTAGCGATATTAGTTTCACATAGATTTAATTATCCGTTTAATAAACCAATAGAATATGGTAGAAATGTAGCTAAAAATTTAAATGAACTTGGGGCTGGAAACATTGTTGTTCAAAGGTTAGGAGATATATACAGAGGAAAGAGAACATGGGAAGAAGAGTTAAAGAATAATCCAGTAGTTCCAACATTAAAATCTGCAGTAGCTGGAGATATTACATTTGCTTTAGGATATAGAACTATGACAGATATATTAGAATTTATAAGGGCATTAGATAAAGTAGTAGAAGGATTTGCTAATCCAGAGAATTTATTATATGGACCAGAGATAAAATTTTATAGTAATCAAATATTAATAAATGAAGATTTTGAAACCAATATTAAAGGTTTATATTCAATAGGAGATGGTGGAGGAATGACAAGAGGACTTATGATGGCATCTTGTTCAGGAGTTCAAATGGCAAGAATATTGGCTAAAAGCAAATAGTTGAATTTTGGCAGTAGAATAAAAAGTAAAGAAGGCAGGAAATCAAATCCTGCCTTTATGTATTTCAAAATAAATTTTAAAATAAACAAAAGCAAAATTTAACTTCCTGCGCTAAATGATATAAATTATAAACTATTTCATATTGTTTTCAGCTTGTTCTATCATTTTCTTAACCATTTGTCCACCGATTCTTCCTGCATCTTTAGCTGATATATCTCCGTTGTAACCATCTTTTAAATTAACACCAACTTCACTAGCTACTTCATATTTGAATTTATCTAATGCATCTGTAGCTTCTGGAACTAATTTTCTGTTACTGTTGTTTGCCATCGTTTTTCACCTCCTGCTAATATTAACATTAGAAAAACTATGTTTTTCTAATACTAGCATTTGCAATTATGAAAAAAATACACTGGTAATTTATAGAAAAATAAAAAAATGTATTGAAAAAATAAAATTCAAAAGATATAATCAAAAAGTAAAAAAAGGAGGTTTTTATGTATAAACTTGTCGCAATAGATTTAGATGGAACTTTATTGAATAGTTATGGCGTTGTAGAAGAAGATACTAAAGAGAACCTAAAAATGGCTAAAGAAAAAGGTGTAGAAATTGTTATAGCATCAGGAAGACCAATAAGCTCAATAAAAGCTATAGCAAAAGAAATTGGATGTGATAAATATTTTATAGCAGGAAATGGTTCTGTTATTTATGATGTCAAAAAAGATGAAATAATATACAAAAAATATTTAACAAGAGAAAAAGTTTTAGAAATAATAAAATTATGTGAGGAAAATAGTATATCTTATAATTTATATACAGAAAAAACTATTTTAGCAAAGTCTTTAAAATACAATGTTTTGTATTACCATAAAGAAAATTTGAGAAAAGAAGAAAGTAAAAAAACAAATATAAGAATAGTTGAGAATATGTATGAATATATAAAGAATATGGAAGAGGACAACTTTTTAAAATTTACTATATGTGATAATACACAAGTAGTTTTTCAATCAATAATAAAAAAATTGAGAGAGATTGAAGGAGTACAAGTTCTTGACGTATCTCATATGTCTAGAAAGTTGATAAAACAAGGAACAGAAGAAGTTCCAATAGAATATTACTATACTGAAATATCAAATGAAGAGGTAGATAAATGGTATGCTTTAAAAAATTTGATTAGTCAAATAGGAATAAAGCCTGAAGAAGTTATGACAATAGGAGATAATATAAATGATAAAATGATGATTAAAGAAGCTGGTATGGGAATTTCAATGAAAGGAAGTGAACCTTCAGTTTCTGAAATTTCAGATTATGTAACTGATGGAAATAATCAAAATGGTGTTGGAAAAGCAATAGAAAAATTTATAATAGATACTAAAGAAAAACAGCTTATTAAAAGTTAAAATTAGTATAAAAATTAGCAAATATTACATTGATATTACAAATATATGAAAAAACAATTACAAAGACAATTTATATTGATTTTAGACAATATTTGCGTTAAAATAAAATAGATGATATTTTGATATAAATATAATAATAAAGGGAGGAAATAGAAATGGCATCAAATCCAATGCAAAGAAAAGCAAGAATATCTTTTTTAATAGGAATGCTTGTTACACTAATGATAACAGGAACTATAATAGCATTATTATTAATGACATTAACAACTCAGAAGAAAAAACAAGAAGAGGAAAAAAATAAAGATCCGTTAACAATGGTATATGTTTTAACAACGAATGTAAAATCTGGACAGACACTAACTGAAGATATGTATAGTCAAAAAACCGTTGTAACGAGTATGGTACCTGCAAATGCAGCATCAGCTGCAAAAGATACACTTGATGAATACAAATTACAAGATAAAGCTGGAAATAGTGTATCAACGCAAAAAATAACTAGAAATTCGTCAACGGGAGAGATGTTAATAGATAGTGATAAAGGCGAGGATGTGACTATATTAAATCTTCCTGAGGGTAAAAAAGAATTGTTAATTGAGGAACAGACAAAAGAATATTATTATTTCAATGACGAAAGAAGCTATCTTGATGTTGAAAAAAATAAAAATGATCCATCATTAAAAACTTATGTATCTATGAATGAAAGTCCATTAATTGCAAAAGTTAATATGCGTGCAAATACAGTCCTTACAGAAGATTTAGTAGCTAAAGGTACAGATAGTGTTTCAAATGATGCCAGAGAACAAGAATATAATATGGTAACGCTTCCAAGTGGATTAACAACAGGGGATTTTATAGATATAAGATTTATGCTTCCATCAGGAGAAGATTTTATAGTTGTATCAAAAAAAGAAGTAACTATACCTGAAGCGGCAGGAGTTCCAATGTCTGATGTTATAAAGTTAGTTATGAATGAAGTAGAAACAATGACAATGAGTAGTGCAATAGTAGACAATTACAAGATTGAAGGCTCAAAATTATATGCAATAAAATACACAGAAGCAGGAATACAAGATGCAGCAACTGGTACATACTATCCATCTGGTGCTACAATAGATTTAGTCAAAAACGATCCAAATGTAGTAGCTAAAGCAAGAGAAGAATTAGTTAAGAGGTCAAACCATAATGCAAGTGGCTTAAGAGAAAATTACATAAACGGAGCAATTATAAATGCTGGAGAAGAAGCAGGTGATAGAGTTAAGGAAAAAATGGAAGAAAGTATTACAAAATCACAAGAATCAAGAAAGTCTTACTTAGAAGGAATATAGAATATCAAACTAAAGAAAATTCAAAAGATTTAAATACAAAAGTATAAGAGAGGAGTATACACATGAAAAGAATAGGTTTTATAGGAGCGTATGATAAAACTGACATGATTGTATATGTTGGTAAAATTCTTACAGTATTAAAACAAAAAGTCTTAATAGTTGATTCAACAATAGTACAAAAGGCAAAATATATTGTTCCTGTAATTAATCCATCAGTTTCATATGTGACTGAATATGAAGATATGGATGTTGCAGTAGGATTTGATAGTTTACAAGCAATAAAGCAATTTTTGGGGGTACCAGAGAGTAAGGAATTAGATTATGATTATATATTGATTGATGTAGATAATATAAAAATGTTTAACAGTTATAATTTACAAAGTGCAGATAAGAATTATTTTGTAACTTCTTTTGATGTGTATTCATTAAAAAAAGGTTTAGAAATCTTAATAGAGCTTAAAGATACAATTAGTTTGACGAAAGTAATATTTTCTAAAGAATTGTTAAAAGAAGACGATGAATATTTAAATTATTTATCTCTTGGATATAAAGTCGTATGGAATGAATATAGATTATACTTTCCTATGGATATGTCAGACTATAGTGCGATTGCGGAAAATCAAAGATTAGCGAAAGTTAAATTTAGAAAACTGAGTCCTACATATAAGGAAGGATTAATATTCTTGGTAGATGACTTTGCTAAAGAGATGAGCGAAAACAATGTGCGTAAAGCTGTAAAAACTATAGAAAAAGGAGCGTAACTATGTCAATTATAACATTTTGGAATCAAGGAAAAGAACAAACAGGAAAAACCTTATCAATTGCTGCAATTGCTACTTATATGGCAATTGAACACAATTACAAAATATTAATTTTGTCAACAAGCTATGCAGACAAAACATTAAATAATTGTTATTGGACAAAAGATGAAGAGAAAAAGAAAAGTTTTGGAATATTTGGACCAAATACTAATACGTATATGGGTAATGGAATGGAAGGTCTTGTTCCATTGATGAAAAGTAATAAGCTTACACCAGAAATAGTAACAAACTTTTCAAAAATTATTTTTAAAGAAAGACTAGAAGTAGCAAAGAGTTTTGAAGGAGAGCCAGACGAGTACGAAGAGGCAGTTGATTATTTCCCTGATATTATAAATATAGCAAATAGATATTATGATATGGTTTTTGTTGATTTAGATAATTCAGTAGGGGAAAGGAATGTTAACGCAATATTACAAAACTCTACAATAATAATGGCAACATTAAGCCAAAGGATGACATGTTTAGATGCATTTCTGAAATTGCAAGAGGAGAATGAGTTACTTAATAGTCCAAAAGTTTTAATGTTAATAGGTAGATATGACCGTTATTCCAAATATACTTTAAAAAATATAACAAGATATATGAAGGAAAAGAACAAGGTTTCAACAGTACCATATAACACACTGTTCTTTGAAGCAGCAGAAGAAGCAGCTGTTCCTGATTTATTCTTAAGATTTAGAAAAATAAATGATGATGAAGATAGAAATTATTTATTTTTATCAGAAATAAAAAGATGTAGTGAGAATATAATTTATAGATTACAAGACTTAAAAGCTGGAGCAAGATAAAAAGGAAAAAATGTACTTGTGGAATTGTAGAAGGAGGAATAGTCTAAAATGGTTATCAATATATTCCTATCAGTATTAGTATTAATGATAGCGTTGTATGTGATTTATCGTAACATCAGAAAGAAAAAAGAAGCAGAAGTAGAAAACCAGTTAGAAGTAGATGACAAAACATACACAATAGATATGATGATTAATTTTGTTAAAAAAAGATTAGATGAAATAACAAAAATCAATCTTTATGATATTGGACTTTCTGAAGAAGAATTAAAAAGAAGAAAGAACAAAAAGTATGAATTGAAAAAAGCTTTAAAAGGTTGTACTTATGGAGATGTTAATGATAAAAAATATGTAAAAGAAATTATATCAGACTTGTTATTACAAGAATATGGTGTTGACGAAACTAATATATCAAATTCAATACCTTTTGACGTTCCATCTTTATTAACACCTCAAGATAAATTTGATATTTTAATATATGCTTATAAAAAAGAATTCGGATATGAAGCAATGACAGAATTTATCAAAAAATATAATCTAGCAGTTTTAAAATATGTTGAAGGAGAAACAAAGCCTTCATATGTTATAACTTCACAAGAGATATGTGATATTTATGACCAAGAACAATTGACTTTGGAATTTCAAGAAAAATTAGATGTATTGGTTCAAAGAATATATCAAAAATATAAAGGATATAGCTCAATAGATGAAATAAGAGATATGAATATAGATGGTGTTTCTGGAGGAGTTTCAGGACTTCCAGAAAGCTTTATAAGCCAAGTTGCACAGACTGATACTGATTATTTAAATCAAATAGCAGACCATACAGTACCAAGAGCCTGTGACTCAATTTGGATATTTTTCCAAGGTAAATCAATACGTTTAGAATTTTTATCTTTTGGAACAGAAGCAGAATTAAAAAGAGTATGTCAAAATATATATAAATACAACAACCCAGGGCAATTATCTGACACAAATGGATACAAAATTAATGAGATGAAAGATGGTTCACGTGTTGTTGTTGTTAGACCAAGTATGTCAGAGACGTGGGCATTCTTCGTAAGAAAATTCGACGTTCAACGTGCATCACTAGAGCAAATTATTAAATTTCCTGGTAAGGAAGATACAATAGATTTATTAAAGTATTTAGTAAAAGGAGCAAGAATCATATCATTAACTGGTGAGCAAGGTTGCCGGAAAGACAACAATGTTGATGGCAATGATAGAGAATATATATGAAACTATGAACTTGCGTATCACAGAGACAGCGTTCGAATTGCATTTAAGAAAAATTTATCCAACAAGAAATATCTTATCAATGCGTGAAACAGAAACTATAGCTGGACAAGAGTGTTTGGACGTTCAAAAGAAAACTGACGGTTCTGTAAACATAATCCGGAGAGGTTGCAACTGACCCCGTAGCATCTTGGATGATCCAATCTGCACAGGTTGCATCTAAGTTTACACTATTTACACACCACGCTAAAACATTTCCTGACTTAGTTACAGCTCTTCGTAACTCTATGTTAAGAGCTGGAGTGTTTTCAAATGAAAAAACAGCAGAAGAGCAAGTTGTTCAAGTACTTAATTTTGATATTCATTTAGTAAAAGATTTCAAAGGAAGAAGATATATTGAAAGAATTACAGAATGTATTCCAGTTGAAAATACAAATGAATATACATTTGACCATAGAAAAGAGAAGACTTTAGAAGGAAAATTTGACAAATTTTTTGACAATGCAACATATTACTTTACAAAATCTACAAATAGAGAAACATTCAAATATAGAAATATATTGGAATATATTGATGGAGAATATATTATAACGAACCCTATTACTAACAATAATATCAAAGAGATGAGACTTAATATGGAAGAATCAGATGCAGAAGAATTTGATAAATTTGTAGAAAGAAATTGGGGAGCAAAAGCAGTATATAGACCAGAAGAAGAAAGAATAGCTGCAAAATCAACTAAAAATGTGTAGAAAATATAGCAATAGGAGGTGCCGTACAATTGAATAACCAGATGTTACTCTACATGATGGGTGGTATAGTATTAATCTTTGGTTTGCTTATAATGATATATATGTCTTTACAGAAAAGAATGCAAAAATCAGATTATAAGCGTATAAAGAAATTACAAGAAGGAACAAAAGCCAGTAATTACACATCAGAAGTTTTATTTCAAAGATTATATATAACTTATGCTAAAATACCATATATAAAGAAATACATATTTAAGTTAAGACGTAGATTGGAAATAATTGATGTAGATGATGAATATTCAACTAGGCGAGATTCTGCAAAGATTCTTACAAAAGCACTTTGTGTTATAATACCTCTAGTCATAGCTACAATTGTTGTTTCTAAACACAACTTTTTGCTTATGGGAATATTGTTATTATTTGAAGTATTCTTAATAGATACATTAATAGATGGATCTGTTGATAAAATGGATAATAATATACTTAAAGAGCAATTAGACTTTTTTACAGAAATGAGACATACATACCATGAATGTAACATGGTTGCAGAAGCAGTATATCAAACATCACAAGATGATGAAAAAAGTATATCAAAACAAGGTGAAAAAATACATGAAATTTTGACAGCTGATGATCCAGAAATGGAACTTGAAAAATATTATGATATTGCGCCAAACAGTTATCTAAAAGAATTTGCAGGAGTTTCATTCCTTACTCAAGAATTTGGTGACAGAAAAGTGGATGGTTCATCTCTATACTTAAAAAATGTAAATAATATAAGTCAAGAGATGCAACTAGAAATATTAAAAAGAGATAAATTAAACTATACATTTAGAAGTTTGACTGTTATTTCAATTGTACCAGTTTTATTTATAGAACCATTGAAGACGTGGGCTATAACTAACTTTACATTTACGAAGCAATGGTATAACGGTAAACCTGGAATTATAGTACAAGTATTAATTATGATTTTAACATTTGTATGTTATGTAATGGTAAGAAAACTAAGAGATAATGGTTCAACAAATATACGTACAAGTAATACAGAGAATCCATGGCAAAAGAAATTATATAAAATACCGGTTGTAAAGAAAATTGTAGACTCTTTTATACCAAAGGAAGGTACAAAAGAGCGTAGAAAGATAAAGGAGATGTTGAAAGAGTCGGCATCTACATTGAAAATTGAATGGCTTTTTGTTAATAGAATATGCCTAGCTATAGTTACAGCAATAGCAACAGTTGTATTCTTTATATATCTTCATAATGTAGCGGTCGATTGGGTGTATACTGAGCCAACATCGGATTATGACTTAATCGGAGAAATGTCGGATAAGGATAAGGTAGCAGCCGAGGAAGTTACAAAAGCTGATAATAGGATATTGGAACAATTTACTGGAAAAAGGGGTACAAGTGTAGAAGATATTAAAGCAGTTATAGAACAGGATGATTTTTATATAGAAAATGCAGATGGTGATTACCAGACAGCAGCTGAGAGAATACATGATAAACTTGGAGTTATTAATACGGAATATTTAAAGTGGTTTGAATTTTTGATGGCATTTCTTTTTGCAGTTGCTGGATATATGGCACCTATAGGTCTTCTTAAGTTCCAGGTAAAAATGAGGGCATTAGAAATGGAAGATGAAGTAATGCAGTTCCAGACGATTATATTAATGTTGATGAGAATTGAAAGGGTAAATGTTGAAATTATTCTAGAATGGTTAGAAAGATATTCAAATATATTTAGAGCTCCAATTTCTAAATGTGTTAACAACTATGAAGCTGGTGCTTGGGAAGCACTTGAAGAAATGAAAGAAGATGTATCATTTACTTTATTTATTCGTATAATAGAGAACTTACAAGCGGCAGTAGAAAAAATACCAATTCGTGATGCTTTTGATGAATTGGATTCAGAAAGAGATTTCTATCAAGAAAGAAGAAAGGAATCTAATGAAAGATTAATAAAGAGGAAAGCTATGATAGGAAAAGCTCTTGGTTTTGCTCCTATGATATGTCTGTTTGTTGGTTATTTGATAATACCATTGGTTTTCGTAGGTTTGACTGCGATGACAAATGCTTTCTCAAAGATGATGGCCATGGGAGGATAGTTAGAAAGGAGTAGTTTATGGAGAATGCATCTAAAGCACTTTTGATGGGAGCAGGTATACTATTTGCCGTAATGCTCTTATCGGGATTACTTATATTATGGTCTAATATTTCAAAGTCTCAATCAATAGACACGGGACAAAAAGACGAACAATTGGCAAACTTTAATATGGAATTTGAAACATATTGTAAAGAAAACATTTATGGTAGTGAGATACTTACTATATTAAATAAAATAGCTTCATATAATGAAAATCCACCAGATTTCTTTAATTCTAAAGTTCAATATGAACAAATAAAATTGCTAGTTAATCTTGGAACTAAAAATCCATTTAAAGATTTAGAAGGCTTTAAAAATCTTTCTGGTCAAATTGATTTTACAGATGTTAAAGGAACTGGTAAAGAGGTGAAAGAATTTCTTTCAGGATATGCATCTTTAGAAGAAGAATATCGGAAAAAGTTTTATGAATAAATTGTCATCTAATTCAACAAGAATTAAAAATTTGATGGCATCTACAATTCAGGGAAAGGAAGATGAATGTGGACTTAGTTTTCCAGAAGCTGTTTATAAGCTTACAAAAAGAGGAAAACCAGATCCAAATCAAGGCTTTAAATTTAAAAGAGAAGATGCTCAAAAATTAGGCTTAAGCGGTAGTGGGGATCCTTCTGATAATGAATGTTTAAAAATTGTTGAACAATATAGATCCTATACAGATTTTAAGACTATGAAATTTAAAGTTGTACGGAGATCCAAAATATAATTCAAAAACAGGACAAATAATTGAATTAAACTTTGAAAGTACTGTGTAAATTAAAGTAAAATCTAAAGGAGAAACAATATGGAAGATAGTGCAAGGTTCTTATATTTGGCAGGTGGAATACTGGTTGGAATTCTAATATTGACTTTAGCAGTATATTTATTTGCTAATTTTAGTGGAGGAGCTACGAATGTAGAAAATCAAATAGCAGCTGACCAAATTGAACAATTTAACAGCCCTTATGTTTCTTATAGAGAAAAGGAAGGCATAACTATATATGATATTGTAAATTTAGCTAGAAAAGCAAGAGATTACAATGAACGAAATGGTGTTAGTTATACTACTGATTCAGGACATATTTCAGTTATACGATATGATGCTAAAAGACAATTTGAACTTAAAAATGGAAAAGATTTAACAAATACGACATTATATAGAAAAGACGATAGTTTGATTAATGATTTCCTTATTGCTGATAGGAATGAAATTACAACCACTGACAATCGTTTACCTCAATATATTTGTCCTGGCGATGGAATAGAGTATTATGAATGGGGAAAGATAAAAAAAATCAGCTTTTATAAAAAATAATATGGTAGATATAATATAATCAATGAGACATTTGATAAAAAACTTAAATAAAATAAAAATAAATGTTGAAAAAAATAAAAATAAATGTTAAAATAAAAAGGAAGTTTTATGAAAAAAATTGCAATAGGAAGTTTAATAATAATTGCCATTGTTTCATTTGTAGGTTATATGTATATAAATTATAATATAATAAACAATAGGTCTAAACGAAAAAATCTTGAATATGAAGAATATTATGAAGATGTAATAACAGGTACACAAATGGCTACTTTAATAAATAAGGTAATAAATAATAATGAAGCAAATGAGGTAGAAAAAGATGAAAAAGGCAATTATATTGATAATAAAGAAAATTCCATAAAAATACAAATAAAATTTATCGATAGTGATGAAACATTTGATATGGAACGAATAAAAAATGGTGGAATAGATGCTTTTTTACAAAATTATAGTTCAGTTGAATTTAAATGTATGAAACATGAATTTCATAAAAAGACAGGAAATATAAGTTATATGTATTTTGAAGAAAAGGAATCAAATTAAGTTATTAACATTATTTTCTTATGAAAAGAAAATATTTACATATAAATAAAACATAAAACAAAGGAGGAAAAAAAGATGGAGAATGCATCAAAAGCGTTAATTATAGCAGGAGCTATCTTAATTTCAATACTTATAATATCATTAGGAATAATGATATACAACCAAGCATCAAGTATCGTACAAGGAAATCAATTGCAAGATTTCGAAATAACGGCATTTAATACAAAATTCACACAATATGAAGGAAATAAAACAGGAGCACAAGTAAGGACATTAATACAAGAAATAATTTCAAGTAATTCTAACCCTGAAAACGAGTCTAGATTAATTGAGGTTGATTTTGCTGGAACTTGGGCTGGTACTAAGCCAGGTTTAAATAGGACAGTTTTGACATATTCAACATCAATAAAAGCAAATTCTAAATATAGCGTTAGTTTTGATTACGGTAGTGGAGGAACAACTGGACATCAAGACGGTTTAATTTATAAATGTACCATCACGCCAAACTAGTAAGATTTTATTAAAGAAAGGGTTGATTTCATGGAAGACTCAGCAGAATTTTTGAAAATGGCGGGAAGTATACTTCTTTTTGTAATCGCCCTTTCTATAATACTTCCGCTATTTAGTCAAGCAAGACAAACTTCGGATGCTTTGATAGCATATTCAGATAGAGAATCTGATTTTTATAATGGATATGCATATCTAGATGGGTCTGAGGGGGAAGATAAGTACTTTTATAACGGTAACGAGTCAACAGGAGATTATACAAATAAGGTAAGAAGTGTTGGATTAGATACAATTATTCCAGCAATATATCGTTCTTATGATGAAAACTATAGAATTATATTTAAAAAAGGAACAATAAAAAAATCGGCAGAACCAGGATCAAAAGATTTCTTCAGTGAATTATCTGACTATAATTTTTATCAAAGGCAAGATAAAGATGGTAATTATGTTGTATCAAATGTTTTCGATTTGAATGAATTTAGTATTCCAAAGGAAAATGTAAATGAATTTATTGAAGCTTTTTTATATGGAAAATTCAAAGAATATGCAGAATATAATAGTAATCCTCAAAAGGGATTTCAAAGCTATTATAATATAAAGTTTGATGAAAATTTGGGAAATAATCCTGGAGAAAATAATATTATAGAAAATACTAGCAATAGACCAAATATAATTGGAAAAGGATTATATCATAAACTTTCAGAGCATTTAAATGCAGGTAATAAAATATATGAATATATGGGAATTTATTATTTAGAAGATGTAGAAGAACTTAATAGTACACCTGTACCCGGGGCGCCACCTTCTAGCACTGATGCAGTACCTGAAAGTATGAAAGATGAAAAAAGAGTAATAACTTATGTTCTATGCACAGGAATTACTTAATTATAAAAAATTTGTAAAGCTCAAGTATTATAGAAAAATAAAAAGGAGGAAAAGAGATGAGTGATACATTTGTAACAGTAATTGCATTATTTTTAGCAGCAATTCTTATGTTTATATTTCCACTAATGTCAATGTCTGATAGGACGGATGATGTATCTCAATTAGCTGTTAAGACGGCTACAACTGAATTTGTTGATGATATACGTTCGACAGGAAAGATTACAAGCGATAAATATAGTAAGTATGTAGAAACTATCGGGACTACTGGAAATTCATATAATGTAGATATGGAAGTTAAAGTACTAGATGAAAATCCTGGTAAAAAAGCTTCTCAAGTAGAAACTACAAAAATAGGAGAGAATGTTTATTATTCTGTTTACACAAATCAGATTATGGATGCTTTGAAAACAGATGAAATCTACACATTAAAAGAAGGAGATTTTATAACAGTTAGTGCTAAAAATACAAACACTACATTATCTCAACAATTAAAAAACTTTTTCTATACTATTATGGGTGATGATACATATACGATTGCAGCTGAACATGGAGGAGTTGTTACAGCGACAGGAAATAAATAATTTGAAAATAAGGGGCGGATATTTATGTGTTTGAATAAGCATTAAAATCCGCGTTTTTTATTACTTAAAAATAAACAAAAGGAAGAATAATTATGAAAATTCAAGCTTTAGCAATAATAGCAATAATGTTATTATTGCCAATGACATTAATTTTAAGTGCATATGTAAAGAATCAAGCTAAAACTTTGGATTATCAAGTTTCGTATGATACAAAGTTACAAAATGCTACATATGATGCTTTAAAAGCTTTTCAACTTAATGCATCGAATAGTGATACTTCTGATATTGCAAATTCAAAATTGCGTGATGTTAAAGCTGGAGCTAATACCTTTTTTAATGCATTAGCATCAGCGTTTAATATGCCAGGATTTGGAAAAGAAGAATTACAAAATTATGTTCCAGCTGTCGTATTTACAATGTATGATGGGTACTATATTTATGGACCTTTTCAAAATGTGTTGACCAACGATGTAGCAGAAAAACTTGAAGATCCTTCTGTTTCTTTAGATAAGAAACAGAGTTTTAAATATAAAGCAGCAGAAGATTTAGAAGATTTAAAACCTTATATCTATTATAGTTGTAGATACATAAAAGGAGATTTAGATGTTGTAATTACTTATGCTCTTGATAACTATATAGTTATACAAGGAAGATATAGAGATACTACTATAGATATTGATGGATATTTATTAAATCGTGTTGAATATAACTCACCAGAAATAAATAAGGGAAATGTAAATACGGTAAGTGCTAAGTATAGAGGAATTGATATAAAATGTGAAAATGATAATTCTTTAAAAGAAAAAGTCTATTTAACTGGTGAAATCCTTGAAGCATTAACTGGTAGTAGAGATTGGCCTGGAGACAACACATATAACTCTAAATATTTCCAAGATTTAAGATGTAGAAAGATTAATGGAGTTAGGTATTATGCAACTGAGTTAGGAATGAATAAAACTACTGAAAGTTTTCCAAAACAACAGAATTTAGTTTTAACTTTACTTAATGGAGAATGGATTGCTACCAATTATGTATCTACAACAAGACAAACTGAAGGTTTAGGACTAGATTCAAATCAGCAGAGTATAAATGATGTGAAAAACAATATAAATGCACTTGAATATTATAAAAAAGCGGCTAGACTAAAAGCTTTTCTAACAGGAGATGCTAGCTGTTATAGTGCTTTATATGGAACAGAATTTACTGGTGACTTAAAGGATGCGGGGATAAAAATAGGTGAGCTTACAGTGGGGGATGCATGTACATTAGACGGAAAACATATAGTAGCAGAAAGAGATTCTCATCCAGATGAATATAAAAATCTAGAATATTTTGGTACAGAAAATGAGAAAATTTTTGAATTTACAGGAAAGGATGATCCTGAAAATACTTCAACAAACGGTGAAAATAAAAAAATTGATATAGAAGAACCACAATCTAGCTTTAATGAACATCGTTTAAATGTTATACGATATAGTATAGAATCTAATCTGTCTACAGCGATTAACAACTTTAATTCGTATTCAAATTCATCAACATATGACTTTCAAATGCCTAGGTTGAAAGATACTGATTGGGAGAAAATATATAATAATATTTCAATTATTAGTTTTATGCAAGGTCTTAGTATTGGTGGAAAAATATATAGTGGATATAGTGTCATTCCAAATAACAATAACAAAGAAGTAGTAACAGAAGATTCAATTGTATTTGTATGCGATGATAAAGTTTATAATACAACGTCTAAATATTTTGTGAATGGTACAACAAATCCGGTTTTAGATAATAATATAAGTAGTAGATTAACAGCAGTTTCTAAAAACACAGTTTCAAGAGCTTCAAGTGAAAATTTAGAAACAGGAGAAGTAAGATATTTTTATAGATATCCTAAAGATAATGGTTGGTATGATTATGATAGTATCGTTACATCATTGAACAATAATAGTGATTATTCTATGCAAAAAAGTTCTACTAAAACTATTAATTATAACAATTTATATGATTATATGGAGGGATTTAAAGATGAACTTACAAATAAAAAATTAATTGCAACAAATTATTTTACAGCACTTGGAAGAGAAAGGCAAGGAATGTATAGAGTGCACAATAATGGGGTATTTAAAACGCTTTATGAGGGAGATAACGAATAATAAAAATGATAAAAAATGAAGTGGATATTCACTTCATTTTTTGTATACAAAAATAAAAATTGGAAAAAATAAAAGAAAACATTTAGAGGTGAAAAGCAAAATGAAAAAACTTGCAAGTATTACTTTGATAATGATTCTTTTAATTTTATATACCTATGTGGTAGCAATACAAAACATACCCAGCAACATAGTGATTTTTGAAGGAGAAAAGTTTTCTATAAATAAATTATTAGGACTTACATTTAATATAGAAAGTGATGATGGAACATTAGAAACAGTTTCTAATAATGGAAAACAAACTTTAGATAAAATAGGAAAACAAAAAGTAGCAATTAATCTTTTTGAAAATTTTGAAGTGAAAAAATTAAGTGTAGACGTAATTCCCAAAACAACAGTTATACCAGTTGGAAATATTGCCGGGTTAAAGTTATATACTAATGGCGTTTTAGTAGTAGGAATGAGTGAAATAGAAGGAATAGATAATAAAAAATACAAACCTTTTCAAAATTGCGGAATTGAAGAAGGAGATAGAATTGTTTTAGTAAATAATTCCTATGTATCAACAGTTGAAGAATTAACATCAAAAGTAAATGAATCAGAAGGTAAAAATCTAAATATATCATATGTTCATAATGAACAAACAAAAGAATGCAGTATAACACCAGTAAAAACTGGTGGTACAGAATATAAAATAGGTTTATGGGTTAGAGATAGTGCGGCAGGAGTAGGAACAGTAACATTTTATGAACCCTCAACTAAAATGTTTGCAGCTTTAGGTCATGGAATAACAGATGTAGATACTGGTGATTTAATTAATATTTCATCAGGACAATTTATAACAAGTAAGATACTTAAAGTTACAAAAGGAGAAAGTGGGAATCCAGGAAGAATTCAAGGAAGTATAGATAGTGGAAATGAAATTGGTAAAATATATAAAAATACTAAATTTGGTGTTTATGGAAAAGTTGATAATCCTTCAGCTTTGAACATTGATTCATCAAAAGAAATGGAAGTAGCTTTACGTGAAGAGATTAAAGAAGGAGAAGCTACAATATTATGCAGTTTAGATAATCAAACTACTAAAGAATATAAGGTAAATATTGAGAAAATATATTTAGAAAATAATTATGATAATAAGAGTATGAAAATAAAAATAACTGATCCTGAGCTTATTGAAAAAACAGGTGGAATCATTCAAGGAATGAGCGGATCTGCAATAATACAGAATGGTAAGTTTATACGGAGCTGTAACAAATGTATTAGTAAATAATCCTCAAGAAGGATATGCTGTTTTTGGAGATATTATGATTAAACAAATGAAAAGTGTAGAGTAAATTCTTTGCACTTTTCTATATAAAAAGTATCAAAAAACTTGAACTTTTAACAATATAAGTATATAATTCATATGATAAACTTAGAGGAGAGTGTTATATATGCCAAATATAGATAATATAAAGAAATATAAAAATATACATATGATAGGCATCGGTGGAGTTAGTATGAGTGGCATCGCAGCTATTCTTCAAAAATGGGGATTTAGGGTAACAGGCTACGATGATGCAGAATCTGATAATACTAGAAAATTGAGAGATTTAGGAATAAAGGTATCTATTGGGGAAGTAGATATTGAAAATATAAAAAAATGTGATGCAGTAGTTTATTCTGCAGCTATAAAAGATACACATTTAGAAATGATTGAAGCTAAGAAAAATAATATTCCAACAATTGAAAGAGCAGACTTTTTAGGAGAATTAACTAGATGCTTTAAGGATACTATTTGCATTTCAGGCACACATGGAAAAACGACAACAACATCTATGGTTGCTTTATGTTTTATGGAAGCACAAAAAGATCCTAGCATTCAAGTTGGAGCATTTTTAAAACCAATAGATGGAAATTATAAAGTAGGGTCAAGTGAAGAGTTTATAATAGAAGCTTGTGAATATGTAGAAAGTTTTTTAAAATTTAGCCCTAAAGCTGAAATTATATTAAATATTGACAATGATCATTTAGATTATTTTAAAAATCTAGATAACATAAAAAAAGCATTTTATAAATATGCAGAATTATTACCAGAAGATGGTTTGTTAGTATATAATGCAGATGATGCAAATAGTGTAGAATTACCTAAATATACCAAGGCTAAGAAACTTACTTTTGGAATAACGAACAAAAATGTAAATTTCTTTGCAGTAAATATAGTGTTTGATGCACAAGGTTTTGCAGAATTTGATGTTTACCATAATGATAACTATTATGACAGAATTAAACTTTCTATACCAGGAATGCATAATGTTTTGAATGCACTAGCTTGTATAGCTTTGTGTAATGAATACGGTATTGATAAGGAAGTTATAAAAACTGCATTAGTAAAATTTAAAGGTGCAGATAGAAGATTTGAATATAAAGGTAGTGTGAATGGAGCAAAAGTATATGATGATTACGGACATCATCCTACAGAGATTTTAGCTACAGCTAAATCTTTGATGAATAAAAAATATGAAAAATCTTGGGTTATTTTTCAACCACACACATATAGTCGTACAATAAATTTACTCACAGATTTTGCAAAAGCTTTATTAAATTTTGATAATATAATAGTACTTGATATATATGCAGCCAGAGAAAAGAACACTGAAGGAATAACTTCAGAAATTTTAGTTGATAAATTAGCAGATTTAGGAAAAGAAGCAAAATATATACCGGATTTTGACGAATGCGTTTCTTATGTAAAAAATAACGTCAAAGATGGAGATATGGTAATTACATTAGGAGCAGGAACTGTAACTAAAATTGGACCAATGTTAGTTGAATAATTCTTGAAAAATTTTGTAAAAAAAAGAAGGAAAAGAAAATTTTGTGTTGTATATTATAAATGTAGGGACTATAAAAGTACTTACAAATATTTACTTTATGAAAGGCGGTGCACGCAAAATGCAAATAACAGACGTACGTTTAAGAAAGGTTAATTCAGAGAACAGAATGAAAGCTGTTGCATCTGTAACATTTGATAACGAATTCGCAGTACACGATATTAAAGTTATCGAAAGTCAAAATGGATTATTTATAGCTATGCCAAGTAGAAAAACTCCAAGCGGAGAATTCAAGGATATAGCTCATCCAATCAATGCTGAAACAAGAGAGAAAATTCAAACAGCTATCCTAGAAGCTTATGAAGCTCCAGAGGAAGAAGCAGAATCTTCTGAAGAATCAGCAGAATAATTAATTAACAATAAAAAAACACTTTTTTAAGTGTTTTTTTTGTAGATAAACTAATTACTTATTAACCAATAGTACATAATTTATTTTATTGATAAATCAAATAAAATGAAGTAGAAAGATGTATAGAACTGCTTGACTTTTTAATGAAAAGAAAGTATAATATTATATAGTTCAAATGAAAAGGAGAAAATAATATGTTAGCAAAACATTGGAAAAAGATAGGTTTACTTATATTAATTATAGCTTGTGTATTTAATATAATGGGTAAATTAGTTAATAAAATGTCTTTAGACAAAGAAATGTTAACATCAGCAAGATATGTAAAAGAAGAGAAAAATAAATAAAACTTGAATAATTTTAAATTTTATGTTATTATAGAATACAGTCAGATTATGAAATAAGAGAAAGAGGTGAACTTAAATGAAAAAAGAAAAACAACCAGAATATAATGATACAACTATTACTTGTGCTTGTGGAAATGTATTAAAAGTTGGATCAACAAAAAAAGATATGAAAGTAGATGTATGTTCAAAATGCCATCCATACTGGACAGGAAATCTAAGACAAGAAACAGTTGGCGGTAGAGCAGACAGATTCAAGAAAAAATATGGACTTGCATAAAAATTAGTTTTATAAAAAAAGATGTTGTTATATTAAAACAGCATCTTTTTTTTATAAAATAATTGAAAAATCGAATATTTTATAATATACTTTTAATTAACTGATATTATTTAAAAGATAATAAAAAAGAAAGGATATATAGATGAAAGTAGTAATATTAGCAGGAGGTTATGGAACGAGAATTTCAGAAGAAAGTCATTTAAAACCAAAGCCAATGATAGAAATAGGAGGGCAACCAATATTGTGGCATATTATGAAAGAGTATTCAAAATATGGATTTAATGATTTCATTATATGCTTAGGATATAAAGGATATGTTATAAAAAAGTATTTTGCAGATTATTTTTTGCATACATCTGATGTAACATTTGATATAGCAAATAATAAAATGAAAGTTCATAATAATTATTCTGAACCATGGAAAGTAACTTTAATTGATACAGGCTTAAATACTATGACAGGAGGACGCATAAAGAAGATACAAAAATATATTGAAGAAGATTCATTTATGCTTACTTATGGTGATGGAGTAAGTGATATTGATATAAATAAGCTAGTAAAGTTTCATAAAAAACATGGAAAGATAGCTACGATAACGGGTATAAATGTAGGTCAAAGATTTGGAGTTTTAAAAATGGATGACAAAGATAACATTATATCATACAGAGAGAAAAATGATGAGGATGGCTCATGGATTAATGGTGGATATATGGTTTTAAATACAAAAGTTTTTGATTATATTTCGGATAATGATAATGTAATATTTGAAAAACAACCACTAGAAAATTTAGCTAAAGATGGTCAACTAGTAGCATATAAACATACAGGATTTTGGCAATGTATGGATACACAAAGAGATAAAAAGTTGTTAGAAGAGCTTTGGCAAACAAATAATGCCTATTGGAAAGTGTGGTAAAATATGATAGACTTAAATTTTTATAAAGGAAAGAATGTATTTGTAACAGGACATACAGGATTTAAGGGAAGTTGGTTGTGCAAAATCTTAGTAGATGCAGGAGCTAATGTGACGGGATATTCATTAGAGCCTTCTGAAGAACATAAATTATTTGAATTATCAAATATACAAAATAAAATTATTCATGAAATAGGAGATATTAGAGATTTAAAAAGTTTAAAAAAAGTATTTGATAGATCAAATCCAGAAATAGTTTTTCATTTAGCAGCTCAACCTATTGTAAGAACATCATATAAAGAACCAGTACTCACGTATGAAACAAATGTAATGGGAACTGTTAATATACTAGAGTGTGTTAGAAATTCTGCAACAGTAAAATCTTTTTTAAACATTACAACAGATAAAGTTTATAAGAATAATGAATGTAAGGTAGGCTATAAAGAGGATGACTTTTTAGATGGTTATGATCCATATTCAAATAGTAAATCATGCTCTGAGCTTATAACTCATTGTTATAAGAATTCTTTTTTTACAGATGAAAATAAAAATGTAGCAATTTCAACTGCAAGAGCAGGAAATGTTATTGGTGGAGGTGATTTTGCAAAAAATAGAATTATACCGGATTGTGTGAGAGCAGCTGTAGAACAAAAAAATATTATCATTCGAAATCAATATTCAATAAGACCATATCAGCATGTACTAGAATCTTTATTTGCTTATTTACTTATTGCACAAAAACAATGCGAAGACAAAAAATATTCAGGATATTATAATGTTGGTCCAAATGATAAGAGTTGTATTACTACAGGTGAGCTTGCAGATATATTTTGTAAATATTGGGGAGAAGGAATAGAATGGAAAGGCGTATGTAAAAATGGTCCGCATGAAGCAAATATTTTAAAATTAAATTGTTCTAAAATAAAAAAGACCTTTGGGTGGAAGCCAACATGGAATATTGAAAAGGCAATAGAAAAGACAGTAGAATTTGTTAAAGCAGATAACAAAGAAGAATGTATGGAGAATCAAATTAAAGAGTTTTATTTAGAATGTAAAGTGAAAGGAATTTGCAAAAATGAAAAAAGATGAAGAAGCACAGATAAAATTTAACAGTTTATGTACAAAAATAACATACATAATATCAATTTTGCTTCTTTTGATTGTAGGATTTGGATTAAGTTTTATTCCTAATCAATTAGATACGGAGTATATTATACAACATTATATTAAAGATATTTCAGAGTTTTGTGCTGAAAAATCTGAGATGATAACATATATAGTTTTGACAATATTATTTCCAATTATTTTTATAGTGACTAATAAATTATTACAAACTTTATTAATTAAGAAAAAAAATAAAATAAATATAGAAAAAATATCAAGATTTTGTTCTATATTTATTACTATTTTTTTATGTTGTCTAACATATATTGTTTTTATAAAACAAAAGAATTATTTAAATGGTACAGTTTTAAAACGACAACCAATAGTAATATTAGTGTCTGTAATACCAATACTTGTATTAATTTGGCTTTCTGAAAAATATAATAATGTTTTATTAAATAAAATTATAAAATATGTATGTTTGTGTACTGGATTTGTAGTTGCTTATTTATATATAAATAAAAATTATTCATTAAATATGTATATGATACATCACGTAGATGCTTATTATTATCCAATAATGAAAATAATAAATGGATTGACACCAGGGATTGATTTCAATTCTATATATGGATACTATTCATATTTTTACGCTATAATTATAAGTTCCATAGGAAAAGGTAATATAATATATACATTTAGCATAGTCAATAGTATATTAGTTTTTTTTGTTTTTTTGGGACTATTATATGTTGCTAATAAATTAATAAAAAATAAAATAATTCTATTTTTATCTTATTTTACTATTGTATATGTTTTAGTCATACAAAGCATAATTGGTGAACAATCATATTATTTGCAGTATATGCCACATAGAGTTATATTTCCAGTACTTATTTTAGTATATATTGCAATTTATAAGAAACATCAAAGTAAGACCTCTTATGCAATTGGAGGTTATATAATTGGAAGTTTAGCATTATTTTGGAATTTTGAAACAGGATTAGTAGTATTATTACTTTGGATATTGGTTCTATTATATGAAATAATATATTTTAATTCATTAAAAAGAAAAGAGACATGGATTAAAATATTAAAGATTTTGATAGGAGCATTGATATCAGTAATTGGGTACGTTATATTATTAAATGTTATTACAGTAATTCGAACAGGAAAATTAATTAAAATATCGGGTGTATTGTCAAGTCAAACATTATTTGCTGGTTTAGGATTCTATATGTTACCTATGCCTTTATTACATCCATGGTTACTTTTTGTCCTTTTATATGCGGGAGTTTTAGGAATAGCTATATCAAAAACAAAAATTTTTATTGATAATCCTAATGAGGAAAGCTTTTATATATATAAGATATTGTTTGCATTAGCTATATTAGGTATAGGGATATTTTCCTATTATGAAGGAAGAAGTTATTGGACAAATTTATTTTATGTAACATACCCAGGAATTTTGTTAGTAGGATTTTTAATTGATAAATTATTAAGAAAATTAAAAAAAGGAAGAGTTTATCACCTTATTTTATGTTTTCATGGTATAGTAATTTTAATAATTGTAACAGTAACAACAGTATATACTTGTATAACTGATAAACGTGTAACACAGTTTTTTAATAAAGAAGAATTAAATCAGAGTAATTGTATTGATAATGAAATTCAGGAAATGAAACAAATACAAGAAACAATTCCAAATGTTCAATTAATTATACCAAATGAATCATATTATTATATAAATTTAAATTTAATAGATAATAAGAGATTTCCAGCTTATGTTGATCTGTTTACTTATGAAGATATAGAAAAAATATGCAATAGCATTATGGAAAATAAAAATAGTTGGTACATATTAGGAGATTTGTATGAAATTTTAATAAATAAGCATTCAGAAAAAATGAAACAAGCAGAAGAACAATATTATAAAAAATATAAAAAAGATGAAAATATATTATTAGTTCAAAAAAGCGAGTTAAATGGTATTAATAATATCGGTAATATTAACGAAATAGAGGAATTTGAATAATAGGTCAAAGAAAGGAAAATATAATGTTTGAAAATAAGACAGAAAATGAAGCTAGAAGTGAAATATTAAAAATAATAGAAGAATATTGTAATAAATATCATAATATAGAAAAAGAATTTAAAGTAGGAGATAGAATTCAATATGCTTCGAGAGTATATGATAGCAAAGAAATGAGTAATTTAGTTGATAGTGCATTAGATTTTTGGCTAACTTCTGGAAAGTACACAATAAAATTTGAAAGAGAATTTGCAAAATTTTTAGATATAAAATATTGTACATTGGTAAATTCAGGATCTTCAGCAAATTTAATTGCATTTATGGCATTAACATCTCCGTTGTTAAAAGAAAGAAAAATTAATCGTGGAGATGAAGTTATTACAGTAGCAGCAGGATTTCCAACAACAGTAACACCTATAATACAGTATGGAGTAATACCTGTGTTTGTAGATGTTACTATTCCGGGATATAATATTGATGAAAATATGTTAGAAATGGCACTATCACATAAAACTAAAGCAATTATGATAGCGCATACATTAGGAAATCCATTTAATTTAAAAAAAGTAAAAGAATTTTGTGAAAAACATAACCTTTGGCTCATAGAAGATAATTGTGATGCATTAGGTTCAACTTATACAATTAATGGTAAAGAAAAATTAACAGGTACAATTGGAGACATTGGCACGTCAAGTTTTTATCCACCACATCATATGACAATGGGAGAAGGAGGAGCAGTATATACTAACAATAGTTTATTAAATAAAATTATAAGATCTTTTAGAGATTGGGGAAGAGATTGTAGTTGTCCTTCAGGAGTTGATAATTTATGTGGACATAGATTTGATAAAAGATATGGAGAATTACCAGTAGGTTATGACCATAAATATGTATATTCGCATTTTGGATATAATTTAAAAGCGACAGATATGCAAGCTGCAATAGGATGTGCACAATTGGAAAAATTAAATTCATTTACAAAAAAAAGAATATCTAATTTTAATAGATTAAAAGGAGGTTTAAAAGATTTACAAGATAAATTAATCTTACCAGAAGCAACTGAAAATTCAAATCCAAGTTGGTTTGGTTTTGCTATTACATGCAAAAAAGGGATAGATAGAAATAAAATAATTAAATACTTGGAAGACAATGGAATTCAAACAAGAAATCTATTTGCAGGTAATTTAATTAAGCATCCATGTTTTGACGAGTTAAGAAAAGAAGGAAAAGGTTATAGGGTTGTAGGTGATTTAAAAAATACTAATAGAATTATGGAAGATACATTTTGGATTGGACTATATCCAGGTATGACAAATAAAGAAATAGATTTTACGATAAAAAAGATAAAAGAAGTATGTAAAGAGGTTTAAATATGAGTAGAAAAATATCTAATTCAAAACAACTAGCATGGAAAATAAGAAGGCATGCATTGGAAATGGCACATATATCAAAAGGATCACATATAGCTTCAGTATTATCAGTAGCAGACATTGTTGCGGTATTATATGCTAAAATTATGAATTATGATGCTAATAATCCTAAGTTTGAAGAAAGAGATAGAGTTATATTAAGTAAGGGACATGCTGGAGCAGCTATTTATAGTGCACTTGCAGAAGAAGGATTTTTTAATGTAGAATATTTAAAAACACATTATGCTAACGGAAGTAAATTATCAGGGCATGTTTCACATATAGGAATTCCAGGAGTTGAACATTCTACCCGGTTCATTAGGACATGGACTACCTGTAGGTGTTGGTATGGCAATGGCAGCTAAAATGGATAAAAAAAAGTACAAAGTTTTTGTGATATTAGGAGATGGTGAATGCGATGAAGGCACAATTTGGGAAAGTGCATTATTTGCAAATCATTATAAGCTAAATAACTTAATAACAATTATAGATCATAATAAGATGCAAAGTTTAGACTATTGTGAAAATACAATAAAATTAGAGCCGCTTGGTGATAAATGGAGATCATTTGGATGGAATGTAATTGAAGTAGATGGAAATGATTGTGATGATCTAGAAAAAGCTTTAAAAAAGGTAGATGAAGAAAAAAACAAACCTACTATTATTATTGCAAATACGGTAAAGGGTAAAGGAATTTCATTTATGGAAAACAATATTTTATGGCATTATAAAGATCCACAAGGTGAAGAATATGAAAAAGCCATTAAGGAGTTGGAGGTATTAAAGTAATGAGAAATACATTTATAAATACTTTAATAGACTGTGCTAAAAAGGATAAATCAATATGTTTAATTACTGGAGATTTGGGATTTGGTGTAATAACACCGTTTTGCGAAAAGTTTCCGGAAAGATTTATTAATGCCGGAATTGCAGAACAAACTATGACCGGAATTGCAGCTGGAATGGCTAAAGAAGGTAAAAAAGTAGTTACATATTCTATAGGTAATTTTCCAACAATGAGGTGTTTGGAACAAATTAGAAATGATTGCGCATATCATAATGCAAATGTTAAAATTGTAAGTGTAGGAGGAGGTTTTGCATACGGTGGTGCTGGAATGAGCCACCATGCAACAGAAGATATAGCAATTATGAGGGCTTTGCCTAATGTAGCTGTTTTTGCACCAGGAGATGTAACAGAAGCAGAAGTTATAACAAAAGCAATGTTGCAATATAATGGTACATGTTATTTAAGGTTAGGTAAAGGTAAGGAAGGCAAGTGTCATGAAAAGATAGATAACTTCAAAATTGGAAATGCTATAAAAATACAGGATGGAAATGATGTTGCTATATTTTCAACGGGTGCAATTTTAAGTGAAGCAATAAATGTTAGAAAACAATTAGAAAAAAAAGGATATAGTGTGGTACAATATAGTTTCCCAACTGTTAAACCAATTGATAAAGAGACAATTATAAAATGTGCTAATGAATGTAAAGTAATAGTAACAATAGAAGAGCATAACATATTGGGAGGATTTGGAGGCGCTGTTGCAGAAATTATGGCAGAAAACGATAAGAAGTCAAAATTAATTAGAATAGGTTTAAATGATACGTATTCTTCTATTGTGGGAACACAAGAATATTTACGAGAACAATATGGATTGTCTGCGAAAAAAATTACAGAAAAAATTATAACTAGTTTATAGGAGGTATATAGTGAAAAAAGTTATAATTACAGGTGCAACCGGTTTAATTGGAATGAACTTTGTTGAATATTTGTTAAAAAAAAATATTCGGTATTTTAGCTATTGTAAGAAATAAAGATAAACTAAATAAATATTCCAATAATTCAAACTTGAAAATTATAGAAAGTGATTTATGTGATTTAAATAGAATAGAAATTCCAAAAGAACATTATGACATTTTTTATCATCTAGCGTGGGAAGGAACAAGAGGAAAAGATAGAGAAAATATAGAGATGCAAATAAAAAATATAAGTTATACAATAGATGCATTAAAATTTGCAAAAAAAGTTGGGTGTAAATCATTTATTGGAACCGGATCTCAAGCAGAATATGGGATAGTTGAAGGTAAAATTAGGCCAGATACTAAAACTGATCCTCAAACTGCATATGGAATTGCAAAGCTATGTGCAGGAAGATTAAGTAGAAATTTAGCTAAACAATTAAATATGAAGCATATATGGACAAGGATATTAAGTGTATATGGACCTTATGACATAGAAAATACTATGATAATGTCTAGTATTATTAAAATGGAAAATAATGTCTCACCAGAATATACAAAAGCTGAACAAAATTGGGATTATATATATATAGAAGATTTAGTAAGAGCTTTATATTTAATTGGAGAAAAAGGAAAAGCAAATGAGATATATTGTATTGGGAGCGGAAAGCAAATGCCACTATATAAATATATTGAAATAATAAAAAAACAGATAAACCCAAATTTAAAATTGAAAATAGGAGCAAAAGAATACGCCAAAAACCAAGTTATGAACTTATGTGCAGATATTACAAAATTAACTAAAGATACAGGTTTTGTTCCAAAAATAGACTTTGAGGAAGGAATTAAAAGAACAATTAAATGGTATAGGGAGTGTAACTATGAAAAAAATTAGTATAGTAGTGCCTTGTTATAATGAAGAAGAAAATGTAAAACCAATAAGCGAAGCAATCATAAATCAACTGAAAAAACTAAGTAAATATGATTATGAAATAATTTTTATAGACAACTGTTCAACAGATAAAACAAGGGAATATTTGGTAAGTATGTGTGAACAGAATAATAAAATAAAAGCAATATTCAATTCAAAAAATTTTGGACAATTTAATAGCCCTTATTATGGAATGCTACAATCAACAGGTGATTGTACAATTTTAATATGTGCAGACTTTCAAGATCCAATAGAGATGATTCCTAAATTTGTTAAAGAATGGGAAAATGGATACAAAATTGTAATTGGTATAAAAAATAAAAGTAAAGAAAAGAAATTTATGTACTTCTTAAGAAGTTGTTATTATAAGATTATAAAAAAATTATCAGATGTAGAGCAAATTGAACATTTTACTGGATTTGGATTATATGATAAAAAATTTATAGAAGTATTAAGAAAATTGGATGACCCTACTCCTTTTTTAAGAGGAATAATAGCTGAATTAGGTTTTCAACATAAAGAAATTTATTATACGCAAGAAAAAAGGAAAGCTGGCAAGACACATAATAATTTTTATAAGTTGTATGATGCAGCTATGCTTTCTTTTACTTCATACACTAAAATTGGATTACGACTTGCTACTTTTTTGGGTGGAATAGTATCATGTATTAGCTTTTTTATAGGAGTTGTTTATTTAATATTAAAACTTATGTACTGGGATAGGTTTGTGGCAGGAATGGCACCAATATTAATAGGAATATTTTTCTTAGGTGCACTTCAAATCTTTTTTATAGGAATTTTAGGAGAATATATTTTAGCAATTAATACAAGGGTAATGAAAAGACCTCTTGTTATTGAAGAAAAAAGAATTAACTTTTAGGAGGAATAAAATATGGAAAAATATAAGAAATCAGCAATTAAGTTAATCAAAAATCCATCTTTTATAGTTCCAATAGTAATTGTGGCAATAGCAAGTTATGGATACTTATTAGGCCATTCTACTATTAATGTAGATGTATTGGCTGCTGATAGATATTTTCAAGGAATGGAACTGGTAGCGCAAGGAAGGATAGTACTTCCAATATTAGAAAAAATATTAAAAATATTTAATTTCTATCCGTTTTTAGTAGATTTTATAGCTGTTTTATTTTTTATTTTTGATATATTATTATATTGTTCAATATTTGATGTCATGTCAAAAAATAAAATAAAACCAATAGCATATACAGTATTTGCATGTATATTTATCTCTTATCCACTTATAATGGAATATTTTACATTTGTTCCATTAGGCTTATCGTGTGCAATGGCATTTGCACTTGTTGCTATTAGCATAATTTTATTTAATGAATGTTTGATATCAAAAAGATTAAGATTTTTCTTTTCGAGCATTTTTACCTTATGGATGTCTATATCAATTTATGAGTCATTTGCAGTTGTGTATATTATGGCAGTATTGTTAATAATATTAATTAAAATATTATTTTCAAATAAAGAAAAAGTAAAACTAAGAAAAATTATCATTTATGGCTTACAATTTGCTATTCCTCTAATGATAGCAGTTTTATTTAATATTGTTTTAGTTAAATTTGCTCTTAATATATTTCATATAAAAAAGAGTGATAATGCAGCAAAAATAGTTTATTATGAAAGATTAGGAGTTAAAAATGGTATACAAAATTTATTTAATACTATTATAATTGAATATATAATTAACGGTCTAGGATATCTACCTATTGCTAATTTAGTTATTTGTAGTATAATATCTTTTATTATTGGAATAGTTTTTTCAATTAAGAAAAAAGATTTTTCAATATTATTCATAATATTAGGAATGAATCTTACATTGATATTGCTTTCAATTATACAAGGAGGAGCAGCTTTTTATAGGACATGTCAACAATTTCAATTATTCGTTGCATTTATTTTTATGTTATTAACTCAATTAATTATAGAAAAAGAAAGAAAAAAAATAGAGAAATATATATTTTTTATTATAATGTCTTTTATAATCTTTAATCAGGTAAAAGATATTTATAAATTGGAATATTTAAATGATTTGAGGTACCAAGCAGAAAAGGAAGAATTGACCGATGTTGCTAATGAATTGGTATCAAAATATGATACACAAAATAAACCAGTTGCATTTTTTAGTTATGATACTAAACTTCCTACATGTGTAGAAGAAGCCATTACTGTAAAACCTAATAGTTTACATTATAAAGTATTGAAATATTATAGTGAAAAAATTTTAAATATTGAAGAAAAAGTGGAAGAATATCAATATATTCAATCTGCTTTACAATCATGTATACAATGGTCGACAGCGTCTTTTATGGAAAGTGGTAAGGCTAATGAAGAAATCTTAAAGTATTTTAAACTTTTAGGGTATGATTTTAAGTCAGTAGATAGCAATCTATATTTATATAATTTTTTTGATTTATTATCTCAGGAAGAAGAAAAAGAAATTCCAAAATGGCCTAAGAAAGGCTATATTATCGAGAAAGATGACATCATATTAGTTAAACTGTAAGTTGATTAACAATAAAATACTCCCAATATATTTAGCTTTTTGGGAGTATTTTATTGTGTTATATTTATATTACATTTATTAAGTCCTTATTCTAATATCTTCTATATATACATTTTTAAGAAGTTTATCCATTTTATCAGCTGAAATGTAATCATAGACAGATAGCTTTATCTTAGAATTTTTTAAAGGTAATTTTATATATCCTTCATGTGAAAGATATATTGGATAAGTAAAATTATTAAAGAATAATTCAACATTCTTATTATTGTTTGTATCGTATCCATAAGCAACTTTTTCAAAAGTGCCATTATCATTTTTTATATAAAATTCAACAAAAGGTCTATATGCATTTTCTTTTCTATCTTTAATTTCAAATGTTGCAATAAATACTTTTTTTAGTTTTATTTTATCTATTTTTATACTACCTACTAATTTTATATCAATTAAGCTAATGAATCTTTCAGGTAATAATACATATTCATCTAATTGATTAGCTGGGAGAGTACCATAATAAGGATTTACTGTTAGTTCATAATAAGAATCAAAATATTGTTCCATGTCTAGCTTAGCCCAAAGTACTACTAGATCATTATTATATTTTAGAGTTTCCTTATTTATTTTTTCCATATTTTTCATAGCTAATTGAGTTAAGAATCTACGATTATTTTCTAAAACAACACCATTGTCAACAGCTGCTTTGCAAACAATAGAAGCAAATAATCTTTTTACTTCTTTTTTTGGTTTTCTTGAAGGTAATATAGTGTTAAATAATTTCATAATCTTTCTCCTTTGTACATTATTATATTAATATTATATCATTAAAATTTAAAAGTGAAAAGTAAATCTTGCAAAATGTTGAAAAATATAATAAAATAGCTTAGTAAAGGAGAATTAAAAATGGCAATATCAAAAGAAATAAATGATCAAAAAAAATATATAGAAAAAATAAAAGAAATAAATAAAGATAAAAAGTTAAAATATAGTATTTTAACAATGGGATGTCAACTAAATGAGAATGATTCTGAAAAAATTTGTGGTATGCTTGAAGAAATGGGATATGTAAAAACAACGAATAATGATGAAGTTGACTTAGCAGTTATGAATACTTGTTGCGTTAGAGAAAATGCAGAAGATAAACTGTTTGGAAAATTAGGAGAATTGAAAAGATTAAAAGAAAATAGAGGTACAATTGTAGCAATTGGTGGATGTATGATGCAAGAAAAACATATAACAGATAAAATAAAAGAAAGTTATCCTTTTGTTGATATGATTTTTGGAACACATACATTATACAAATTTCCAGAAGATTTATATAAAGTAATCGAAGAAAAAAATAAATTAATAGATATATTGGATATCGATGGAAAAGTATTCGAAGGCTTGCCTATAAAAAGAGATAGTAAAGTTAAGGCATCTGTTACGATAATGAATGGATGTAATAATTTTTGTAGTTATTGTATTGTTCCTTATGTTCGTGGAAGAGAAAGAAGTAGAATGCCAAAAGACATAATTGACGAAGTGACTGAGCTTGCAAAAAAAGGATATAAAGAAATAACTTTACTTGGACAAAATGTTAATTCATATTTACGAGTTGAAAGAGAAAATAATGTAGAGTTTGAAGAGTATCAAGGAATAAATTCATTTGCTACATTACTTGAAGCTATAAATAAAATAGATGGAATAGAAAGAATTCGTTTTGTATCTCCACATCCAAAAGATTTTACTGATGATGTTATTGATGCAATTGCAAAGTGTGATAAAGTTTGCAAATTAATTCATCTTCCACTTCAAGCTGGAAGTACAGAAATATTAAAGGTTATGAACAGAAAATACACTAAAGAACAATATCTAGAGTTAGTAGAAAAAATGAAAGCTAAAATCCCTAACTTAACATTATCAACAGATATTATTGTTGGTTTCCCAGGAGAAACTGATGAAGATTTTGAAGATACTTTAGATGTAGTAAAAAAAGTTTGTTTTGAACAAGTATATATGTTTATATATTCAAGAAGAATTGGAACACCTGGAGATAAAATGGAAAATCAAGTTCCAGACGAAATAAAACATAAACATTTTGATAGACTTAAAGAATTAGTAGAAAGTCAAATTGAAAAAAATAATCAAAAATACATAGGAACAATTCAAAAAGTTTTAGTAGAAGGAAAAAGCAAAAACAATGAAAATATGTTAACAGGAAGAACTGATAGCAATAAAGTTGTTATTTTTGAAGGGTCAGAAGATTTAATAGATAAAATGATAGATTTAAAAATAATTTCAGAACATATGTGGTATTTGAAAGGAGTAGTAAATGGCTAAAAAAGAAGAATATTCACCTATGATGCAAAGATATCTTGAAACAAAAGAAGAATACAAAGATAGTATTTTGTTTTATCGTTTAGGAGATTTTTATGAAATGTTTTTTGATGATGCAATATTAGCATCACGAGAATTAGAGTTGACATTAACGGGAAAAGATTGTGGACAAGCAGAAAGAGCTCCTATGTGTGGAATTCCTTACCATGCTGCAGAAATATATATTTCAAGATTAATTGCTAAAGGGTACAAAGTTGCTATTTGTGAACAATTAAGTGATCCTAAAACAACAAAGGGAATAGTAGAAAGAGGAGTTATTCGAGTTGTAACACCAGGAACAATTATAGATAGCAATATGCTAGAAGAAAGAAAAAACAACTATATTATGTCAATATATAAAGCAGGTATTTATTTCGGAATAAGTATATGTGATATTTCGACAGGAGAGTTTTTTAGTAGTGAAATAAAGCAAGATAATAATTTTGCACAATTGATGGACGAAATGGCTAAATATTCTCCATCAGAAATAGTAATAAATTCAATGATGTCAGAATCTTCAGAAGAGTTAAAGAAAATAAAAGAACGTTTTGAGGTTTTTGTTACAAAATTTGATGATAAGTATTTTTCAGAAAAGCTAAACGATATAGCTAAGAGCATGAAATATATAGATACCAATGGTTCTGAAATAACGAACATAGAAGAAAGAAAATTAACATGTAATTCAATTAATGCTTTAATAGAATATATTTCTCAGACGCAAAAAACAAGTTTGGAACATATTAATACAATAAAAATATACAATACTTCAAAATACATGTCTTTAGACATAAATGCTAGAAGAAATTTAGAAATAACAGAGAAAATGCGTGATAAAACAAAAAAAGGTACACTTTTATGGGTACTTGATAAAACATGTACATCTATGGGAGGAAGGTTGCTTACAAGATGGATTAGTGACCCGCTAATAGATGTATTAGAAATAAACAAAAGACTTAATGCAGTAAAAGAGCTTAAAGAAAGTCTTTTTTTAAGAGGAGATATAATTGACAATTTAAAGAAGGTTTATGATATAGAGAGATTATCAGGAAAGATGGCTTATGGAAATGCTAATGCTAGAGATATGATTACTTTAAAAAATTCTCTTCATAAGTTACCTGAAGTAAAAAAATCTTTAGAAAATTGTAAGTCAGATTTATTAAAATATTTATATGAAAATTTAGATGAGTTACAAGATATATATGAACTAATAGAAAAGGCAATTGTAGATGATCCGCCAATGACTGTGAAAGAAGGTGGAATAATTAAGCTTGGATATCATGAAGAAATAGATAAACTAAAAACTGCTACGACGGAAGGTAAGAATTGGATTATACAGTTAGAAGCTAAAGAAAAAGAAAAGACAGGTATAAAAAATTTAAAAGTTGGATTTAACAAAGTATTTGGATATTATTTAGAAGTTACTAAGTCTTATTTAAACCAAGTACCAGACTATTTTGTTAGAAAGCAAACTTTAACAAATGCTGAAAGATATATAACAGAAGATTTGAAAAAATTAGAGAATGATATTTTAGGTGCAGAAGAAAAAGTTGTTAATTTAGAATATGAAGAATTTACGAAAGTAAGAGAAGAAATAGCAAGTAATATAAAAAGGTTACAAAAAACAAGTGAGATTGTTTCTACATTAGATGTTTTAACTTCATTTGCTCAAGTAGCAGAAGATATGAATTATTGTATGCCAGAGGTTAATAGTCATGGAGCAATAGATATAAAAAGTGGAAGACACCCTGTTATAGAAAAAATGCTTGGAGCAGGAGAGTTTGTTGAAAATGATACATATTTAGATAAGGATGAAAATAGATTATCTATAATAACAGGTCCAAATATGGCAGGAAAATCAACATATATGAGACAAGTAGCTTTAATAGTTTTAATGGCACAAATAGGAAGTTTTGTTCCAGCAGAAGAAGCTAAAATAGGTGTGGTAGATAAAATTTTCACAAGAGTTGGAGCTTCTGATGATTTGAGTATGGGACAAAGTACATTTATGGTTGAAATGATGGAAGTTGCAACAATTCTTAAAGAAGCGACTAGTAATAGTTTAGTGATTTTAGATGAAATAGGAAGAGGAACATCAACTTATGACGGACTTTCTATTGCATGGGCAGTTGCAGAATATATAGCTGATAAAGAAAAATGTGGAGCTAAGACTTTATTCGCTACACATTATCATGAATTAACACAACTTGAAGACAAACTTGAAGGAATAAAAAATTATTCAATAGAAGTAAAGGAAAAAGGAGAAGATATAATCTTTTTAAGAAAGATAGTAAGAGGTGGAACAGATGAAAGCTACGGAGTACATGTTGCAAGATTAGCAGGTGTACCTAAAACTGTAACTAAACGTTCAAATGAAATTTTACGTAGCTTAGAAAGAAAGAGTATTTTAAAAGATAAAAAAGAAACCAAAGAACAAAAGAAGCAAGTAAATGGTCAATTTGATATGTTTAATTATAAACTTGCTGAAATAGCTCATGAGTTGGACAAAATTAATATAAATGAACTTACTCCAATTGATGCGATGAACACACTTGTAAGAATGAAAGAGAAGATGGAATAATTATTGAACTGACCCGCCAGTCTAAACACTTTTTTCATAATTTATGATATTATATTAGGGATTAATGAAAGGAAAGAATTGATGGATAAGAGAATTTTTGAAAGTTTAGAAATAGATAATATTAAAGATATGCTAGAAAAAACAGGTAAGTTATATGGAGACAACATTGCATATAAGATTAGAAAACCTGGTATAGGAATTAATCCAGAAAATGCAAAGGATGAAAATAACTATATAACTTTTACACATAAACAAGTTAGAAGAATGGTTGATGCTTTAGGGACTAAGTTAATAGATATGGGGCTTAAAGACAAGAGAATAGCTGTGATTGGAGAAAATAGATATGAATGGGAAATAGCATATTTATCAATAGTCTGTGGAACTGGAATAGTAGTTCCCTTAGATAAATCATTAACAGAGCCAGAACTTAAAAGTTTAATAAAAAAATCAGAAGTTGAAGCAATTTTTTGTTCAGAAAAATATGTTGAAACTTTAGAGAAGATAAAAAGAAGTGAACAAGGAAAATTAAAGCATTTAATATCCATGGATCTAGATATACATAGAAAAGGCGTATATTCACAAAAAGAATTAATAGAAGATGGAAATAAATTATTAGACAAAGGTGATAGAAGATTTTTGGATGAAAAGATAGATGCAGAAAAGATGAGTATAATGTTATTTACATCAGGAACAACATCTGCACCAAAAGCAGTTGCTTTGTCACATAAAAATATATGTGCAAATTTAATGGACATAGGTTCAGTTTTAGATGTACAAAGTAATGATACACTTCTTTCTGTATTGCCAATACATCATGTATTTGAATGTACAGTTGGATTTCTATTTTCATTATATAAAGGTGCAAAGACAGTATTTTGTGATGGATTAAGACATATAACAAGTAACTTAAAAGAATATAAAGTTACAGTAATGGCTTGTGTTCCAGCAATTTATGAAAGAATTTTCTTTATGATAAGAAAAAATCTTGCAAAGCAAGGAAAACTTGAAACAATATTAGAAAATGAAGAAAAATATAAGAGTCAACCAATAGAGAAGAGAAAAGAGATTTTTAAAGAAATACATGATTTGTTAGGTGGAGAGATTAAACTGTTTATAAGTGGTGCAGCAGCTCTTGAAAAAACTATAGAAGAAAAATATAGAATATTAGGTTTCAATTTAGTTCAAGGTTATGGATTAACAGAAACTTCACCAGTTGTTGCTGTAGGATCTAATAGATTTCATAAAATAGGTTCAATTGGAAAATCATGCCCTAGTGTCGAAACTAAAATAGTTAATGCCAATAGTGAAGGTGTTGGAGAACTAATTGTAAAAGGACCGAGCGTTATGCTAGGGTATTATGGAAATAAAAAAGCAACTAATGCTGTTTTAAAAGATGGGTGGTTTTACACAGGAGACTTAGCCAAGATAGATGAAGAAGGATATATATTTATTTGTGGAAGAAAGAAAAGCGTAATCGTTCTTAAAAACGGAAAGAATATATTTCCAGAAGAAATAGAAAATTTAATAAACAGAATAGAAGGAGTAACAGAATCATTTATTTATGGAAAACAAAGAACGGAAGATAAGGATGATATAAAAATAAATGTTAGAATTGTTATTGATAAAGATGTTGTGAAAAATGCTTATAAAGTTGAAACAGATGAAGAAATACGTAAGGCAATATCTGATAAGATAAAAGAAATAAATAAAACTATGCCAAATTATAAAGCAATAAGAGGGATGACATTAACAGAAGAACCTCTTATAAAAACTACAACTAATAAAATAAAAAGAGAAGAAAATTTAAAAGCGATAGAAAAGGAAAATAAAAACTGATTGGAGAAATGTATGCAATTAGATAATTTAAATACTAAAATTTTAGGGAGAAACTGTATATATTATGAGACAATTGATTCTACGCAAAATGAAGTTTGGAGACTATATGAAGAAAATAAAGTGCCTAGTGGAACAGTAGTTATGGCAGATTTTCAGACGCACGGTAAAGGTACTCATGGAAGGAAATGGTATACGGAACAAGCAAATAACATAGCTTTTTCTTTCTTTATAAAAATGGACTGTAATATAAATCGCTTAGAAGGAATAGCGGTAAAGATTGCAGAAATAATTGTAAACATAATGAAAGAAAAATATAAAATTTCTGTAGATATAAAAGAGCCTAATGATTTAATTATAAATTATAAAAAATTAGGTGGAATTTTAACAGAAACTAAGGTTATAGGAAATAAAGTTAAATGTTTTGTAGTAGGAATTGGAATAAATGTAGCACAAGAAGAATTTGCAGATGAGATTAAAAATATTGCAACTTCAATAAAAAATGAGACAGGAAGAATAATTAATGTAAAAGAATTTATTTCTAATTTTTGCAATGAATTTGAAAAGTATTTATTTGAAATAGGTTTGAAAGATAGTAGTTTACAATAAAGTTGAAGATGATTTTTTAAAATTACTAAAAAGTGAAGTTTTAAGGAGGAATTAAAATGGGAAAAATAGCATTTTTGTTTGCTGGTCAAGGAGCTCAAACTGTAGGTATGGGAAAAGACTTACAACGGTTACAAAGGCGTAGAAGAAGTATATAAAACAGCAGAAGAAGTAACAGGAATGGATATAAGAAAGTTATCTTTTGAAGGTCCAGAGGAAACTTTAAAAGAAACTAAGAATACTCAACCAGCAATAGTTGCTATGGAATTAGCAATTCTAGAAATGTTAAATGAGAAGCGGAATTAAATCTGATATGTCAGCAGGCTTAAGTTTAGGTGAATATGCAGCACTTGTTGATGGAGGAGCTTTAAGAATTGAAGATGCAATGGCAATTGTTCAAAAGAGAGGAGAATATATGCAAGATCTTTGCCCTGAAGGTGATTGGTCAATGGCTGCAATACTTGGGCTAGAGAATAAAGAGGTCGAAGAAGCTTGTAAAAAAGTAACAAACGGTTTTGCACAACCAGCAAATTATAACTGCCCAAAGCAAGTAGCAATATCAGGAGATAAAGATGGGGTTTATCAAGCTATGGAAATTGCGAAAGAAATGGGAGCAAAAAGAGTCGTAGAGTTAAAAACAAGCGGACCATTTCATACTAAGAAATTAGAAAATGCATCAAAAGCTTTAAGAAAAGTTTTGGAAGATAAAGAAATAAAAACACCTAAAACTGCTGTAGTAAAAAATATAGATGCTAGACCGTATACCGCAGAAGACGATATGAGAGATATTTTAGCGAAACATGTTATGAGTCCTACAAGAATGTCTGATACAATAAAATATATGATGGATAATGGAGTAGATACTTTTATAGAAATAGGTCCAGGTAAGACTTTATCTAATTTTGTTACATCAGTAAAGAAATCATTGGGTAAAGATGTAAAAATTATGAATATAAATGATAAAGAAAGTTTAGAAAGTGTAATAAAACAGTTAGAAATATTAAGAGGGGAAGATAGGTAAAAAGGAGGAAAAAAATGAGTAAAGTTGCATTAATAACAGGAGCAACAAGAGGAATTGGAAAGCAAATAGCTTTAACATTAGCTGAGCAAGGATATGATATTGCTGTAAACTACAGAACAGCAAATGAGGAACTTGAAGAGACTAAAAAAGAAATAGAAAACAAAAATGTAAAATGTATACCAGTTCAAGGAGATGTTTCAAACTTTGAAGATACTGAAAGATTTGTAAAAGAAATAATTGAAAAGTATGGAAAAATTGATGTTTTAGTAAATAATGCAGGAATAACAAAAGATACTTTAATAATGAGAATGAAGAAAGAAGATTTTACAAATGTTATAGATGTCAATTTGACAGGAACTTTCAATGTGACTAAAAATGTAATTCCATATATGATGAAGGCTCGTACTGGAAGAATTATAAACATTTCTTCAGTTGTTGGAATTACTGGAAATGCTGGGCAAACAAATTATTCAGCTTCTAAAGCAGGTATAATAGGATTTACTAAAAGTCTTGCAAAAGAAGTTGCTTCACGAAATATATTAGTAAACGCTGTTGCACCAGGATTTATAGAAACAAGTATGACAGATGTTTTGAAAGAAGAAGTAAAAGAAGATATAGCTAGTAAGATTCCGTTAAGAAGAATGGGAAAAGCTGAAGATGTTGCAAACTTAGTTAAATTTTTGGTATCAGAAGATAGCAGTTATATCACAGGGCAAGTTATAAATGTAGATGGCGGAATGTTGATGTAAAGTATAATAATTAAGAAGGAAGGTAAGTTACAAAATGGAAAAGAGAGTAGTTATTACAGGATTGGGAGCTATAACTCCTTTAGGAAAAAATGTTGAAGAAACATGGGAAGCAATGAAAAATAAAGTATGTGGTATTGATAATATTACATTAACTGATGTTTCAGACTTCAAAACAAAAATGGCAGCAGAAGTTAAAAATTATGATCCATTAGAATACTTTGATAAAAGAGAGACAAGAAGGCTAGATCGATATACGCAATTTGCTACAATTGCCGCAAGAGAAGCACTTAAAGATAGTGGTATAACAGAAGAAAATACAGATTTTAACAATGTTGGAATTTTTGTAAGTTCAGGAATTGGAGGATTAAATACAATACAAGAACAATGCAATAATTATTTTGAAAAAGGTCATAAAAGAATTTCTCCAATGTTTATACCTATGGGAATAACTAATATGGCTGCAGGAAATATTGCAATTGATTTAGGAGTAAAAGGAGAATCTGTTTCTTTAGTTACAGCATGTGCTTCATCAACACATGCAATAGGAGAAGCATATAAAACAATAAAAGCTGGATATGAAGATGCTATTATAGCAGGAGGTTCAGAAGCTCCAATTTGCGATATAGGAATTGGTGGATTTGAAAATATGAAAGCTTTATCTTTTGCAACAGATAGAAATAGAGCAAGTATTCCTTTTGATAAAGAAAGGGATGGCTTTGTTATGGCAGAAGGCGCTTGTATGGTAATATTAGAAGAACTTGAACATGCTCAAAAAAGAGGAGCAAAAATATATGGAGAAGTAATTGGATTTGGTGCTACTTCAGATGCTTATCATATAACTTCACCTGCACCAGATGGAAATGGTGCAACAAGAGCAATGAAAAGGGCAATAAATGATGCAGGAATAAAGCCAGAAGATATAGATTATATAAATGCTCATGGGACGTCAACACATTTAAATGATTTAACAGAGACTTTAGCCATAAAGCAAGCATTAGGAGAAGCAAGTAAGACCGTTAAAGTAAGTTCAACAAAAGGAAATACAGGTCATATGTTAGGTGCTGCAGGAGCGATGGAAGCAATAATATGTACTAAAGCTATCGAAGAACAAGTAGTGCCACCAACTATAAATTATAAAGTAAAAGATGAAGAATGTGATTTAGATATAACTCCAAATGATTTTGTAGATTCAAAAGTAGATATTGCAATGTCAAATTCATTAGGTTTCGGTGGACATAATGCGACTATAATAATAAAAAAATTTAAATAAGTAGAAAGGATGAAAAAAATGGAGTATGAAAAAATTAAACAATTAATGGATGATATGGGAAACTCTAAATTAACATCTATAAGTATTGACTTTCCAGATGGTACAAAAATTACAATGACGAAAGACGATGAAAATAAAAAAGTTGCAAATGCAACAAAAAAAGAAGACAAAGATATTGCAAATGCAATAGAAAATGATGAAGAAATTGAAGAATACCCTGAAGAAATTGAGGAAAATTTTAAAGTTGTTAAGGCACCAATGTTAGGAACTTTTTATTCAAAACCATCACCATCATCAGGACCTTATGTTTCAGTTGGTGATACTGTAAAAGTTGGTGATATATTGTGCATTGTTGAAGCTATGAAATTAATGAATGAAATAGAATCAGAATATGAAGGTACAATTGTAGAGATATTAGTTAAAGATGGAGATCCAGTAGAATATGGAACGCCATTATTTAAGATAAAATAGACCGGAAAGTAGGATGATAATATGTTGAACAAAGAGCAAATAAAAGAAATAATTCCTCAGAGAGAGCCATTTTTAATGATTGATGAGGTAGAAGAATACACGCCAGGAGAAGGTACAATTGCCTATAAATATGTTAATAAAGATGAATGGTATTTTAAAGGGCACTTTCCAGGAAATCCAATAATGCCAGGTGTTTTAATTACGGAAAGTCTCGCTCAAGCTGGAGCAGTTGCTATACTTTCTTTAGAAGAAAATAAAGGGAAAAATGCTTTATTTGGTGGAATTGACAAAATGAAATTTAAAAAAATGGTAGTTCCAGGGGATAAATTAAAATTAGAAGTTAAAATTATAAAAAAGAAAGGTCCTATCGGTATAGGAGAGGCTATTGCAACGGTAGATGGTAAAATTGCTGCTAAAGGTGAGCTAACTTTTGCGGTAGTATGAAAGGAGACGCGGATTAAATGAATAAAATATTAATTGCAAATCGTGGAGAGATTGCAGTTAGAATCATTAGAGCTTGTAAAGAAATGAATATAAAAACGGTTGCTGTATATTCAGAAGCAGACAAAGATGCTTTGCATACTAGACTTGCTGATGAAGCTGTTTGTATTGGACCAGCACAATCTGGTAAAAGTTATTTAAATATTAAAAATATAATAGAAGCAGCAAATATAAAAGGTGCGGATAGTATACATCCAGGTTTTGGATTTTTGTCTGAAAATTCGCAGTTTGCAAAAATATGTGAAGAATCTAACATTAAATTTATTGGTCCAAAATCTAACGTTATAGAATTGCTTGGTAATAAATCTAATGCTAAAGAGCTTATGAAAAAGGCAGGTGTACCAGTAATTCCTGGCTCTGAAGGTAAAGTTAATAATGCCGAAGAAGCGGTTAAAATAGCTGAAAAAATTGGATATCCCGTAATGCTTAAGGCTGCAGCAGGTGGTGGAGGAAAAGGAATTAGAATAGCTAATAATAAAAAACAAATTGAAACAAATTTTGGTATTGTTCAACAAGAGGCTAGGAATTCTTTTAATGATGACGAAATATATATTGAAAAATTTGTTAAGAATCCTAGACATGTTGAAATTCAAATATTAGCAGATGAATTTGGAAATGTAATACATTTGGGTGAAAGAGATTGCTCAATTCAAAGAAATCATCAAAAAGTAATTGAGGAAACTCCTTCTACGGCTGTTGATGATAAACTAAGAAACAAAATGGGAGAAGCAGCAGTAAAAGCTGCAAAAGTAGCAGGATATACAAGTTGTGGAACAGTAGAATTTTTAGTAGATAGCGAAAAAAATTTTTATTTTATGGAAATGAATACTAGAATACAAGTTGAACATCCTATAACAGAGATGAGAACAGGAATTGACATTGTAAAGAAACAAATAAAAATAGCAGGTGGGGAAAGATTAGATATAAAACAAAAAGAGGTTGAATTCAGAGGTCATTCTATAGAGTGTAGAATAAATGCTGAAAATCCAAGTAAGAAGTTTATGCCTTCTCCTGGAACAATAACTGGATTAAATTTACCTGGAGGAAATGGTATAAGAATAGATACAGCGATTTATGAAGGCTACACAATTCCACCATATTACGATTCTATGATTGCAAAAATAATTGTACATGGAAGCAATAGAAATGAAGCTGTTGCTAAAATGAAAAGAGCTTTAGAAGAGTTAGTAATAGAAGGGGTCGAAACCAACAGAGACTTTTTATTTGAAATTATTAGAAGTGCTGACTTCATAAGAGGAACATTTGATACGTCATTTATAGAAAAGAATTTTAATTTTTAGAATAAGTGATAGACTAATGCAGAATCTTTTACATTTTGATAAATTTGTCGAGTATAATAGTATATCACTTTTAGAATAAGGAGTAAAAAATGATTGTAGATAAGATTAAGAAAAGGAATATACCGGAGAAGAAGAAAAAAGTTAATATAGATATTCCAGTTGGAAAATGGGCTAAATGTGACAGGTGTAAAGAAATTATTTATAAAGAAACTTTAAGGGATAATTATAGTATTTGCCCGAATTGTGGACATTATTTTAGAATGCATATTAATAAAAGAATAG
>CANQPF010000002.1 GCA_947625665.1 uncultured Clostridia bacterium | reverse complement strand
GAATAAGTGAGATGTAGGAACTTTTGAGAAATAAAATTAGATAAAAAATTTCAAAGTCAAATTTCCAAAATGAATTTGAAATTATGAAATGCAGTAATTGCAATAGATATGTGGCTTTTCGAGGTAGTCACCTCGACCAGAAAATAACCCTATGCAAATGTTGAAATATCAATATTTTGCATAGGATTTTCTTATTTTAGTGTGCAATAGGGGTGCAGTAGAAAATTTAGGTTATCTTTTACTTTTATTTATATATTCACTTAATTCTACTGGCATATATCTTTGACTTCTAATTGCATTTACTCCAAAATCTTTTAATTTTTTAAATGTCAACTCTCCTTTATCATATCTTGTTAATAAATCTATTTTCATAACTCTTTGCATTTTTAAATTTTCATCTTTATATTCATAAGGAATATTTACTTCTACCACTTTAAATTTATACATAATTGATGAATAAGGACTGCCAACATATATATAAACAATATCATTTATTTTAATATCTGTATTTTGTTTCCACATTATTGTATTATTTTCTTTTAAGGCTTTCTCTATATTAAAATACTTTGGATTTGCAGGAACTATCCACTCATTTTTAGCACGATTTTTATTTGTAACAGTATATGAATAACTTTTCTCAATCAAATCCATTATTTTTTTATCTGATATGGTATTATTTAGTATAGCTGTAATCCAATTTTTCTTATTCATATGATATGCAGGATAAAAACCATCCTGTTTTAGTAAATATTCTATTTCATTTGGATCTAATTTTATATCAATTATTTCTACTTCGCCAGTAGATTTTTCATCTAATTTACTTTTATCAAGATTCATTATTATGCCATACCACTTTTTGCTATTACTATTTTTAAAAGTAGCATATCCAGGGAACTTTTTCCATTCAAATTCTGGATCATCTCCATACTTTTCCTTTATGGCTTTTGTTATTCTGTTTGATTGCTCATATATAAAAGATTCTCTGGTAAAACAATTACTTCTAATATCTTTTAATAAATTTTTAAATTCATCTCTAACTTGTCCTACAAAAGAGCCTGTACTATCTTCTATACGAAAATTAGTATATTCATCTCCAAAAGCTAAATCATAAACTTTACCTTTAATTATTCCATCAGCATTTATTTCAATATCCACTCTAAAAGTATTATTCATAATATTTTTTGAATATCTATATAAAGACTTATCTTTTTTAAATCCGTATGCAGATATTTTATCAAAATTAATCTTTGTTTTTCTAAATAATTCTTCTTCAATGGTCATTTTTATTCTCCTCTACAAATTGCTCTAACTAAAGTATATCATAAAAACGTATTGGAGTGTGAATATTATTTCAAATAAAAACATTGCAAAAATATGAAAATCATGTTAAATTTTAAATGAAAATTAAAAGTTGTGTGGAATAAAAAAATATAAAATAAAGAATAGTAAAGGAAGAAATTAGATGAACAATATTATTTTAATAGGAATGCCAGGAGTAGGAAAAAGCACTATAGGTACTAAGCTTGCAGAAAAACTAAAATGTAATTTTATAGATACAGATATATTAATACAAGAAAAATTTAAAAAGCCAATACCACAAATCATTAAAGAAAAAGGAATAAATAAAATAATACAAATTGAAAACCAAATAGGCAGTAAAATCAAAGCAGAAAAAAGTGTTATTGCAACAGGTGGAAGTATAATATATGGAAAAGCAGCAATGAAAAACTTGAAAAATTTAGGGAAAATAATATACTTAAAACAAGACTATGAAACAATCAATAAAAGAATAGAAGATATAGAAGGAAGAGGAGTAGTATTAAAAAACAGCCAAACATTAAAAGATTTATATAACGAAAGAATACCATTGTACGAAAAATATGCAGATATTACAATAGAAGAAGGGGAACTTTCAATAGAAGAAACATTACAAGAATTACTAAAAATAACAAATTCACTATAACAATATTTTTCCAATACTCTGAAGTACAAGAGTATAAAGGTATAAACAAAAAGATACCTGAGTCTATACGTGTGAAACGAATAAACTCAGGTCTTCAATTAGTGCTAATTAGCACCATACCATTACCGAAAACTACTTGGCAGATTTTGGAGAGTAAGTGTTTTTAACTACTTCTCCATTAACAACCCAGGGTCCCCAATCAAGGTTAGGTTTTCCACCATCGTCTGCTACGGCAACCGAGTCACCATCAGCATGTGGGACTTTTTGTCCTTTGCGATTGAAATCTCTATTTACATTAAGGACGTCTCCGCGCTCCGTAACGACTTCGCCTTTTATATCTTTTGGAATCTGAATAAGCCATGTTACTGCATCAGATTCTACAGTTTTAATAGGCTGATATTCAGCTGTTAAAGATTTATAAGTGATGGGTGATCCATTAGTGTACTCATATTTGGCGAGTTTTTTCTCTGGAATAATCCATTCTTCGCCTTTAGTACCTTTTAAGACAATCTCTCCGGCTTTACCTTGATATTCAGTGTCTTCTAACCAATTATAGACTAGTTCGTCTTTGGCGAGAACTCTGATATGTAAATTATAAATCTTAGAGACCATTGGGATTGCATTTTCAAGTAAGCTTTCAATTTTGATATTTTCTGTTGCCATTTTAGTACCTCCGTCATTTTGTATAATATAATTAGGCAATCTGAAATTAACCACTTGGGTCAAAATCTAATATTATTATACCATATTTTACATAAAAAATCAACATTATTTAACTTTATGTATATTATGTTTTGCATAAAAAATTTGATTGCACTATGTTTACTATTTGAAAATTTATATATTTTTGTTATAATAAAAAGTGTACAAATAAAAAGAAATGTGATATTCTATACACATAAAAGTAAAAGAAGAAAGGGGAGGAAAAAATGAGATATACACGAGTAAAGAAAAGTCAAATACAAACACAAGAACCTCCAAAGAAAGCTTCTACTAAAGATACAAAATCACATAAATATGCGACACATGTACCTAAAAATACTAGTCCATACAGTACATCAAGAACAAAAAGTAAATTAGTAAACATATTCTTAATAATATTCGTTATTATATTTATAATAACAGCATACAAAATAGGGCAATGGGCATATAGTAATATAAAAGAAGGAAAAGAACATGAAAAATTAATTGATGAAGTAATAAAACAAAGTGACGATGAAAATGTAAAAATCGACGTAGACTTTGCAAAGCTTAAAGAAACAAACCCAGATGTAGTAGCATGGATAAGAATAGAATCATTAGGAATTGATTATCCGGTATTACAAACAACAGATAATGAATATTATTTGAAAAAAGATTTAAACAAGGAAGATAGCACTTGTGGTAGTATATTTATGGATTATCAAAATAATAAAAACTTTACAGATAATAATACTGTAATATTTGGACATAATTTAACAACAGGAAAAATGTTTGCGCCTCTGTATGATGCTATAAAAGATGGTACTCAACCAGGTCAAATAGAAATAACAATAATAACAGAACAAAGAAAAATGAAATATCAAGTATTCTCAAGTTATACTGAAAAACCAAATGTTCAAAGCATAATACCAGGACTAAATGAATTAAAATCCTATGAAAACTTTATAAACACAGTAAAGCAAAAAACGACAACAACGTATGATATAGAACCGAGATCAGATAAAAAGATGATAACACTATCAACATGTGATACATCAGGAAGAAAAAGAGCTGTATTCCATGCAATATGTATATATGAAGCACTAGTTGCAGCACCAATTCCAGAAGCCCCAGTAGAAACGCCAACACCAGAAGCACAAAGTGAAAGTTCAAATAATAATACATCTGATGAAGATGAAGATGTTAATACAAATACGACATCAGTTTATGATGAAAACGAAGATGAACAATATTATAGTGATGACGAAGACGAAGATAGTACAACAGCGGACTATTTATATTAAGACAAAAAAGCTAATCTTAATGTGAACTTGTTAACAAAAGTAGACACAAAAAGTCTGCTTTCATCTTACCACTTCACATTAAAATTAGCTTTTTTTTTGTTTTATATTCTAAAAATTAACTTAGAAGGTTAGCTTTTAAAAGAGCACTTGCGTAATCATTTACAATTATATAATCTTCTTGTAAATTTTGCTTATTAAGCCTTGCAGTAAAAATATTAGAATCTATTCGTTCACAAATTCTAAGTTGATCAATCTTACACATAGACAAAAAGAAATTAACGTCATTATTAATAAATAAACCTTCTTCAAGATCTGGATCAGATACTTTTTGTATCATACCATCAACCATTTCTTCTTCTAAAGATACGAAAACTCTTTTTTGGGCTGATAAAGCATAAGGATATATACATGAATATCTTAAAGAAATCTTTTCACGTTCAGGTTTATCTATGTAAAATTCATTAAAATATACAGTAAGAAGTTCCTCCAAAGTATCCATTTGGACACTACTATCATATTCCATAACAAGAAGTTTTTTATTTGCGAATTCTTCTTCCATAATTCCTCCTTAAAATCAAAATAATTTAAAATAATTTTATCACAACTTAAAATATAAGTAAACGAAAATAAAATAAAAAATAGTGTAAATAAACAATAAATTAATTTACAAAAAATTCTTTTTTTGATAAAATTACAAAAAAATACAAAGGGGAAAATATGGAATACTTTTTTATATCGTTAATAATCTTAATAATTGCTCTGTTAGTAGGTAATGATGCAGTATTTAATCGAAAGCGTGATAGAGGATTAAAAATTTTAGAAATGCTTGTAACAATAGGATTAGTGGGATATTTAATCTATAGCATGCCAACCAATATAGAAAAACATAAACTAGCGTCAACAGTAAAAAAAGAAACGCAAATACTAGGTGAAGAAGTATCAATAGTTAACTTAGATGGAAGTGTTACAAAAACAACTATAGGGAAATATTTACATGATAATTTTGTAAAAGACATCTTTGACGGAAACACCAATATATCAAAGGAAGAATACAATACTAACAACGCATTAATAATAATTGTATCAGTAGTCCTGCTAGTGTATTGGATAACTCTGTTATTCCTATTTGAAAAAGAAACTATTATAGATTATAAACCAATGGGAGATGAAGAAATATTTAAAAAATACAATCCACTTATTGCAGCATGTATAGCACAAAATAGAGATGTAATGTTACGAGATATATTAGCAGTAATACTGAACTTAGTAAACAAGAAAAAGCTGAATATAAATATAGAATCTCAAGGAGAAAACGAAAAAATAAATTATAAATACTATATTTCTGAAAACAAAGAAAGCACTTATCAAATGGATATGACAGAACTAGTAATATACAGATGGATATTCGAAGAAAAAGCCAACTTTGAAAATGGAGTAATTAAGCATAATTATATAAGAAGAGGAGAAAACGGCGAATTCGAGATAGATATAGTCAAAAGAATGAAAGATTTAGCAGATTCATCAGAATCATACGAAAAGATAAAAAGTATAAGTGCAGGAACAAAAGAAAAATTAAATTCAATGGGAGCAAACTATAATGCAGTGCCAATATGGTTAAGGCTAGTAAATAATGTATTGTTGGTAATAAGCATAATATTAATAATAAACCACATAATGAAAAATGGACTAAACATAAAAATAACAACACAAGAAGCAATATATGCAATGTTTATAGGTATTTTTGTAGTAGTAATAATTCCAATTATATATGTTTTATCAATAGCAATTATAGGAGTATTAAGAAATCTTTTCAAAGCACTTTCTGAAGTAACGGAAGGACTCACGGGAAGAAAATTAATAGCAAAAGCTATTTCAATTATATTTGCAACAATGCTAATGATGATAATATACGCATCATTTGGAAAAGAATTATACATTATGTATGACCTGTTACTCCTTGGCGTAACACTTTTGATACTGTCAACAGATGATCACATGATAAAACACGACTATGCAATTTTGAATGATTACTACAATATAAAAGAACTTGAAAATAAAATAAAGAAATACTCATTAATGAAAGACGAAAACATAGAATATATAGAATTATGGGAAGATTATTATACGTATGCAGTAGCATTTGGAACACCAATACCTGTAAAAAGACAACTAGACGTAATTAGAAGTTCGGATACACAAATTTTAACAGATGAAGTTATTGAAAACATTTATTATGTTTGCAAAAATTATTTAGAAGTAATGTGGGACATGGACTTTAGCAATAAAAAATCCGAATCGACTGATCTAATAGGAAAAGTAATAGATAAAATTTTCGATACTGATTTATAGAAAAAATGTTTAACAAAAAAAGAGGAGCTCTATGAACTAAAAATAGTTCACAAGATGCCCTCTTTTTGTTGAATTAATGTTGTTTAGTTAGCAACAATCTCTGGATTTTCTTCTAAAATTCTATCTGTAATATCATCATCTAAATTGAAAGGAACAACATATCCATGTAAAGAAGAAGCCTTTTCTTTTAAAGTAGGAATTTCTTCATTAACATAGATTCTAGCCTTGCCTTTGCCATTTTTAGCTTCTTGAACTAAATTAGAGACAGGTGAATTACCATCAAAAGCGATAACGACTGAACTTCTACGTTCAAATATTTCATAATTAAAACTTTTATAAATACCAAAATCCTCAGTTTCAGGAGATATACAAATACCATCAACTGATTCATTTTGTAATCTATACTCAACATCTTTACTAACAGTTTTAGGTACAATTGCATTAACTTCAAAATTTTTATTTAATTTATGAGCCATATCTAAAACTGCTTTCTCATAGCCATTCATTTTATGACCAACAACAAAATATGCTTTTTCACTATCAATTCTAGAAAGAAGTTGTTTTAAGAAATTCTTACCATCTTCAGTTAAAGCTGTTTCTCTACCTTTAGCGTTAAAGCTACCACCAGCAATAATAATTGGAACTTTATCGGTAGGCAAATCTTTAATTTTTTCTTTTAAAGCAACTGCTGTATCAAGGTCATTATTTAGGCGTAATTTAATAGGATTTTTAGAACTTTCAGACATTATTTTATTCTCAAGATTAAGTAAAACTTCTCTCATAGTATTTTTTCCAATAAGCTTTTTAAAAGCTTTTGACTTACGCTCAAATACTTTATTACTATTATTGATAATTCTATCTTCAACCGCTCTCATCTTCATAAAATCATCATCATTTAATCCAAGCAAATTTTGAAGAGCAAGCTGTTCATCAATTGTATCAATACCATAAAAACCACAACCATCAGTACCTTGAACGCAATTAACATCATTTTTTAAATAAGTTTTTAAAGGGTGATTATTTAAGTTACTTAAATTATTTAAACGAACATTAGAAGTTAACTGAAATTCAAGAACAGCACCAGTCTCTTTCATAACCTTCATAAGCTCTTTACCTTCTTTAGATGCTAAATCAGCTGTATATAATCCATGTCCAAGGCGGAAGTTTGGCATTTTTTGACCAGGTTGTAAACTATCTTTTATACATTCAATAGATTTTGCTACATTATCACGTAAACTATCATTTTCACCAGCATGAATACGAATAACAAAATCTTTATCTTCATTATTAACATATTCAACAAGTTCTTTTATAACAGGTTTTAATTCACTAATATCATTGATTTCTTCACCAATGAAATCGCTACCTACAACATAAGGACTTTTAGCAACAGTTTTAATTACATCCAAATTCTCTCTTAAATAACTGTAATTATCTTGAGGAGAATTTAAAATAGTTAAAGGAATTCTACGAATAGCAGCTAAAAATCTAATTTTAACACCAGTTTCTTTTTCGATTTCAGGCATAATTTCATGAACTTCTTCTAGAAACTCAATTGCAGGTAACCCTTTCTTACATAAATCTGTGTTAGCAATTTCAGTATAATAAATACCTTGACGTTTATAAGCTCTTGCAATCCAAAGTAATTTATCTTGTCTTAAAGTATTATTTTTATAAACACTATTCTCAGATTTATCATCTAACATCTTCTTTAATTTTATTCTAATACTTCTATCAGTCAAGCTTTTAACCATTTCTGGAGTAATCTCAATTTTATCTGAACTTTCAACACCTTTAGCAAAAACATAGCGATATAGATATAATTTTTCTAAATTTGTAAAAACCGCCTGACCATCTTTTAATATTGATAAACTGATTCTAATTTTATTTATATTTTCTTCAGCATTCTCTAAATTATTAAAAATAAAGTCTGCAAAATTTATAAAAGTATTATCGTCAATTTTCCTTGTTAAGTATTTACCTTCTAAACCACAATTAGCAAATTGTTTTTTTACTAAAATCCTTTGCTTATAAATTTTTTCCTCTTGTGAAGGAGACATTTTTAACTTAAGTTTTTTAATGTAATAAAGAGGATATCTAACTTGGTGACTAAGACCTAAAGCAATCAAGCAATTAGCAGTTAAATTTGCATTTTGGTGAGTATGTAAGTCTGTTCTAAATTTAGATTTCTTGAAAATATATGATTTAACAATAGTTTTATTAGCTGGAAAATCATAATCCTTTGTTTGAGACATTAACGTTTTTGTAATTGCAGGTATCTTAGCTTTAATCTCAATTCTACCGTCAGAGTAAATATTAGCAATTTTTATACCACCGAGACGAAAAATAAAGACCTCTTTATTATCGCCATTAATACAAGCTGGTAAAGTGCCTTTTATAATCTTCATATCAAACTCATTCTTAACAGTAGAAACGCCACAAACTTTCGCTAAGTTAGTAATCAAATTTCCAGTATTATGATATGGTGTTTCCAAAATATATGTAAGCTCATCAGGGTTTGATTTATATAAATTTACAATTATATCTTTTTCTTTGTCTAGAAAAAATTTACCGAAAAATTCTAAGTTCTTCATTCTTCCCTCCTTTATTTTTGTAGTCTTTTAAGCCACAATTTTAGTAAAATATATTAAAAACCATTATACCATAAAATTATGAAAAAATCAACAGATCTGTTAATTTTGTATAAAATTTCAAAAAAAGGAAATAATATAACAAGAAATTAAAAAGAAAGGAATGATTATTGTGGCAGATTTAAATCAAGTGGAATTACAAAACTTAAGACATTTAATAGGAGCACACGAAACATCTTATCAAAAATTAAATGATTATGCTCAAAATTGTGTAGATCCGCAAATAAAACAATTATTTACAAAATCAGCACAAGATGCATTAAACACGAAACAAAAATTGATGACATTTTTAAACAACTAGTGTATTTACAAAATAAAGGCATTGTAAAAAAACATGAAAATATAGAGGAAAGGAGAAAACTTATGGACGAAAAAACAATGGTAAACGATATTCTTGAAAGTACAAAAGGTGATATAAAAACATATCAAGGAGTTATATTAGAAGCTGAAAATATGAATTTAAGACAAACTATACAACAAATGAGAAACAATGGAGAAAGCTTTCAATATGAGTTATTTAAGATAGCACAAACAAAAGGATATTATCAACCAGCCCAAAAAGCAACTACAACAGAGATCAATACAGTAAAAACAGAACTTCAATAAAAAGATTGACATTACAATATAATTATGTTAAACTAAAAACATCTAAAATTAACCAAATAAGGTAACTTTTAGAAATACAGGAAATTTACGTATATAAATTTCTAGAAAGGAGCCTTCGAATGAGTAAAAAATGGTCTCGTGGTAGGCGGAATGGCAAGAAACGAGGCGTCGGTGTTGATAGAAGAAAAAAAGGTCCAAAACAACGTGGTTGTTTCAAATATAACAACAATCCTAACAATAGGGCTAGTTGTTCAAAGGCCGAAGTAAACTATCAGAATAAAGCAATCATCGGCAAAAGAAAGTTTTCATAGGAAGGCTTTAGAGCGGGAATGTTCCCGCTCATTTTCTATTAATATGATATAAAGTATTTTGATAATTATAATAAACAAAAAATATAAATTCAAGCCAAAAGCAGTCTACATAAAAGTTGACTTCTTTAACTTTTTATGGTAAAATAGATATATAGACACAAGCTAAAAAGCTGTGCAAATACAAACCGATAAAATATCGGTAAGAAAATTACAGGAGGATGATATGTCCAAAGCAAAGAAGAAGTTACGGAGAATGGTAAAAAGAGAGTATGTTTCCCTCATAGGTAAGGATCCTAAATCCTTTACTAGCAAGAAGAAAGCTAGGAAAAAAGTTAAGGGAAACCAAAGTAACAAAGGCTATATCACAAGAAGATAGCCTTAACCCGTCTCTACAAAGCTTTATCTTTGGAGCAGGCACAATAAAGTGCCTGCTTTTTCTATGTATAATAGGCATTTCAAAGCTTTAAGCTTTATATAAAAAATCAATTGACTTATGAAATTAAAAAATATATAATAATCATCGGAGGAAAAACAAATGCAAGAAATATTAAAAGGACTAAACGATAAACAATATGAAGCAGTAATAACTACTCAAGGCCCATGTCTTGTAATAGCAGGAGCAGGAAGTGGTAAAACAAAAGTATTAACACATAAAATAGCATATTTAATAGAAGAAAAAGGTTTACATCCATGGGACATATTAGCAATAACATTTACAAATAAAGCAGCAAACGAAATGAAAGATAGAATAGAAGCACTAATAGGTGAAGGAATAAGAGACATGTGGGTAGGAACCTTTCATTCAATATGTGTTAGAATCTTAAGAAGATTTATAGATAGAATTGGATTTGATACATCATTTATAATCTTTGATACATCAGACCAAAGAACATTAGTAAAAAACTGTTTAAAAGATCTACAGATAGATGATAAATTATTTACAGATAGAAGTGTGTTATCAGAAATAAGTAATGCAAAGAATGCAATGCTAGAGCCAAAACAATATACAAAAATGGCAAATGACTATCGTAAAGAAAAAATAGCAACAGTTTATGAGCTATATCAAAAAAGATTAAAAGAAAATAATGCCATAGATTTCGATGATATCATAAATTATACAATAAAAATATTTATGCAAAATGACGATGTTTTAGACTATTACTCAAATAAATTTAAATATGTATTAGTAGACGAATACCAAGATACCAACAAAGCACAATTCACGTTGATAAGCATGTTAGCAGCAAACCACGGAAATATAACAGTAGTGGGCGATAATGACCAAGGAATATATTCTTTTAGAGGTGCCGACATCAGCAATATTTTAAATTTTGAAAAAGATTTCCCAAGTACGAAAGTTATCAAACTTGAACAAAATTATAGATGTACAGGAAACATCTTGAAAGTAGCAAACTCAGTAATAAGTAACAATGAAGTAAAATATAAGAAATCACTATGGACACAAAATGAAGATGGCAACTTGCCAAAAGTATATTTAGCAGATAATGAATATGATGAGGCATCTTACGTAGTGAGTGAAATTGGACATTTGCGCAGAGAAGAATACTATAAATATTCAGACTTTGCGATTCTTTACAGAATGAATACTCAATCAAGAGCAATAGAAGATATATTAAGAAGAGAAAATATACCATATAAAATTGTAGGTGGACTAAAATTTTATGAAAGAAAAGAAATAAAAGATACAATAGCGTATCTAAGGTTAATTCAAAATCCAGCTGATAACTTAAGCTTTAGAAGAATAGTAAACGAACCTAAAAGAGGAATTGGTAAAACAAGTTTAGATCAAATAGAGCAGATAGCAAATGAACAAGGATTATCAATGTATGAAATTTTAAAAGATGCAGATCAATATGGCTTAAATAGAGTATTCATGAAATCAAGAGATTTTATAAATCAAATAGAAGAATTAAGAAAAACAGAACTTCCAATTTCAGAGTTGATAAAAACAACATTGAAAAAAACAGGATATATATCAGCTTTAGAAGCAGAAAAAACAATAGAAGCTGAAAATAGACTAGAAAACTTAGATGAATTTTTAACAGTTGCAATAGAATTTGAAGAAGAATCTGCAGATGCAACTTTAAGTGAATTTTTAGAGGGAATTACTCTTTCAAGTGACATAGACAATATGGAAGAAACTGAAGATTCCGTAACATTGATGACATTACATAGTGCAAAAGGACTAGAATTTCCAGCAATATTCTTAGTAGGAATGGAAGAAGGAATTTTCCCAGGATATAAATCAATATCAGAACCAAAAGAAATGGAAGAAGAAAGACGTTTATGCTATGTTGGAGTAACAAGAGCTAAAGAAAATTTATTTATAACGTTTGCAAAACAAAGAACAATATTTGGTTCAACAAGTTACAACATAGTGTCAAGATTTGTAAAAGAAATGCCACCAGAATTATTAGATGGATATGAGCAAGCATTACAAGAAAAAACTAAAATGTCAATTGATGATACAAATTATAAATATGGTTCAAATTATAAATCAAACGTAAAATCACACCCAATATCAAGCAAACAACCTGTTTCCGCAGGGTTTGCATTTAGAACTGCTGATAGTTTCTTAAATTCATTAAACAATAAAAAAACAAATGTAGACTTGTCTCAGTACAAAGCAGGATTAAAAGTATATCATAAGAAATTTGGTGAAGGTGTAATAAATAGCGTAGAACCAGAAGGAGAAGATTTAAAAGTAGATATTAATTTTGAAAAAGCCGGACATAAAAGATTGATGGCAAAATATGCCAATCTAGAAATTTTATAAATTCGTAATAATGGTAAAAGTTAAGAAGTGCTATAAACATGCTGTTTTCAAAAAAATAAAATGAAAATCAAAGAAAAAAGAAGAAAATGAAAGTAAACAAGAGAAAAATGAAGAAAAACCATCGAAAACAGTCCAAATGAGCCAAATACTGCCTTGCAAAAAACTAAATATTACAATATTATTACATTGTAATATAAAAGAAATATTATAATTTTTGCGAAGGAGAAAAAAATGTTTAAAAAACTGACTGTACATTTGAAGAAAACTATAAAATTAATAATTCTAACAGCAATATCAATTTTGATTATAGTTGGTGCAGTTGCTTTTTTTTATAAACCAACATATAGTGTTTCAATAAATGGAGAACATGTTGGATACACAGAAAATAAAAGTGAACTCCAAGCAAAAATAAACGATTATATAAATAATGGTGAGGAAGAAAATACAGCATTTGTGCAAGTAAACAATTTACCGGAATACAAATTATGTTTATTAAAAAAGAACATAGTAACAAATGATGACGAAATTTTCGAAGACATAAAAAATGAAGGTGTAACATATTATCGTTACTATGCAATAGCAGAAAACAATGAAGAAAAGACATTTGTAAAAGATTTTGAAGAAGCCGAATCAATAGTTAATCAACTAAAAGAAAAAGACAGTAATAATATAAATGAAATATCAATAGTAGAAAAATATGAAACAGATAAACAAGAATTTGCAGATACAGATACAGCAGTAGCTAGCTTATATAAAGAAGCTCCAAAACCAGATCCGGTTCAGATTGCAAAAGCAAAACCTAAGACCGGAGGAACAGTAAATACATCAACAAGTTTAGGAAAAGGAGCGGCAAGCTTAGGAATATCTCTAATAAAACCAATATCAGGAACAATAACATCAAGATTTGGAGTATCAAGTAGAGTAAGAAGTTCAACTCATACAGGACTTGATATATCAGCTGCTTCAGGAACACCAATAAAAGCTGCAGCAGCAGGAACAGTAAGTTTTGCAGGTTATAAAGGTTCATTCGGAAACATGTTAGCTATAAACCATGGAAATGGAGTTCAAACATATTATTGTCATTGTAGCAAACTATATGCTTCCGTAGGACAGAGCGTAGCTCAAGGAGAAACAGTAGCAGCAGTAGGATCAACGGGAAACTCAACAGGACCACACTTACACTTAGAAGTAAGAATTAATGGAACACCATATAATCCTCAAAACTACGTGTATTAATAAAATAGTCAGACAACCAAACTTTATAAAAGGTGCTAGACAAAAACTCCAAAGCACCCAAAAAGAGAAGCATTTAAGCTTCTCTTTTTTCTACTCTACTCGATCAATTTTATATTATGCAAAATATTTAATTCCCGTATTTAAAGCATTATGCTTAATAACAATTTTTCCATATTCAAAAAGTTTGTTTTCGAAGCTAGGAGAAACACTAATATGTCTACCAAACTCAGATATAATAGAAAAGATTGCTTTAGGACAAGCTTTATCATTATAAAAATCTTTAATTACTAAATAATATGTATTTTTATATTCATATAAACAAATTGAACGTGCTAAGCCCCTAATAGAATAATTAGAGTTATTTAAACAGGTGCATAACTCGCAAAAAGCTTCAAAATCGGTAAAAGAGTAAATAAAACAATTGGCACGTAAATCAACTTTTTTTCTTTTTGGAACAACACGCTTTCTGTTTACATAAGATGGAATAGGATTTTTATCAACAGAATTTTGAAACTCATCAAAATACTTAGTGATTGTAAAAATGAAATCATTATCAGGTGATGAATAAGCTTCAATTAACAACCTACATCCATCTGTATTAAATCCCACTTCAGCTTCAGCCTGGTCAAGCATTTCTAAAAAGAAACTTTGAGATTCAAGTGCTTTATTCATAATAGTACTTAAATCTATATTTTTATCCTTTATATCTTCGTTTTTTAAAAGAACACGAATCTTATTTTCAGTTAGTTTTTCTATCTTCATTGAATTCCTCCTTATGCTCTATAATTATTATACTACTAATTATATTATATTTAAAGATATAATTTTTGGTAACTATACAATAATATAACATAATAAATATAAAAAATAAATAGAATTACTTGAAAAAAATAACATTTCAAGATATAATACAATCGTGGTAAAAAATAAATTTCCGTAAGGAAAATGAAATACTAATAAACTTAAAAAATTATACAGGAAAAGGAAAATAGGAGGAACAAAAGATGGCAACAAGAGATAAAAGTTTTTGGATACTAATTATATTTATTTTATCAGGATTAGTTATAGGAGGATTGTTAGGTCAGCTTGCATCTCATGTAGATTGGTTAAACTGGATGTCATTTGGTCAACGATTCGGATTAGAAAATCCAGTTACTTTAAATCTAAATGTAGTAACAATTACATTTGGACTAATGTTTAACATTAATATAGCAAGTATTATAGGAATGACTATAGCAATAATAATTTATAGAAAATTTGTATAATTAAAAATCAGGGGTAATATAACAAGAAAGAAGGAAATACTATAAAAATCAAACAATTACCTGAGTCAGAAAGACCATACGAAAAACTAGAAATGTATGGTGAAAAATCACTATCAGAAGCGGAATTACTAGCAATAATAATAAAAAGTGGAACAAAAGATGAAACGTCAATCCAAATCGCGCAAAAAATACTAGCAAAAAATAATAATACACAAACGCAAGGGTTAGAATTCTTGAAAGAGCTAACAATAGAAGAACTAAAACAGATAAAAGGAATAGGAAGGGTAAAAGCAATACAAATAAAGGCAGTATGCGAAATGGCATCTAGAATGTCAAAACCCCTAGATTACCGAAAAATCACAATAAAAAAACCTTATGATTTAGCAAAAATACTATTAACTCAGATGCAACATGAAAAAAGAGAAATAGTAAAGATAGTTATATTAAATTCAAGAAACGAAATAATGAAAATAAAAGATATTGCATTAGGAGGAAGTAATTTTGTTAATCTAGATATTAAAACTATTTTAAGTGAACCTATAAAAATGCAAGCACCAAAAATAATATTAGTACATAATCATCCTAGTGGTAATTCAAGTCCTAGTAATGCAGATATAGAATTCACAAAAACATTGTACAAGGCATCACAAGTTTTTAGTATTGAATTATTAGATCATTTGGTAATAGGAAATATGCAGTATACAAGTATATTTTCAGAACTAGCAAAGTAGTTAAGTTAACAATTAAAATTCAAGAAAGGACGTGTAGTTGAACTATGAATTTATTTTCATTAGGCTCAAAAGATATAGGAATAGATTTAGGAACAGCAAATATATTAGTAACATTAAAAGGGAGAGGAATAGTATTAAAAGAACCATCAGTAGTAGCAATAGATAGAAGAACAGATAACATAGTAGCAACAGGGTCTGAAGCAAAAGAAATGCTTCGGAAGAACACCAGAACAGATAACAGCAGTAAGACCAATGAAAGATGGAGTAATAGCCGACTTTACAGCTACTCAATTAATGTTAAAAAATATAATTCAAAAAGTTAGAAGAAAATACAGTATAGGAAAACCAAGAATAGTAGTTGGAGTACCATCAGGGATAACAGAAGTAGAAGAAAGAGCAGTAGAAGAATCAGTACTTCAAGCAGGAGCAAAAGAAGTATATTTAATAGAAGAACCAATGGCAGCAGCAATTGGAGCAATGTTAGACGTAGGAGAGCCAAGTGGAAATATAATAGTTGACATAGGTGGAGGAACTACAGAAGTAGCAGTAATATCGCTAGGAGGAATAGTTGTAAGCCATTCTCTAAGAATAGCTGGAGACGAGTTAGATAAAGATATAGTAAATTATTTGAAAAGAGAAAAAAATATAGCAGTAGGAGATACAACAGCAGAGCAATTAAAAATGAATATAGGATGTGCAATGCCACTAATGACTGAAACAGTAATGGAAATAAGAGGAAGAGATTTAAGTGATGGACTACCAAAAACATTACAAATAACTTCATCAGATATGCAAGAAGCCATGCAAGAATCATTAGGAAGAATATTAGATGTAATAAAACAAACATTAGAAAAAACGCCACCAGAACTAGCAGCAGATATAATGGAAAAAGGGATAGTATTAGCAGGAGGAGGAGCTTTAATAAAAAACCTAGACAAATTAATAAGTACAGAAACAGAAATGCCAGTATATGTTGCAGAAGATCCACTAGACTGCGTAGTAAAAGGAACGGGAAAAGCTTTAGAAGATATAGAAAAATTAAGAACAGCGTTAGTGAACAATAGAAAAAGAAAATTATAATAGGGAGTTTGTCGATGTATAAGAATAAGAAATCAGGTGCATTAGGTGTATTTATAACCATAGTAGTTTTAATCGTTATAGTTATATTTTCAAATAATGAAAATGGAGAAGCATCGTTCTTTGAAAATATAGCTGATAAGATAGTTGTTCCAGTTCAAAATGGATTAACATTTTTAAAGAATAAAATAAGTGGTAATGAAACATTTTTTGCAGATATAAATACATTAAAAAAACAAAACGAAGAATTACAAAGTAAGAATAATGAATTAGAACAAACGGTAAGAGAGCTAGAAAATATAAAAACAGAAAATGAACAACTAAAAGAATATTTAAATTTGACAGAAAAATATGGTGAATACAAAACAATATCAGGATATGTAGTAAATAGAGATATTACTAATTATGCAAAAACAATAGTAATTAGTGTAGGTAAAAATGATGGTGTAGAAAAAGATATGACTGTAATAGGAGCTGAAGGATTAGTTGGACATGTAGTTTCAGTTACCGACAATACAGCAAAAGTACAGACAATAGTAGATTCAGCAAGCTCAGTAAGTGCAATGATGAGTACAACCAAAGATAGCATAGTATGCAAAGGAAACTTAGATACAGACACAGAACTAAAAGCTATGTATATACCAACAGATGCAAATATAATACAAGGAGATAGTGTAGAAACATCTGGAATTGGAGGAATATATCCAAAAGGTATTCATATAGGAACAGTAAAAAAAGTAGTATCAACTCAAAACATGACAGATAGATATGCAGTAGTACAAACAGCCGTTGACTTTGATAAACTAGCAAGTGTTTTAGTTGTAACAAATAATTAAAAGGAGTGAATCAGTTGAAAAAAATAATGATAAATATTATCTTAATAATATTGATATTTTTAATATATATCTTACAACTGAACTTTTTCAGCTGGTTTAAAATAGCGGGTGTAATGCCAAATTTATATATCATATTAGTCCTATTTATAGGACTATTTACAAGTAGAAACTTAGGAACAATCTATGGAATTTCAATAGGATTAATAATTGACTTATTAACAAGTCAAAAAATAGGAATAACAGCGATAATCTTTGGATTAATAGGATTACTTGCAGAAATATTCGACAAAAACTTTTCAAAAGATAATAGAATGACAATAATGGTTATAGTGGCAGCAACAACAATTTTAGCAGAAACTGCAATATATTTCTTAAATTATATATTCTTAAATTCAAATATAGACGTACTAGCGTTTATAAAAATAGTATTAATTGAAACTGTATACAACATAATTTTATCAATTATATTATACCCACTAATACAGTCATTTGGATATTATATAGAAAATGAATATAAAGGAAACAAAATTCTAACAAGATATTTCTAAGCATAATACGTGCTAAGAGAGGAATGATTATAAACATGGTTAAAATTTTCACCAGAAGGAAAATTAAAAAAATAATAGATAAGAATAGTATAAACCTGAGATTTAATGTATTAACGGTTTTTGTCTATATAATAGGAATAGTCTTATTGGTTCAATTGTTCAACTTGCAAATAGTAAATGGTGCAGAATACAGGGAACAATCGAATACAAGGCTATCAAGAGAAAGCACTCTGCGAGCGGCTAGAGGGCAAATATTAGACAAAACAGGAAATACATTAGTAACATCAGATATGGTGTTTGAACTTGAGCTATACAAAACAAAAAGTGATACAAATACATTGAACAATACAATATATAATATCATTTCAGTATTGGAAAAATATCAAATACAATACCCAGACTCATTCCCAATAGATATAAATACAATGCAATATACAATAGAAGGAGAAGAATTAGCAAAATGGCTAGATGATAATAAGTTAGAAGAAGGGACAACAGCAGAACAAGCATTTTATTATTTCAAAAATAAATATGAAATTACACAAGAAAATATAAATGATGTAAGAAAAATAATTGCAATAAGATATGAAATCAGCCAAAAGGGATATAGTAGTACAAAATCAATAAAATTAGCAGATAATATTCCAAGAGAAGCGGTAGCAGAATTTAATGAAAGTAGTGAAAAATTCCCAGGAATCAACATAAATGTCAAACCAGTAAGAGTATATACTTCAGGAACTTTAGCATCACATATCTTAGGATATGCTTCAGCAATAAGTCAAGAGGAATATCAAGAGAAAAAAGATACATATTTGAATGACGACTTAATTGGAAAAACAGGGATTGAATCAGTATTTGAAGAATATTTAAAAGGAAAAAATGGAATAAAACAAATAGATATGGCAGTAGATGGAACAACGACAGCTGAATATGTTACAGAAGAAGCAATATCAGGTGCAAATATAGTTTTAACAATAGATTCGAACTTACAAGCAATAACAGAAAGAGCTCTAGCTGCAAATATTGAAAAGATTAGAGCAGGTGGATTTGGAAAATATTATAATGCAAAAGGTGGAGCTTGTGTAGTAATGGATGTAAAAACAGGAGAAATACTTGCAATGGCAAGTTATCCAGATTATGATCCATCACTAATAGTAAATGGAATTAGCTCACAACAATGGAATGAATATGTAAACAACGAATTACACCCATTATATAATAAAGCTTCACAAAGTTCTTATTCACCAGGTTCAACATTTAAAATGATATCAGCAATAGCAGGACTAGAAAGCGAAGTAATAACTCCTAGTTCGAGAATAAATGATACAGGTGTATACAGTAAATATGGAATAAGAATGAACTGTTGGTACTTTACAGACTATGGAAGAGGACATGGTTCATTGGATGTAGTAGGAGCTATAGAAAAATCATGTAACTATTTCTTCTATGAAACAGGAGATAGAATGGGAATAGATAACCTAGCAAAATATGCAAGATATTTTGGACTAGGAGGTAAGACAGGAATAGAATTACCAGGAGAAAATAGTGGAGTTTTAGCAAGTAAAGAATCAGCAGCAAGTCTTGGATATAACTGGAATCCGGGAGATACACTAAATGCAGTAATAGGACAGGGATATAATGAATTTACACCTGTACAAATGGCAAAATATATAAGTATGTTAGCAAATAGAGGAAAACACATAGATGCAACAATAGTAAAATCAGTACAAAATGCAAATGGTACAGAAGTACCAAGAGAAGAAATAGAAAAATTCGTAAATAACAAATTAAATGTTGGAGACACGACTCCAGAAGATTTACAAATCGATCCGAATCATGTAGGTGCAGTACTAGAAGGAATGCGTTCAGTTACATCAGACTCTGGGGGTACAGCAAGTAATGTATTTATGGACTTTGCAATACCAGTTGGAGGAAAAACAGGTTCAGCAGAAACAAATACAACAGATGTAAATGCATGGTTTGTTGGATTTGCACCATTCGACGATCCAGAAATTGCAGTAGTAGTAATAGTAGAAAATGGTGGACATGGAAACTATACAGCTGAAGCTGTTAGAGAGATAATGTCAGAATACTTTGGAATGAACATACAAACAGTAGAAGAAAGTATACAAGCTAAGCCATATACACAACAGCTTATGTAATAAGTCTACATAAATAAATTATGCAAACAATAAAAATTAAACACTTTAGAAAACCACACAGCATGTAGCGGTTTATAGGTGTTAATCCATAGAAAAACCTAAATATAAAAAAAGGACGTAAAAAATAAATGAAAAATAATAATATTTCAATTAACTTAAAAAAAGACAATATAGTACTAAAAATAGTAGAAGAGGCTCAATATTTAGATATAATTCATGAGTTGAAAAAAAAGTTACCAGAATTAAAAAAATTCTATAACAATGAAAAAACGCCTATACTTGTAACAGGAAAAATACTTAAGAATAAAGAAATGGATGAAATAAAAGCAATAATACAAGACGTTATAGATGTAGAAATAGATTTCGAAATTCCAAAAACTCTAGGATTACATAGCATAAGAAAGACATTCAACAAAAATATAGAAGTATCTGAAACAAAATTCCATAGGGGGTCATTAAGATCTGGACAAAGAATGGAAGAAGAAGGAAGTTTAGTAATAATTGGTGATGTAAATGCAGGAGCAGAAGTAATGGCGTCAGATAATATTGTTGTTTTAGGAAGTTTAAGAGGGCTTGCCCATGCAGGAGCAAAGGGAAACAAAGATGCTATAATATCAGCTGGATTATTAGACTCAGTGCAAATAAGGATAGCTGATATTGTTAAAGAAATAGACCGTGATGAAGAAATACTTCATAAACTAGCTTATTGTTATGTAGAAGATGATAAAATAATAATAGACTAGTGCTAACACACAAAAAAATATGCAACATAAAGATATTATGGTAAACCAAAAATCAACTTAACAAAAGCATAAATAATATAACGTATAATAGCTTGTCATCAACTTGTTCAGAATACAAAAAGTAAAGAACGCCAAGCAAAATAAGGTCATCTAATTGAATATTTAAATTATTAAAAAAAGATTCTAAGTTTAAAAAAGGAGAATTAATCATAAGAATTATTCTCCTTTTTTTCGTTGTTAAACAATTCGGCAAAGTTTGCCAATTTTAAAATATTAGCATACTTATCTATATTTTCTTTACGACTTTCTCTCATATAAGGTTTTAAAGAATTTAATAAATTACTTCTAGGATCATTTTGATTACTATTAATTTTATCAATCATAGATTTTAACTTAATCATAGTTTCCATATCGATATTATTAGATTCATTATTTTGAGAATTATTACTATTCATCATCTTAGAAAAGTTCTCAATCATCTCAGGAGATATTTGAGAAAGAGCATCATTTACCTGCTTTTCACCCATCATATTCTTTAAATTATTTAGCATTTCATTATCCAAATTCATATTGTTCATAATTACCACCCCTAAATAAAGTATATTAAAAAAACGAATATGTATGAAAAAAATAATAATATAGTTATAGTATATGAATTTATTACAAAATTGTTACAGGATTGTAATAAAAGATATATTTGTATAATAAAATAGGCTAGAATATAAAAAAATACTCTATTTTTTTAAAATATATTATATATTGAAGAAAAATTTACATAAAAACTTAAAAAAGTCGTCAAAACTATTGAAAAAACTTAAAAAAAGCGTTATAATATATAGTGTATGTGGTATTTTTAGGTAAAATGTCAAAAATATTACAATTTGAAATATAAATGAAATATAACAAAAGAAAAAAAGATTCCCGTAATAAGGGAAAAAAGAAGGAATAAAGAGAACGTAAATAAGGAGGATGCTATGAAAAGAGAAATTTTAAAAATTAGTATTGTATGTATGCTAGTAATAACACTAACAGCAATTAATTTCCTAACAGTAGGAGCAGGCTTAGTAAGTTATGCTATGGAAAGTAGTGTTGAAATGGAAAAAACAAACAATGAAAATATTAGATTTTCAGCCTACTTTAAAAACGAACAAGGAGAAAAAGTATCAAATGCCAGTGTAGATATAAATGCTAGTGAAATGAAGTTATACTTAAATCCAGAAGTATCAAAAGAAGGATATTTCAATGGAGAAGTAAAACTAAATAACGCTAACTTTGAATTTGTATCTTCACAAAGTGAATTCGTTAACGAAGTAACAAGTGATACTGTTAAATTAAATCAAATAAATGCAGGATCAAGTCCAGAGATAGAAGTTACAATAAAATCAAAACTAGAAGAAAACTTCAATTTGGACTTATTAAACATGAAGAGCGAAATCAAACTAGAAGGTATTTATAAAAACAGAACAGAAAAAGATAAAAAAATAGAAGGTACAACTGAAGTACAACTAGCTTATACAAATGGAGAATCAAAAGCTATAAATACTTTAGAGGTATTAACAAACAAAGTTGGAGTATATGATGGAGAAGAAAAGAAAATAGTACAAGTATTGTTAAAACTTGGAATGGAAAATAATTCTTATCCAGTAAAACATATTACATCTCAAATCAATGTGCCTGTAATAAATGGAGAAACACCAAAAGTTGAAAGCAAAATTAACTTAAAAGGAATGACAAAATGGAATTGTGATACTCAAAACAATACAGTAACAATTGATATTGAAAATGAAGCAGACAACAATAACAAAATTTACTGGAAGAAAGCTGGAGCAGAAGAAGTAGTGTTAACATATATTTACGACAAAAACACCATAATCAATAATACTGAAATAACAGCAAAAGAAAAAGTAACACTACATAATGGAGCAGAAATATCAGCAGAAGATTCATCAGTAAAAATAAATAATGGTGAAATAAAAGACGAAATAGTAAAAATAAATGAAGAAGTAGAATCATCTATATATAAAGGAAAAATCTATGCAGGAGTTGAAAAAGAATATAAAACAAAGACGCAAATTCAAGTTAACCTAGATAAAGTAGTAGAAACTTTATATGTAAATGAAAATGCAACATCAGTACCAACAACTTATAAAAATACTATAATAAATAAAAAAGAATTAATGAACTTACTAGGAGAAAATGGAACTTTAGAAATTAGTACAATGACACAAAATGGTAAGAATGCAATAATGTCAATAACAAAAACAACACAAGAAGATGAAAATGGAAATGTAGTAATCGAATATCCAGAAGGAATAAACAATATAAGAATAAGAACTACAAGACCACAAAATGCTGGAAATTTAACAATAAATCATATAAAGAAAATAAGTCCAGCAGACATCGAAGCAGTTAGAAATGCAACAGAAATAGTTGCAACATTAGATGGAACATATAATACAAGCAGTTCTCAAAAAGGTAGCATCAATAAAATAGAAGCAAAAACGCAATTACAAGAAACAGTAACAGACGCAAAATTAGAAATAAGCAGAGATAGCTTATCAACAGTAACAGTAAATAAAAATGTTCAATTAAAAGCAACATTAAAATCAAATGCAGAACAATATGATTTATATAAAAACCCAACAATAGAAATAGAATTCCCAGAAGATGTAACAGGGGTAAAAGTAAATAGTATAAACAAAATTTACGGAGATGAATTTGAACAAGTAGAACCATCACAAGCAGTTGTAAATGGTAGACAAGTAGTAAAAGTAAAACTTGGAGGAGCTCAAACAGCATACAAAGAAGAAGCAATTGAAGGAACTCAAATAATAATAGATGCAGATTTAACATTAAATAACAGAGCAACAAATAAACAAGAAGCATTCAAAATGACATATACAAACGAAATTGCAAATCAATATAAAGAAGGAGCACCTAATGGAACAGAAATATTAAATGTAAATGTAATTTCACCAAAAGGATTAATTACAGTAAACAACATAAATTCATTAGGAATAGAAACAATAGGTGAACAAGAAGAAGTTACAAAAACACTAGATATGTCAACAGAAGCAAAACTAATAAAAGTCGAATCAGAAATAATAAACAATGATGAAGCACAAGTTAACAATATAGCAATACTAGGAAGTTTTGCAACAGACAATGCAGAAAACAATTTACATGCATCATTAAAATCAGGAATTACATTAGAAGGAATAGATTCAAGCAAAGCAAAGATTTATTATACGGAAAATGAAAATGCAACAGCAGAAATAACAAATCCAGAAAATAGCTGGCAAGAAAATGCTACATCAACATCAAAGAAATATTTAGTAACAATAGACAATATGCAAGTGGCAGAAGGAATAAAAGCAAGTTACGATATGGAAGTACCAGCAAATCTAGAGCACAACCAAAAAGCAACACAAGGTTATGCGGTAGATTATATACAAAGCGAAACAGGAGCTTCACAACAAGTTAAAGCAACATCAATAGAATTAGCAACAGAAGAATTAAAAGAAGTTAAAGAAGAAAAAACAGAGAAACCAGTAGAACAAGAAATAAATAATCAAGGAGATATAGAAGTAAGAGTACAACATGATGCACTAAGTGGAGACAACGGAGTAATAGAAACAGGAAACAACACATCATATATAGCAACAATAAAGAACTTAACAGATAAAGAACAAAAAGATTTAAAATTCAACTGGAATTTACCAGGAGATGTAAAAATACTATCACATTTTGCAATGAATGAAGAAACATACAAAAACTTCTTAAATCCAGATTATTCAGATGAGTCAGGAATAAATACTTTAGAAAATAACAAAGAAGTAAAAATAGATAGTTTACCTGCAAATAGTTCAGTAGTAATATATATACTATTAGAAGCAAATGGAATAAATAACGATATTTCAAAAGGCTTTACAATATCTGCAACAGTAACTGCAGGAGACAAAACATATAATTCAAATGAAGTAAATGGAGAAATAAAAAATAATACACAATTTACAGCAACATTAAAAGCAAATAAAGAAAACGAATATGTAAAAGCAGGAGAAGAAATAGATTACATAATAAAAGCTAAAAACAATAATGAACTAACAATGAACGGACTACTAATAGAAGATAATATTCCAGAAGGATTATCTGTTAAAAACATAACAGTAGGAAATCAAGAAGTAGAAGTTCCAACATCAAATAAATTATCAATACCAGTTGATTTCCAACCAGGTGAAGAAAAGGAAATAAAGATAAAAACAGTAGTTGATTATAAATCAACAGTATCAGAAGAGGAGAAAATAACAAATAAAGCAACATTAGTAGTAAATACAAACTTAACAAAGACAACTAATGAAGTATCACATGAAATATTAGCAGCAGCAAATGGAGGAAACCAAGCAAACAAAGTTATAAATCCAGACGGATCAATATCTTATGCATATAAAATTAATGGTATGGCTTGGGAAGATGAAAACAGAAATGGTCAAAGAGATGACAATGAAGGAACACTACAAGGAATAAAAGTACAATTATTAAATGTAGCAACAAATCAATTAGCAACAACAGCACAAGGTGAACAAATTACAGCATCAACAGAAGCTGATGGTAGATACACATTAGATAGAGTACCAGCAGGTAACTACATAGCAATATTCGACTATGACACTTCTGAGTATACTGTAACAGACTATAAGAAAGAAGGAATAGACGCTAATAGAAATTCAAATGTTGTTGCAAGAAAAGCTTCAATAGATGGAACAGAAAAAGTATATGCAGTAACAGACACAATAGCAGTAACAGAAAGCAATGTTTCAAATATTAATATTGGTTTAGCAAAATCACAACAATTTGATATGAAACTAGAAAAATTTGTAAGTAAAGTTGTTTTACAAGACTCAAAAGATACAAAGACATATAACTACAACGATGAAACATTAGCAAAAGTAGAAATAAAAGCTAAAAATGTAGAAGATACAACAGCAATCATCGAATATAAAATTAGAGTAACAAATGCAGGAGAATTAGAAGGATATGTTAAAAACATAGTAGACTACTTGCCAAGTGACCTAACATTCTCATCAGAATTAAACGAAGATTGGTATCAACAAGGAAATGCGTTACATAATGCAAGTTTAGCAAATATAAAATTAGCACCAGGAGAAAGTAGAGAAGTAACATTAACAGCAACAAAGAAAATGACGAAGGATAATACAGGACTAATAAACAACCAAGCAGAGATAGCTGCAGACTACAATGGCTCAGGAGTATCTGATATAAACTCAACACCAGGAAACAAAACACAAGGAGAAAACGACATGGGATCAGCAGATATCATAATAAGCATAAACACAGGTGAGTCAATGTTATATGTACTACTAGTAATAGTAGGAATAGCAGTATTAGGAGCCGCAGTATTCTTCATAAAAAGAGAAATAAAAATGAAAGAGATTATATAGGAAGGGGGTCAGTATAGAAATGAGTAAGATAAAAAATATTATATTAAAAGCAATATTAATAACAATGTTAACAGCAGTAGCAATTTTATCTGCCCAAACACGAGTAGAAGCTATAAGGCTTCCGTTTGGTCAAACTTCAGTAATAGCTGGAGGTCGTGGTCAAGCAACTGGAGCACAATGTATCGATGGTGAACCAGGAAATAACACATTCTGTGTAGTTAATGGTAGAGCACTTAGTACAGAAAGATACAATGTAGCAAATTACATAAGTATAGATGGGCAAACAGCTAAAGTATATAATGGAAACACAAATGATGAGTCAGCAAAAATTGGAGAATATGTTCGTCCAGAAAATGCTGCAATGGCATGGATATTAGCTCAAGAAGATACTGGTTCTTGGCCATATAGCTCAATATATTCAGCAAAACAAAAAGCAGTTTATACATACTTCCCAACATGGAAGATGGTAGTAGGACTAGGAAACTTTGCAACAAATGTTTACTCACAAAACACAAATTATGATTGGGTACGTAAAGCACAAGAATATGCAGGAAACGTATCACCAGAAGGAAAATCAACAGATACAGCAACAATAGAAGATCGTACAGAAAAAGTAAAAGATAGATTACCTGTTGAAATAAACGGAACTGCAATGATTAATGTAGGACCATTTAAAGTAGAATATAAGGGTGATATAGAAACATTTGTAGTAAAAGACCAAAATGATGCACCAATAGAATCAGCTTTAATAGGAAAATATGAAGGAACAGAATTAAAAACTTCATCTAAAGCTTCAGAAATTATAAAAAGTGGAGAAGAATTTTATGTATTAGTTCCAGGAGATGGAAGCGTTACAGCAATAAACGGTATAGATATAGGTGTATATTATGAACAACATATAGTATCAGCAGAAATATGGACACTTCAAAGACAGGCATCATGGAAACAAAACCTTATAACAGTAGATGCTAGTGAAAAAACAGAACCAACAAGAGATTCAGTAACAATACCTGGAAAACCAGTAGTTGATACACCAACACCATTGACACCGGCACCAACACCAACGCCATCAGTCGGAACACCAACACCATCAATTGAAACGCCAACACCACCAATCGAGACACCAACACCATCAATTGAAACGCCAACACCACCAATCGAAACACCAACACCATCAATTGAAACGCCAACACCACCAATCGAGACACCAACACCATCAATTGAAACACCAACACCACCAGTCGAAACACCAACACCACCAAATGAGACCCCAACTCCAGGACCAGGACCTGGACCAGAAGTACCAACCACAACAAGATTACAAGTTGTAAAAGTAAATCAAGATGCTAAAGAATTTAGAATTTCAGGAGTAGGATTTGTAATTCAATTAGAGAGTACAGGTAAATATTTAAAAAGACTAGAACATCCAACAGAAACTACAAACTTTGAATTCGTTGATAACAGAGAAGACGCAACAGTATTTGTAACAGACGATAATGGAGAAATAAATGAAGATGGAGTCTTAGTTGGAAAATATATAGCTTACGAAGTAAGCAACACACACTATGGATATGAAGTAAAACCAGAAGGAACAAAAATAGAAGTTAGAGAAGATGACAACGTAATACAAACAAACATAATAGAAAACAAACAAAGATGGGTTAAATTATCAGGATATGTATGGGAAGATATAGCAGTAAATAAAGCAGGAGAAAGAGATGATTTATTCCAAGACAACAGTTATGACGACGGTGACAAATTAATGCCAGGAATTAGGGTTAGACTTAAAGATATAACAACAGGAGAAACAGTTCAAGAAACTCTAACAGACGAAAATGGAGCATACTTATTTGAAGATGTAGAAATAGACAAATTAGAAGACTACTATATAGAATTTGAATATAATGGATTAGTATATACAAATGTAATAAAACATATAGACTTAGATAATGGATCAAAAGCTGAAGAAGGAGAAGACGTAAGGAAAGAATTTAATGAAAGATTTAATTCAGTAGAAGGAGATAATCCAACAGAAAATACAGGAGTAACAAAGGGAAAAGACGGAAATGTTACATATAATCTTAAATATACAAGAGGTGAAGGAGAAGATGTAAACAAATCATTCTTAGATTACACAAACCTAGAAACTCCAATAACAGCAAATACTGAAAATGCAGGATATGATATTTATAGTCATTTCTCATACGGATATGTAGAAGAAGTCAAATATATAAACTTAGGTTTGTATAAGAGAGAACAACCAGATATAGCATTAATAAAAGATGTACAAAATGCAATAGTTGGAATAAATGGATATAACCACACATATAATTATAGATTAAAACCTACTGAAGAATATACTAAATATACAGAAGGATTTAACATAGGAGTTAGATTCCAAAGTGAATTATCACAAACATATAAGAGACCAATCTATAAATCAGATGCAACATTTATAGATGAAAATCAAAATAAAGATAATGAATTAGATGTAGCAGTAACATACAAAATAAGCTTTGTAAACCAATCTACAACTTTAGGAGCAAGAATAAATGGCATACTAGATTACTATGATGCTAAATACGGAAAAGTATATAAAGTAGGTTCACAAATAGACGAAAAAGGTATGATTACAGACGATTCAGTATTACAATATGAAGACGGAACTTATAATGAAAAATATAACTTAGTAAAAATAGCTACACCAGATACAATAATAGAACCTGGAAAAGCAAGTAAGCAGAAAAATGAAACTACTGGAGAAGTAGAAGAAATACCAGAAGAATACAATACTATGGAAATATACGTACAATTTTTAATGGATAGAGAAACAGTACAAAGAATATTAGTAATGAATGAAAATGAAGAAGATCCTCAAGGTCCATTAGAGAACGTAGCAGAAGTATCTTCATATACATCATTCGATAAAGACGGAAACGTATATGCAGGAATTGACAAAGACTCAGCTCCAGCAAATGCTACACCAGACGATGTAAATACTTATGAAGATGATACAGATATAGCACCAGGATTCATCCTACAATATGCAGGAGGAAATAGATACACAACAGGAAATGTATTTGAAGATTTACCAGAAGGAACAGAATTTGCAGATGACGCAACAGCTCCTGGAAAATCAAGATTAGGAGACGGAAAATATAATGCAGCTACAGAACCTGGAATAGCAGGAATCGGAGTAAGGTTAGTAGAAGCAGAAGTAGATGAAAATGGTACTCCAACAGGAAAACCAAAACTAGACTCATCAGGAAATCCAATACTTGCAAAAGATTATTCACAAAACTCTGAAAAAACGGATCCTATAGATCCAAATGATTATAGAGAAATAACAGCAATGTCAGTTGCAGGAACTGGAGAAGATGCAGGAACATATAAGCTAGAAGGATTTGTACCAGGAAAATATTTAATCCAATTCATCTGGGGAGGAAAAACATACTATGCTGATCTAGAAAACAGAAAAACAGCTGAAAGTCTAAGCGATGAAGATGTTGAAAAAGCAATGAAATATTCAGCAGAAGACTTCAAAGGAACAACTCAACCTAAAGATGAATGGGAAAGAAAAATGAACAATCTTCAATGGTACAAAGAATATAAAGAAGATTTAACTCAAGATCCAAGATATACAGATGCACAAGATAGCCAAGAAATAAGACAACAAATTGATAATAGATTAATACATCAAGTTTATGAAAACACAAATAGAACAGACAAAACACAATTAATCGATATGGTATCAACTTCAGCACCAATGGATATAACAGTTGAATTTACAGATTTAAATGTTACAGAAACAGAAATAAATGAAGGTACAACAAAAGATGTCATGTTAGCTTATGAAGTGCCACATGTAGACTTTGGAATAATTGAAAGAGCAAGACAAGATCTAGAATTAGGAAAACGTGTAAGTAGAATTAAATTAATCTTAAAGAACAATCAACCTTTAGTAGATGCAACAATTGATGAAAGCGGAAATGTAGAAGGTGTACAAGATAGTTTCGTATACTTAGCACCAACAGGTAAATCAGACAATGGTAAATTAAAAATAGAAATCGATAAAGAAATAGCTCAAAGAAGTACATTAGAGGTTGAATATAAATTCAAAGTAGAAAACAAGAGTGAGTTAGATTATGAAGATGTTGAATTCTATAACTATGGTACGCCATCAAGTTCAGCTAAAGTTAGAACACTTAGTGCAGAACAAGTAATAGACTATCTAGATTCAGATTGGGGATATGAGAGAGAATCTCAAACTAACCTAAACAATGGATGGACACCAGTAGAAGCAGATACACTTATAAACAACCATACATTTACAGATCCAGTAACTTCAGAGACATTTGAAATGTTCTCACAAGAAGTAAAAGATAGTAACGGAGTAAAGAAAGTATCAATATTAGAATCTGACATATTAAAACAAGACTTAGAACCATTACAAACAAAAGAAGCATCACTAGTAGTTTCTAAGATATTAGACCCAGATGGAGACATTGAATTATCTAATGAAGCAGAAGTTACACATGTATATAAAGCTCATGGAGGAAGAGATGTAATCTCAACACCAGGAAACTACATACCAGCATTATCACTACAAGAAATATTTGATGAAAATACTGGAGATGTAAAACTAGCATCAAATGTTGAATCAGATAGTACAATGGCAGAAACAACAACGATTACACCACCTACAGGTGGAAATGGAATAACATATATAATGATCATAGGAACAGTAATATTATCATTAACAATACTAGCTACAGGAATTGTAATTATTAAGAAAAAAGTTTTAACTAAATAAGATACCTAAAAATTAAAAAAGTTCTTAAGCAAAACGCTTAGGAACTTTTTTAGTTTTCCACAAAAATAAATATGACAGTGGAAAAACTTACGGAAAATAAAGATTTGGGAGAAAAATGTCTAAAAATGCGAAAAATGTAATAAGAATATAAACAAATTTTAATAAAAGAAAAATAAAAAAGCTAAAATAACCTTCCCTAGTAATGAAAGCTTAACACTAGATAAAGAGAGAAAATTCACATATTGATATTAAAAAAAAAACGAATTAATATATTATTAGATGAATTTTTATAAGAAGAATGTGAGGGATTACTATGGAGAGAAGTGAACAAACTAGACTTTTAGCAAGAAAACTAATAGCAATATTAGTTGTTTTCTGTATTTTGTTTGCACATAGCGTAGTAGCAGGGAGCAATGTAGTTATTGCTATGGAAGAAGCATTAGAAAATCAAGAAACGATAACGAAAGGGGAAAACATCAAGTTTGATGCGTTTTTTGCAAGTGACAATATACTGCATGAGAAAGAACTGAATATAAACGAACTGCAAACTTTAAATTTACAAATTGCAGTAAAAGACAAGTATTCGTTATCAAATGCAACAATAAAAATAGAAGATCCTAATTTTAGTATTAACAAAGATGAATTAAAGAAAAATAAATATTTAGGAAAAGTTAATACAAAAACAAATGAAATAGAAATAAAAAACATATCTTCTAATAATACAGCATTGATTGAATTACCAATTAACTTCAAGAGACAGGAAAAAATAGACAGCGGTTATTTTGATAAAGAGATAGAAATCAAAATAAATGGAAAATATTTAAACGAAGACCAAGAAGAAAAAGACGTTGAAGGAATGGTAAAAATCAAACCAATATGGACAGCTAATGAAGATGTTAATATAAAACAATCAATAAGCAAATACTTTAGTTTAGGTGAAAAAGGAACTTTGTTAGAACAAGAAATAGAAGCAGAAGTAGCTAACAATACAGTTCCAGTAAAATCAGAAGTAGTTCAAACACAAATTCCAATGCTTCATGATAAAAAACCTGAATCAATAGTAGTGCTTATTAATGGCGAGCGCGTAAACAATGAAAATGTAAGGTATAATAATCAAGGTATACTTAGATTTGAATATACAAATACAGATGAAGAGATAAAATGGGAAGAAGAAGCAAAAGAAAATAAAAGAACATATACTGTAGTATATAGATATTCAGATACAGCAGAATTGACAGAAACACCTATAAGTTTAAAAACAATGGTTGCAAGTTCACTATATACAGTAAAAGATAACATAGTAAAAGAAGACTCTCAAGAATTAACAGTAGCCCCAATAGGAAATATGGTTACAGTAAATACAGAATTAGCAGGAAATATATATAAAGGGTATTTATATGAAAATGAAGATAAAAGTATAGATTATATAGAAAAGAATGATATAACAGTATCTTATGTTGAGGGAATAGATAATATAGCATTACAAACAAATAACAACATATATATAAATGAACAAGGAGCAGGATTAATTCCAGCAGAAAACATCATGTATAAACAAACTAAATTTAACAAAGAAGAATTAATAAATGTGTTAGGAGAAGAAGGAAAAGTTACTATAAAAGACGCAGAAGGAAATGTTATAGCAGAAGTAACAAAAGATACTGAAGCAGATGAAGAAGGAATAATAAGAGTAAAATACGAAGATGGACAAAAAGGAATTTCAATTGAAACAACAAAACCACAAGTAGAAGGTAAAATAACAGTATTAAATACAAAATTAGTAAATGGAGTAACAAATCAATCAAGAAGAGTAATAAAATTAATTAAACAATTAGTTGCAAGTCCAGAAGTTACAACTAACATGACAAAAGAATCAACAACAGCAAATATGGAATTGAAAGAATCAACTACGGAAGCTAAGCTTGAAGTGGGTACAAACAGTTTATCAACAACTCAAGAAAATGAAGATGTAGAAATAAAGGCTACATTAAAATCAAATTCACAAGAACAAGATTTATACATGAACCCTTCAATAATAATTGAATTCCCAGTAGATGTACAAGAAGTAAAAGTAAACAGTATAAACAAAATATTTGGAGATGAATTTGCTCAAATAAGGTCATCTCAAGGAATAATAGATGGAAAACAAGCAGTAAGAATAGACTTAGAAGGAGAGCAAAAAGGACATAAAGAAGCGGGAACAGAAGGAACTGTAATAGATATTAATGCAAACTTAAAATTAAATGATAAAGCAATAAGCAAACAAGATACGATAAAAATGACATATACAAATGCAAAAGCAAACCAATATAAAGATGGGCAAGCTAATGGAACAGAAGAAACAAGTATAGATATAGTATCACCAAAAAGTTTAATAACAACAAATGATATAGAGGCTCTAGGAATAACAACAAAAGGAGAAGATGAAGGAATAAAAAAATCAATTCCAATAAATGCAGAAGCAAAAGTTTTGCCAATTCAATCAAGTGTTACAAATAATAATTCAACAGAGATACAAGATGTAAAAATATTAGGAACTTTCGGAACAAAAGGAACAGCAAAAATTGGAGGAGATGAATACGAAAATAATATAGACGCAGTACTAAGATCACCTCTAGTAGTAGAAGGAATAGATCCAAATGAAGTAAGAATATATTATTCAGAGAATGAATCAGCAACAGACGATGTTGAAGATGTAAACAATAGATGGCAATCAGAAATAGGAAATCCAGGAGCTATAAAAAAATATTTAATACAAACATCAAAAATGGATGTAGGCCAAGAAATAAAAGTAGGATATAACATAGAAGTACCAGCAAATTTACAATATAAACAATCAATGTATCAAGGATATTCAGTAACATATAATGATAATCAAACAAACAAAATACAAGAAGTTAAAGCAACAACTATAGCATTAAAAACAGCACAAGGTCCAGAATTATCAGCAAACTTAACAGCTACTGTCGGACAAGATAATTTATCAAATGAGACAGAAGTAAAAAGAGGAGAAGTAATTGAATATAATGTAGAACTTAAAAATACAGGAGATGAAGACTTAACAGGAGTACAGATGACAGCAAATGTACCAGATGGAACAGTATTATTAGCAGATGAGTATAATGGTACATTTGGAATGTACAAAGAATTAGAAGATAGAACAGTTCAAATACAAATCCCCGAAATTAAAGTAGGAGAGAAAGTAGATCAAAAAATAAAAGTAAAAGTTTTACATGATGCAGTATCTACTTCAAAAATAAGTGAACAAGTAATTGTTAACTATAATAATACACAAGCTCAATCAAATCAAATAGATTTAACAGTAGGAGAAGAAAATGATGGTATTGAAATAAGAACACAATTTGAACAACTTATGAGTTCTTATGCATTAGTAGGTGAAGAAACAACAATGAATATAATGGTAACAAATACTACACAAGAAACAATAAAAAATGTTAAAGTTGCATGGAATCTTCCAGAACAAATAGAACTTTTATATATGTGGAAAATGAACGATAATAATAGAATAAGCGAAAATACATATACAATAGATGAAATAGGACCAAATCAAAATATATTAATATTTGGAAGATTTAAAATAAATGGAACTAATGAAATAAAAAGTTTATCAGTTAATAGCCAATTAGAATATAACAATAATATATATAGAGCAAATGGAGCAAAAATTAAGGTTGAACAAGATAAAGGATTAAGCATAAAGTTAACTTCAGATGTAGAAAGTGGAAATGTCAATCCAGGACAAAAAATAAATTTTACAATAGAAGTAAAAAATGAAAGTGAAATTCAAAAAAATGATATCCTAATAAAAGATGAGCTACCATACGGAATGATACTTTTAGGTGCTACTCAAACAAATGAAGCAGGAGAAACAACAGATTTAGAAATATCAGGAAATAAATTTTCAACTAGAACGAATTTTGAAGCAGATGAAACAAAGAAAATAATATTAAAAACAATGATAACCAATGATTACAATATAACTAACGATATACAAATGAAAAACAAAGCTATATTAGAAAAAGATGGAGTAAGATTAAATGAAACTTCAGAAATAACGTACACGTTAAAAGCACCTACACCTACAACTCCTCCAACGGCAGCACCAACTGAAGATCCAGGAGAAAATCCGACAACAGCTCCAACTGAAAATCCAGGAGGAAATCCAACAGTAGCACCAAGTGGAAATCCAGGAGGAAATCCAACGATAGCACCATCTGGAAATCCAGGAATAACACCAACTGAAAATCCAGGAGGAAATCCAGGAACAGATTCAGGAGATGAACAAGATTATCCATATCAAGAACCAGAAGAACAAACAACAATATCAGGATATGCTTGGGTAGATGGAGATTTAAACGGAGCTAAAGATAGTTATGAAAATACAGTTGAAAATATGGATGTAAAATTATTAGACGTTGAAACGAATGAATTTGCAACAGATGAAGAAGGAAATGAAATACAAGGAACAACAGATAGCACAGGTAAATATGTACTTGAAGACATACCTGCAGGGGAATATATAGCAGTATTTGAATATGATACAGCTATGTATAAAGTAACAGCATATCAAAAAGCAGGAGTAGATCCAAGTAAAAATTCTAAAGCCATTTCAAAAGGACTAGACTTAGACGGAGAAGAAAAAATTTATGGAATAACAGATGTATTAAAAGTTGAAGAAAACGATAATATATCTGATATAAATATAGGTTTAGTAACTACAGGAAAATTCGATTTTGAATTAAAGAAATACATAAATTCAATATATGTATTAACAAGTGATGGAGATATTAAAGAATACAATTATGATAAAGAAACATTAGCAAAAGTTGAATTAGACAGAAAGAAGATGGAAGATGCAGATATAATAATAGAATATTATCTTGAAGTAAGAAATGTTGGTGAAGTTTCAGGATATGTAAAAACAATAGAAGATTATTTACCACAAGATTTAGTATTTAGTTCAGAAATGAACTATGATTGGTATCAAACAGGAGCTACATTAAGGACAAATAGTCTACAAGACTTAGCAATAGCACCAGGTGATAGCGAGATAGTACCACTTATACTAACAAAGAGAATGACTGATGACAATACTGGAATTATGGGAAATACAGCAGAGATAATTGAAGCATATAATGAGGAAGGAACTGAAGATATTAACTCAGTACCAGGAAATGGAGATAAAAATGAAAATGACTATAGTGGAGCTGATTTAATAGTTAGTGTAAAAACAGGTTCAGGAGTTGTATATACTTCATTAGCTCTAGTGGTAGTAGTTATTACAGGACTAGGAATATATTTTATTAGAAAAAAAGTATTAAACACAAATAAAATAAGGAGAAAAATTTAGAGGAAAGGAGGTAAGATAGGTGAAACGAAAAATTAAAAATATAGTAAAGATAATAATTTCATTGTTAATAATTGTAGCATTTTACTTCATTGCAAAAGCATATGCCTCATCAATACCTGCACCACAGGGAAACTATACCTTCAGAGCAAATGCCACAGGAAACTATTCATTAGATGGAGTAGGAGAAGTTTTTTGTGGAAACCATGGTAAAGGTATAAGTACTGGCACGCCTTATAAATTTTATGGAGAGCTACGATTTGAACCAGATTTCGTAATCCTTTATGGCCAGGATGGGCAGGAAAAATGGAGGTCTAAATATGATGCTACCTATAGGACTGCACTTTGGGTTACTTTAAATGGTGTAACTTTTGGACAAGCACAAAAGGCTATATGGGATGCGGAACATGGATATACAACATACTCTGATTCACAGAAGTTAGTTTGGTCTAAAATATGCCCTATCTTAAATCAATTTTCCGGGGCACACTTTGGAGGGGCAACATTCAGTGGAGCTGGTGCGAGCGAAGCTCCTTTGGGTAGCATGGAGGCTCCTGGACACCCTGGAATCACACTACAAGGCTTACTAGACGCTTTTGTGGATTACGAGTTTATCGAGAATAATCCACCAAATCCGGGCAATATGGGGCAAACTGGTCTCTTTGCAGCTCCAAACAGTTTCGTAGCGGTTGAACAACATTGGGAGCGGAGCCGGCGATGGCCACAAGTATACAAAAATAGGACCGTTGGCCTTCAACCTTGAGCATGGATCAAACTTTAACGAAGATAAGAATAAACAGATGGCAGTGTGGGCCAAAGATGGTGATAGGTATGGTAATATAAGATATTATGTACAAACTGACAGTGGATGGATGCAGACAAATGATCAGGGAGAAGTGCGAAAAAGAGAAGGACAAGCTTTTTATATTTTATTAGATGAATCAGAAAATGATCTTTCTAGAGGATTAAGTAAAGTAACATGTGGTTTCTCAGCAGGTTTCCAATACATTGGAGCTGATTTACCTTCTATAGATATATATCTTAATGCAAATAATCCAACCTTAAATCAGCCAATGTTGCATTTAAATACTGGGACGATAGCCAGCTCATGGGTAGAGCAGAACTCAGAAATCCCACTGGAAAACCCTGGCAAAGAGTTCACAATAAACAAATTTGCAGCAAAAGACGGAGATCCAGGTGCAGCAGATGAAGAACGTGGAATACTACCAGAAGCCAAATTTATAATTAAATATAGAGCTAATGAAGGTGATCCCGGAAAATGGCTTTATGCTACAGGCGAGTATGATGAGGCGTCAGGAAGATATAAAATAACAGAAAGTGAATATAAAGATACAAAACCAGTTGATGATGAGTATAAAATAACTGACGAAAGTGGAATATTTTCTACAAAAAGTGGTAAACCAATTATAATTTCAGGAGATTTAAAAGATGGAATTTATGACATAAGAGAGGTTGTAGCACCAGAAGGGTTTGAACTATCGACAAATGGTAATGAAGGAACATGTGTACAAACTATAGTACTTCCATTTTCTGATGGAGAGACAGGAGTTCGTAATTTTATTAACCAAAGTAGCTTGGAAAGCAAATTAACGCTTAAAATCTATAAGTACCAAGAGCCAGTAACTATAGGTCAAGGTGAAATTACAGAAGGGGAAACTGTTAACAACCTTGCATCAGTCTTATTACCAGGAGCAAAATATTTAGTTTGGTATTATCCACGCTATCAAGATGGTCAAGCGTTATCAGCTAACGATGAAAGATTTTTTAAGACTAAAAATATCGATTTATCGACTTTAAGCCAATACGAAGGAGTAGTAGTATCAAGAGGCGAGGATGGAAATGCTGTATATAATATGGATAAAAAAGTAGAGGGATATCGTATGGATGGTGGTTTTGAGCAAGATGAATCATGGCAAAAGAGAAGCTTTATCCCACAAAACATAGAGGATCTTCCACTAGTTGATTCTGGAAGTTCTGGTTGTGTTGATCTTAATAATATATATCCAGGAACTTATTTAGTAAAAGAGGTTGAAGCACCAGATAGAGTTAATCAACGGAACAGGAGAACCAGGAATAAAAGATAGAGGACATGAAAATGGAACAAAAATTGACCTTGATGGAAAAGGGAAAAAACCGGATGAAACAATTAGTGACTTCCAAATAGATGAATCACCTCCGCAAAGACATTGTGTTCATTCAGATGATGTAAACGCATCAGAATATGCATATTGGGAATTAAATGAAGGTGAAGAAACGGTAAAATCAGCAACTAAAGAAATAGCATTTGGAGATGAAACGGCAGCAGGTCTTCGTATAAGAAAATATAAATATGATGCTTCAATTAATTATGATAACCTTTCAGAAGAAGAGAAAAAAGATCTGGAAAGAGAAGAAACAGAAGTTACTATACAATTAGATGAAGGTTCAATAGAAAATGATGGAGAAAAAGTAATAAGTGGATTCTATGAGGGAGGATTCTTAAATCCAGAAGGATTGGAAGGAGACTATACATCAGAAGAAGGAGCACAAGTAAAAGTATACGAAAAAGAGAAAGCATATATTACAGGAATTACACCTGAAGAAGCGGCTGAAAAATATACATTTAGAATAGAAAAAGGAAAAGAAATATATATAAGTCACTTAATACCAGGTACTTATACAATACGAGAAGTTGATAGTGACTCATTACAAAGAGTTGAAATAACAACTGATAATTCAAACGGTTCAGATACAGAAACAAAAGTAATTAAAGCTAATACTGAAAGTGAAGAAGATTCTATTGAAAAGGCAAGAAATGAAGGTGTAAAAATAAACACAAGAAAGAAAGAATGGCACCATGGATTAGTTGAATTATGGAATGGAGAAAGTGCTAACCAAGTTACAATTATCAAAAAAGACAAAGAAGGTAATCTATTAAAAGATGCAATATTCGCAATGAAATTAATAGAAGGACCAAAAAATGGTAATACAGATGGAAGTGATACAACTACAGAAGGTAAAGATTATGTTGGAAAATATGTAAATCCAAAGGCATTACATGAAAAAGACGGATCATCAGGTCCAACTAGCCCAGATGGTAAAGATACAGGTTCAAAAATTCTATATTTGGACAAAGAAGGCAAACAAAGTAAAGAAGAACCATATATAGATGGAGATCCTAATACAGAAGCAGTAGAAAATCAAGAACCAACAGATGAAAACTTGAAAGCTGCAATTGAAACATATGGTATCAAAATTGAAAATGGTAAATTAACTATTAAAAACCTATCACCAGGAACGTATGAAATTTGGGAGTTACAGGCTCCAGAAGATTATATAAGATTAAAAGAATCTAAAAAAGCTGTAGCATCGACGGTTACAACTGACGGAGAAGAACAAGAAGCACCAAAAGATGATAGCGGTGAAATATTATCTAATTCAGTAGAATTTATCAATATAGAAGCTGGAAAAATAACAATTCATAAGGTAGATAAAGACTTGAAATTCTTACCAGGAGCAGTATTTGCAATCAAATATGAGACAGCAGTAGAAGATGAAAATAGTGATGATGGAAAAGAATGGGAAGGAAAATATATAAATCCAGAAGCCCTAGAAGATGTAACAGATAGTAAAATTTCACCAGGTGGTACAGATAATGTTGAAGAAGAAGTAAAACGTTTAATAAAAGACAAAGATGGTATAGATCCATATAAAGATGGAGATGCTAACACAACAGCAGTAGAAGAAGGAAGTCCAACAGACGAAAACTTGGAAGCTGCAATTAAAGGATATGGAATAACTGCTGAAACCGGTAAGTTGACAATCAAAAACTTATTCCCTGGAACATATAAAATTTACGAATTAAAAGCACCAGAAGTTGAAGGAAGCAATTTCTTGAGATTAAAAGAACCTGCAGAAGCAATTTCTATGACAACTGGAGAAGCAGAAGGGGGAGAAAAGAAAGACTTAGTAGTAATCGAAAATAAAGAATCTGGAGAAATCGAAGTAGAGAAACAAGATGAAAACAAAAAACCATTGAAAGATGCATATATAGCATTAAAACTAAAGACAGTTGATGAAAATGCAGTAGCAAATGAAACATTACTTCAAAAATATAAAGCTTTAGAAGGAAGTTTTGTACTTACATCAGCATTAACAGAAGTTACATCTAATAGTGCCGGAGGTCAATCTCAAGGACAGGGACAAGACCAAGGTCAAGAGGAAAATAAAGGAAAAGTATATAAATTAAATGACGAAAATGATTATGCGAATTCTTATAAAGAAATAACAGGAGAATTAAGTGAACATAAGGATGAAATAGGAATAGTAACAGATGAATCTGGTAAATTTATCGTTAAAAACTTAATACCAGGTACATACAATGTAATAGAAATTGAAGCGCCAGCAGGTTATATAATACCAGATAACCACAAAGACGGTGGAGAAGGAGAAGTTGTTAATACTGAGGCAGAAAGTGAAACATCACAAGAAGGATCATCTAAAGCAACAATCGTTAATACACCAGAAAAAGGTGGCGGAATTAGAATTATCAAATATGACCAAGATGATGAAGAAATATTGTTGTCTGGTGCTAAATTCACAATTCAATATGTAGAAGCACCAGCGGATTCGGATTCAGATTCATATAGTGATTATTTAAATAAATATGTTGCACAAGTAGGAAGAGTAGATAGAACAAAACTTGACGAATATTATATTGATGAAAAACGCGAGCTTTCTACAAATAGAGAAGGTAAAATAGAAATATATAATTTATTACCAGGAACATATAAGATAGAAGAAACAGAAGCACCACCAGACTATGAGAAAGTAGAAGAATCAATAGATGACATAGTTATAGAATCACAACCAGCAACTTCTGGCGATAAAGATCAAGAGGAAGATGTTCAGGAAGCGAAAGTAGCAAACAAAATAAAAAGTGATTCAAATTTAGACATAGAAAAACGTGATGCAGAAACTGGAGAAATAATAAATTCACCAGTTCAAGTAGAAATTTCATATAGAAGTTCAGGAGGAGTTGGAGAATGGCTAGATAGTAGCGGAAATTATTCAAAGAGTCCAGGAACAACAGTTGAATTTACAGGTACAAAGCACTTTGATCATTTGAAAGCAGGTACATATACTATAAAAGAAATATCACCACCAGATGGATACGAGCTTAATCAGGCTACATTTATCGAAAGGTTATCGGGAGAGCCAGAAGATAAGGATCCAGTAGTAATATACGATAATAAGACTTCAACTACTACGCCAACACCTACTCCAACGCCTAGAACACCAGGAACACCAGTAACAGCAACAGAATCAGATCCTGAAGTTGGTATATACAAGATGATTGAAGGTACAGGTAAAGGACTAGAATATTTCAGGTTTAATATAGAAGTAATGGATATAGATAAAGAAGGATATGACGATATAACAAATCCAACTTCTCATGAAGCAGGAGACAGAAATTGTGGTTCAGACCATGAGCATGTTTCTAAAGAAGAGGCACACACTGAAAGTTATGTAGAAGAACATTGGTATGGAGACTATTATATAGGTACTAATGGAGGCAAATCATTTAACCCTATAACGACTACATGTTCTAAAGCAGAACAATATCACATGGAACAACAGGGTGTAAACGAAGACGGAAGTCCAAATATGGTTAAAGTTCATGATTGGTGGTATTGTGCTCAACACCCTTCAGTGACAGATATCGGAGGTGTGGACGAATACGGATATGGACTAGATGAGCATATACAACATTGGAATGCAGGAGCGAAAGAATTTAACCAAGCAGTTTCAAATGCCAATTCAGCACATGCTAAGAGAATGAAAGCAATAGAAGATAACACTATTACAACATCAACAGGACCACACGAAGTAGTTACAGATAAAAATGGTTTTGCAAACTTAAAATTTTTAGCGGAAACTGATGAAGAATTAGATGGACATGGTAGATATGAAATAAAAGAAAGAAGTGTAGGATATAACCCATACTTCGATGTCGAAGTAAATAAAAATACTTTAACTGGTTGTGACAGTTGGGTATTACATACTTTCTATAATAAGAGGTTAAGAGTAGATATAGAAGGACTAATATGGGATGATACACCAGAGGCTAAGAAATCAGGTGTAGATGGCGGAAATTCAGGAGATCACTATTGGAAAGGACAGCCTCTAATGTCACCAATAGAAGTTAAATTATTCAGAGCAAATGGAGAATTACTTGGAAGTGTAGTTACCACAGATGGTAGATATAGCATAAGGGTATATATGCCATATAGTGAACCTTCAATGAAACAGTACTTACAGGGAGCGTATGTAGAATTTATTTACAATGGACTAAAATATCAGAGTGTTTACGAACCAAAATTAGAAGAAGAGACAGGTTCAAAAGCATTAGAAAGTCTAAGTGAGAGACAAAGAGTCAACGAAACGCTACAAACAATAATTTCAAATAACGGACAAACAGAAGTAAATGCGCCAAAATATGGAGACTTTAGTATTAATTACGAAAAATATGGCGAATATCAGCGTAGAGTTAAATATGAAGGCCAGGTTGAAGGAGGAGATAGACCTGTTTCAGGAACTGCGGCAGACACAATAGGAAATGGACACTATTCACTAGGAGCACAAAAAGTAAAACACTCTGAAATGGATCCAAAAACTCAACAAGAATGGGTTTATGAACCAGAGAAAGATAATCCATTTGCAGACCACGTTTTTGACTATACGAAGAGGTATGAGCCAGAAGTAGTAAACAAATATCAAATAACTGCTACGACTGGAACAGATGGAGCTAACTATCAAGGATTTAACGAGTATAGACTAGAAGATGATAAAATAAGCAATGTAAACTTAGGACTTTATGAAAGAGAGCAACCTGATATATCATTAGTAAATGATATACAACAAGCAATAATAAATATTAATGGATATAGTTATATATATAAATATGGAAATAAGACACAAACTCCAGACAGTGAAGAGTTGTTCTCAGGAATAAAAACAGTAAAAGTAAGATTCGAAAATAACATGGACTATCAATATAAGAGAGAAGTATATCCAAGTGATGTACAAGTAATACCAAATAATAATCCAGAAGAAGGAAGATTACAAATACATGTAAGATATAGGACAATAATTAAAAATGAAAGCACTGGAGTTAAGATGGTTCCTAATGAAATTGTCAGTCATTACGATGCGAGGTATACGCAGGTAACCGATGTAACGCAGGAAATGATACAAGATGGAGAAACAGCTGCAGAACCGGCGGGAGCACAGTGGGTAGACTCGTCGAGTGACGTGAGAAGTAATAATGTAAAACCTACTGGAGAGAGTAAACATGGAACTGAAGAGGGAATGGTAGTAGATGTAAGTGCAGGAGCACTAAAAACGAAATACAGAGAAGTAACTAATGAAATAGATCCAGGTCAATCAATAGTTATGTACACTGATTATCTACTACCTAGAGAACCATGTATAGATATGTTTACAGGAAGTGAAGGTGGACGTACATTATTAATCTTCAACTATGTTGAGATTAACCAATATACAACACTTAAATATGGACAAAACTCAATCTGTCATGAATCTCTTTATGATGGACCAGCTTATGCGGGTGTCGATAAAGATTCTGCAGTAGGAAATGGTACACCGGGACAAGTTGATGCAACTTATGACGACGACTTCGACGAAGCACCAGTATTCCAATTATCATTAACTGATAGAGGTAACAGAATACTGAGAGGAAATGTATTTGACGATCTGGCATCTGAGTCGGATAGTAGCGTGAGAGCTGACTTAAAACAATGGCTAGGAGACGGAGAAAATGGATCAGGAGATAAACCTGTAAATAAAGTGATAGTAGAACTTATAGAAATAGTAAATGGACAAGAAGACCTGAATGGCGGTGATCCAAGAGGTGATACAAAAGCCATATTGGACTCTAGTGAGTGGGATTATGATGATCTTATATTTGGAAGTAAGGAGAATCCTGATCTTAGTGGAAACTATACTAGTAAAGCTCAGAAGATAACAACCGGTTCTCCAGACAACAGGCTCGCGTACTCTGAGACAGGTCAAGGCTTTACAAGTAAGTGCCATTCTGAAGAATCTGGAAGTGATGCCACGAGTGATGGTGACTATATCTTAGATGGATACATACCAGGTAAATATCTGATTAGATTCACATGGGGTCAAAACTCTGAGATTGTTGGTAAGACACTTACCATAGATGGCAAAGATACAGGATACCAGGCAAAAGCTTGGCCAACACAATACAAAAATACATGGTTTAAAGGAAAAGCAGGAGAAGAAGGACTAGAAAGATATAATAGATATAAGAGTAATCCAAGATGGTACTTAGAAAATAGTCATAGAAATCTTTCAAATGCATTAGATGTAACAAGTATAAGGAAAGAAATAGATGAAAAGATGAAAACTGTAGGATATGGTAATGATGATAAAACATTTACTAATGTCGAAAAAGACGAAGAACCATACAATATAAAGATGCAGTCAAAAACAGTACAATTTGAAATACCAATAGAAGATGATACAGATGCACAACCGAACGACGACCTAACAGAAGCATCAGATGGACAAGGTAAAAACGACAGATACTTTGAAATAGTTAACATGGACTTTGGTATAGTAGAAAGACCTAAGACTAAAATGACTATAGATAAGAGAATAGATAGAGCAAAAGTAGTATTGCGTAATGGTACAACATTATTTGATGCAACGGTAGTTGAAGATACCACACCTGGTAGCGGTGGATGGAAACTTGAAGGGCCAAGTGCTGGTGGAGTTTACTTAGATCCGGTGAAGGACGACAATCCGGCTACAGCAGATGATATAGGTACAATGAAATTTGAAATAGATAAAGAAATACTGAAGGGTTCTACTTTGGAAATAACGTATCGATATACAATAAAAAATGAAAGTTATTTAGATTATGTAGTTCAAGATAATTCAGGAGCAGGAGATACAATATCAGAAGCAAGCAACTTTGGAGTTTCACCAGAAGGAAATTCTTACTATTATTGGCAGACAACAAGTGATACAGGACCAGAAGTAGAAATACAACCGAATAAAATAGTAGATTACTTAGATAATGATATGAACTACTTAAAACGTCCAAGTGATAGTGGAGCACCGACAGATAACGACTTATGGGAAAGAATAGTAGATGGAAATGACGAATCATTTAGAAATGATAGTAGTTATGTAAATGCACAAGCTGACAGAATAAAAGATTGGTTATTTAGCGAAAGTGATAAAACAGCTTTATATGACGCAGCTGAAGGTGCTGGTGTATATTATCAAAAATATGCTCAAGCATTAAATGTAGCCAATCGTCTAGCACGTATAAATAAGATGTATTGGACACTATTAAGAGATCAAACAGACGATGGGGAAGCTAATAGAGGAATGTTGCCATCAGATCCAGGATTGGATCCTGATTGGGAAATAAGCTTAAAAGCAAAAGAACAAGAAGAAATAAAATTCATAGCTTCTAAGAAGATGGACAATACAGATACAGATGATATGGAATATAACAACACTCTAGAAATATTACAGGTAGGAAAAAACGGAGGAGCACTACCGGAAGGTGAAGTATATGGTAATGGACATCAACCAGAAATAGAATTCTTAGATTTGAGTCATGAAACTAACCCAGATCCTTCAGTAACACCTGAAGGTCCTTGGGAAACGAGTGATCCAACTACAGCAGCTAATATTGAGCCACCTAAGGAGCTAGATGAAAGTACAGCAGCAACATTTGTATTCACACCACCTACAGGAGATGACACAATGTATAAACAAGCATTAACAAAAATAATAACAATTGCAATCTTATGTGTAACAGCAACAGGAATAGCTTTAATAAGAGCAAAGGTTGTTAAAGTAAAAGCAGGAAGACCAAAGAAAATAGGAAAACAAAAGAAAAAAAGAAACAGTAAAGACGAATAAATATAGCAAACATCTTCTTATAAATAAATAAAAAGGGTTTAACCATAATAATAAAAATGGTTGCCCTTTTTAATTACACTTTAGAGTTTCTATTAAGCAATAATTTTAAGAAAATCTAATGTGTAAAAGAGTAAAAAAACGCGAAAAAATGGGGAACATAACATATAAAAAAATTACAAAAAATTTTACTTGTCAAGAAATTTTTGAAAAAAATATTTTTCCACAAAAATGAATATTACAGTGGAAAAACCTACGGAAATTCGATCTTTCAGCGAAAAACGTCTAAAAAAGTAGAAAGTGTAATAATAATGTAAATAATTTTTAACAAAAGTAAATCAAAAAAGCTAAAACGACCTTCCCTAGAAACAAAATTGTTACATCGCAGAAATGGTCGAAATGAGAGTATTGATATTGATAAAAAAAAAGTCTAATATATGAATAAGTGAAATTTTGTAAGAAGAATGTGAGGGATTACTATGGAAAAAATCAAGCAAAGAAAATCTTTAGCGAACAAACTTATAGCCATGCTAATTGTTTTTTGCATATTATTTGCACATTGTGCAGTAGCAGGAACAAATATAGTAATGGCTGTTAGTGATGAGCTAGAGAACCAAATGACTATACAGAAAGGAGAGAATATAGAATTTGATGCATATTTTGGCGATAATGGAATACAGCACTCAAAAGAAGTTAATATATTAGACAGAGAAATTTTGTATTTGAAGGTTCAAGTAAAAGATAAATTTTCTGTACCAAAAGCAACAATAAAGATAGAAGATCCAAATTTTGTTATTGACAAAGACAGTTTTAAAGAAAATAGATATGTTAAAAATATCAATGCAGATACAAATGAAATAGAACTTGCAAATATATCTTCTAATAATACAGCATTAATTGAAATTCCAATTAAGTTCAAAAAAGCAGAAGATTTTAGTAGTGACTATTTTAGTAAAGAAGTCGAAATCAAATTAACAGGTAGCTATAAAAACACTAGACAAAAAGAAAAGGAACTTGAAGGAAGTGTTAAAGTAAAACCTATATGGATTTCTACACCGGATGGAGATATTTCGCAAGAAATAGAGAAATATTTCTATATTGAAAAAAAAGGTAACGTAACAGGAACAATATTACAACAAAAAATAAAAACAGAAATAAGAAATAACTTAGTACCTAGAAAAACTGAAGTAGTTCAAGTAGAAGCTCCAAAAATAAAAGAAACATATCCAGAAGAAGTAAAAGTTCTTATTGATGGTGAACGTACTGATGATTCAAATGTAAAATATGATAAAAGTAAAGGAACAGTTGTTGTAACTTATAATAATGATGATAACAAAATATCATGGAAAGAAAAAGATAATGTCAAAGAATATACATTAGTTTATAAATATAATGATTGTTCAATAGAAGAGAATCAAACAGCTACGTTAAACACTAGAACAATTTCTACATTATATACATCAAAAGAAAATGTTGTAAAAGAGGATAAAGCAACAGTAGAATTAAAACAAAACGGACAAATTGTTTCAGTAGATACTAAATTAAGTGGAGGCATATATAAAGGTTATTTATTAACAAATGAAGATAAAACTGTAAGTTTTACAGAAAAAAATGAAATAACTGTATCTTATAAAGATGATATTGGAAATATGGTATTAGAGCCAGGAGCATATTCATTTTTTACAGAAGGTGCTGGGGTATTTAATCCAGAAATAATCACTTATAAAAGTACAAATATAAATAAAGACGAATTAGTAAAATTATTAGGTGAACAAGGAAAAATAACAATTAAAAACGAAAACGATGAAGTTATAAAGGAAATAACTAAAGATACAGAAGCAGATAATAGAGGCCAAATAAGAGTAGAATATGACAAAGGTGTAAAAAACTTAAAATTTGAAACAACACCTCCTCAGACAGAAGGTAAATTAACTATTTCTAATGTTAAAGAGCTTAATGGTGCATCAAATTTAAGTAAAGAATATGTAAAACATATTTTATCTATGAATGTAACGCCAAAACTAAAGACAGATCTAAGTGATTCAGAAAGTTCAGCTGATTTAAATCTACTTGATCCAAAGACAGAAGTTACATTAGAATTAGACAAAACTTCATTATCAACAGCACAAGATAAAGAAAATGTTACATTAAAAGCAACATTGGTTTCTAATCAAGCAAGATATGATGTTTATAAAAATCCTTCAATACGTATAGAATTTCCAGAAGATGTTGAAAGTGCTGAAATAAAAGAAGTTAGTACAGTATATGGAGACGAGTTTAAAGTAAAATCACAAAGAGTAGCACAAGAAAACGGAAAAATGGTAATATATGTTGACCTAGAAGGAGAGCAAACAGAGCATAAAGGTTCTGGAGTAAAAGGAACAGTAGTAAATATTAATACTGATTTAAAATTAAAGAAAAAAGCTATAACAAAAGATTCAGTAATAACAATGACATACACAAATGAAAATGCAACAAGATATAATAAGAATGAACCACAAGGAACAACAGAAGTAAAAGTTCAAATAGTTTCTCCAAAAGCAATGGTAACAACAAATAATATACCAGAATTAGAAATAGCAACTTATGGTGAGGAAAAGGGAGTAACTAAAAGTATAAAAGAAAAAACAAACCAACAACTTCTTACAATAGAATCAGAGATAGTAAATAATAATCCAACAGAAATAAGTAATGTAAAAATAATGGGAACAGTTGGAACAAAAGGAACAATAGAAGACGGAAAAGAAAAATATGAAAATACAATAGCTTCTAGCTTAGCATCAGAGTTAGCAGTAGAAAACATTGATATGAATAAAGTAAGAATATATTATACTGAAAATGCTCAAGCAACAGATGATATAGAAGATGCAAACAATAGATGGCAACCAACAGTAGGAAATGCAGGAGCAGTAAAGAAATATTTAGTACAAATATCAAATATGGCAATAGGAGAAGGTGTAAAGACATCTTATAAATTAGCAATACCAGAAAACTTAGATTATGATAATCAAATGAGACAAGGATATACGGTAAAATATAGTGATAATCAAATAGCTGGAGAGCATGAAGTAAAGGCAACAACAATAGAATTAAAAACACCTAGTGCACCTAAGGTTAGCGCAACATTAACAGGAGAAATTGGAGATCAAGAAATTCAAAACGGAACACAAGTTAAAAAGAACGAAATAATAAAATATAATGTTGAAGTTAACAATGAAGGTGAAGAAGATGTAGAAAATGTCAAAGTTACAGTTGATGCACCAACAGGAGCAAAATTAGTAAATAAAGAAAATGCAAATTATACTGTAATAGATGACAAAACAATATCAATAGATGTTGGAACATTAAAAGCTAAAGAAACAAAAACAGTAAATGTATATGCAACGCCAGATGAACAAGCACAAGAAGGAACTGAAATAACAGCAGTTGCAAAAGTTTTATTTAATGAATATGAAGTAGTTTCAAATGAATTAAAAGCAATAGTTGGTCAAACTCAAGAAATGACAGTTTTTATAGCACATGATGATGACGAATCAATAGAATATAGAAAAGATTCAACATTTAAAGCTAATATGATAGTAAAAAATATGTCAAACAACGAATTAAAAAATCTAGAAGTAAATTGGAATACACCACAAGAGTTAGAACTTTTAAATAATGCTTTATATGGAGATTTTGAAACAGAAAATAAATCTACATTAACTATAACATCATTAAAACCAGGAGAAACAAAAGTAGTAACTGGAACATTTAAGGTAAAAGCTAATTCAAATAAAGAAGTAGTTATGGCAGGATCAGTGAAATGTGGAGGAGCAACATATCATGCAACAATTACAACAGTAAAATTAAAAGAAACTAAAGAATATGAATTTAAAATGGCTTCAGAAACAGAAAATAGATATGTAAATCCAGAAGATATTGTTTTATATAATATAGAAGTAAAAAATAATAATGATTTTGCTTCACAAGGTTTAAGAGTAAAAGCAACGATACCAAATCAATTTACAATAACAAATATAGGAGTAGCAAATTCTAAAAATGAAACAATTAAACCTAATGGAAATAATATTGATACATCAATAACTTTAGATAAAGGTGAGACAAAAACAATAGTTATAGAAGCAAAAGTTAATCAACAAGAAAACTTAACACAAGATATAGAAGTAAAAGCAGAAGCTTCATTAGAAGAATATGGAAAAGTAATTAAAACAGCAAAAGAAATTAAAAATAAAATGAATGCAACTGTAACAGATGGTACAGCTAAGATAGCAATAGCAGGATTAGCATGGAGAGATATAAATGCAAATGCTTCTAAAGATGATTTTGAAAATACAATACCTAATACAAGAGTAAGATTATTAGATGTAGAAACTAATGAATTTGTAAAAGATGAAAATGGAAAAGAATTAGAATCTTATACAGATGATACAGGTGAGTATAAGTTTGAAGGTATAGATACAGGAGACTATGTTGTAGTATTTGATTATGATGCAAAACAATACAAGATATCTGATTATGAGAAAGAAGGAGCAGATAAGAATGATTCTTCAAAAGCAATATCAAGAAAATTAGATGTTGAAGGAGAAGATAAAGATAAAAATTATGCTGTAACAGATATCATATCAGTAAATGAAAATAGTCAAGTAACAAATGTAAACTTAGGATTAGAGGAAACACCAAAATTTGACTTAGAGTTAGATAAATATGTATCTAAAGTAACAGTAAATAATCAAGATGGAGTTAAGACATATAACTTTGGTAAAGAAAGTTTAGCTAAAGTTGAATTAGATTCAAAGAAAATGAATGGTTCAACAGTTGTTATAGAATACAACATTGAAGTATCAAATACTGGAGAATCAGCAGGTTATGCTAAGACAATAGAAGATGAAATGCCAACAGACTTAACATTTGCTTCAGAAATGAATAAAGATTGGTATCAATCAGGATCTGTTGTAAGAACAAACATCTTAGATAACCAAGAGATACAACCAGGTGAAACAAAAACATTAAAATTAATATTAACAAAGACAATGACAGATAGTAATACAGGAATAATAACAAACAATGCAGAAATTACAGAGTCATATAGTAAAAACGGAACAATAGATATAGACTCAGCACCAGGAAATGGTGAACAATCAGAAGACGATTATGGAACAGCAGATACAATAATAAGTGTTAAGACAGGTGCAGCAACTGTTTATACAACATTAATACTTATAATAGTGTCAATGATAGGAATAGGGGTATTCTTCATAAAAAAAGAAACAGTAGAAGTAAATGAAGATATCTTTAAAGGATTATAGGAAAGGGGGTAGGAGTTGATGAAAAACAAAGTAAAAGAAACAATAAAATTAATAATAGCTGTGATGACTTTAGTTCTATCAAGCTTACTAATTAATTCGTTTGCAGATTCGACAATGAGTAGCATTGTAGTAGACAGTAACTCAGGAATTCATTTACAAGGATATGAAAACGGATTTACAACATATTGTCTAAATAAAGCTCATGCCTTCCGAAATGGTGATCCATTAAAATTAACAAATAAAATTGAATTTAAAAAAGACGGTTACACAATAGATGGACAAAAATATGATTATGATGAAGCATCAGTCGCCCTAGCTTGGATAGCGCAGCAAGCTCAACAGGTTTCAGGAGTAGAAGCAAGAGCAGGTGAAAGTGCAAATGAAATATATATTTCTGAACAACAAGCAGCACCTATGCAGAAAGCAGTTTGGAAATATGCAACAGAATTATTAAAAAAACATCAATTAACAAATATACAAGCAGACAATGAAGACATAAAAGATAGTGAAATTTCAGAACAAGTAGCTCAAATTAAGCAGAATGTAGCAAATATAATAAATTACAAAGAGCCAACTCTAGAAGCTGTTGGAGGTTCAGCAATAGTTCAAGAAGCATTCTCTATAGAGAATGGAAGCTATATAAAGATAGGACCTTTAACAACAACATATACTGGAAACGTAAAAAGCTTTGAAGTTTATGCAAATAATGGACAAAAATTTGCTTATAGAATATATAAGTATGATGGTAAACAATTTGTATATGCTGTACATGGGCTTGGAGATGACAACATAAAAAACGGAGCACAATTCTTTATATTAATTGATAAAAATGATCCAAATAATAAAGGTTTAGTAACTAGCGGAATTAAAGAAGTTAAATTACAAACTGAAGGTGGAATAGAACTTCCTGAAAAGGGAGCAGAAGCATACTTATTTGCAAATGTTTTAGATCCAACACAAAGAGCAGTAAAACATCAAGATCAAATAGTATTCAAAAAAGGTGAAGATTGGAAAGTTAAACAAAGCGAAAAAATATTATCAATAAACCATGAATATAAAGAAGCAGGAAAAATAACAATAAAGAAATTTGCAACAGATTCAAGCGATAATGTTATACAAGAATCTGGAGAATTAGCAGGAGCACGTTTCATCATTCAAAGAGGAGATAAAGAATATGTAAGCTCAATGGATGTAGGAACAGACAAAGAAGGAGTATATCAATTTAATGGATTTGTAAGCAATAAAAATAATGCAGAGTTTACAACAGGAGAAGAAACAAACGGAATAGAAAATAAAGGAAGAGGAATAACTGTAATAGGATTACCAGAAGGAAACTATAAAGTAATAGAAGTCAAGGCACCAACTGGATATAAACTAGACAATAGTAATCCACAAGACTTTAGGGTAAATAATAAAGGTGAAACAGTAGATAATACAGGAAAAGCCTTACCAGAATTACATTTCCATAATGAAAAAGTAACAAATACAAAAGCAATAACAATAAGAAAATTTGCAGCAGAGTTAAATGATCAAGTTATACAAGAATCTGGAGAATTAGCAGGAGCAGAGTTCGTAGTTCAAAGAGGACAAAATGAATATGTTAGTGCTAATGGAGTAGGAACAGATAAAGAAGGAGTATATCAATTCAAAGGCTTTGTAAATGATATGAATTTAGCAAAATTCACAACAGGAGATGCTAAAGACGGAGTAGAAAATAAGGGACATGGAATAAGCATAACAGGATTAGAACCAGGAACATATACAGTAACAGAAGTAACAGCACCAACTGGATATGAATTAGGCACTACAAACCCACAAAAATTTGTAATAGATAATGGAGGAAATGTAGTAAATGAAGATGGAAATGCATTACCAGAATTACATTTCCATAATAAGAAAATAACAGAAAAACAAACAATAACAATAAGAAAATTTGCAGCAGATTCAAATAATAATGTTATACAAGAATCTGGTGAACTAGCAGGAGCACGTTTCATCATTCAAAGAGGACAAAATGAATATGTAAGCTCTATGGATGTAGGAACAGGTACAGAGGGAGTATATCAATATAAAGGATTCGTAGCAAATAAAAACAATGCAGAGTTTACAACAGGAGAAGAAGCAAACGGAGTAGAAAATAAAGGACGTGGAATAACTGTAAAAGGTTTGCCAGCAGGAGACTATACAGTAACAGAAATTAAAGCACCAAATGGATATAACTTAGACAACACTAATCCACAGTACTTTAGAGTAAATGACAAAGGTGAAACAGTAGATAATACAGGAAAGGCACTACCAGAATTGCATTTCCATAATCAAAAATCTGGTTCATCTGAACAGCCAAATGGAGAGCCTACTAACACAATAACTATAAGAAAATTTGCATCAGATTCAAATAATAATGTTATACAAGAATCTGGAGAGTTAGCAGGAGCTTGGTTCTCAGTAAAGAAAAAAGATACAAACCAATATTTATATGCTGATGGTACGGGAACAGGAACAGAAGGTACATATAAATTTAATGGTTATGTAGACAATGTAAATTTAGCAAAATTCTCAACAGGAGATGCTAGCGGTGGAATAGAAAATAAAGGACGCGGAATAACATTAACAGGATTAGAACCAGGAACATACACAGTAACAGAGGAAATTGCACCAGATGGATACGAAAAGGATAAAACTAATCCACAAGAATTTATAGTAGGAAATGATGGAAACATAAAAGGAGCAGATGGAACTAATCTTCCAGAATTACATTTCCATAATCAAAAAATATCTTCTGAAGGAATAGACGAATTTAAAATGATAACAATAAGGAAATACGCAGCTGATGATAATGGTAAAGGATTAGAACAATATGGCGACTTAGCAGGAGCATGGTTCACAATAAAGAAAGATGA
>CANQPF010000001.1 GCA_947625665.1 uncultured Clostridia bacterium | reverse complement strand
CAACCGCACGAATATAAGAAACTTAACCTTGTTGTATACGTCAAAATCTTGTGATTTTTCCTATACAATAAGAAAAGAACAATCTTAAATATAAAAGATTGCTCTTTTTTTATGGCAATTAATATTTACATTTCAATTGCAGATTCTAATGATAGTTTTATCATATTATTTAATCCAGTTTGTCTCTCTTCTGTTGTTGCAATAGTATCAATATATTTTGAATCAACTACACTCATAAGGCAGGCTGCTTTTTTATTTAAAATTTTTGCAGTATATAAAAGTGAAAATGCTTCCATTTCAGCAGCAAGTGGATTGAATTCGTCAGGAATTCTAGATAAAAACTTATTCACATCTGTCATATATAAATCAAAGCAATCTGTTGTAACCGTATTGCCTGCAACAATATCAATGCCTAGTTCTTTAGATTTGTTTATAATAATATTATTCAACTCAGCATTTGATTCTACGAAATGACAATCTTCATTATTTAATTGTAAAGCAAAATTTGATTCGCTGTAGACAGTAGTTGAAAGAATGATATCAAAAAGTGATAAACCAGGAGTATAAGAACCGCAAGAGCCTATTCTAACTATATTATCGACATTATATAGTTTATATAATTCATAACAATAAATTCCCATACTAGGCATACCCATACCTGAAGCCATAACTGATATAGTTTTTCCTTTGTAAGAACCCGTATAAGTGTATATGTTTCTAACATCATTAACTAGTTTTGCATTTTCTAAAAAATTCTCTGCTATATATTTTGCTCTAAGTGGATCACCAGGCATTATTACGGTCTTCGCAATTTCTCCTGGATTTGCATTATTATGTGGTGTTGGCATGACAAACCTCCTTTAAAATAAAATTTAAAAATAGTATATCAATAAAAATAAAAAAAAGCTATACTTTTATAAAAATAAAGCATTATGAAACCTGTAAAATATTGAAAAATCATGCAAAATATGGTATAATAAATAGTGAGAGCTTTAATAAAAGTTAGAAATATTATTTATATAAAATTTACATAAAGGAGGATGTAACAATGGAAAGAAAAAGTTTTGAAATAAGAAAGAAAATTATTGCTATAGTGTTAGTTATAATTATTAATGTTATTTCTTTTAGTAATATTGTTTTTGCTGCTGATCTTACTGCAACAGCGCCAATAAAGGGAGTAGTAAAAACGATAGGAACAGAAGAAGAAACTAAAAAAGAAAAAATAGAGGATTACGAAATTAGAAATGGATCAGAAATACATAAATTAGATGATACTTTGAATATTTACGGTTCAGAATTTAGTAAAAGTGAATATGTTGAATACATAGAAGAAATTGAATTGGATAGTAAAAATATTAGTGAATCCGGAGAATATAAAGTATATGTAAATCAAAGAAGTGAAAGTTTAGAAGCAAGTGATTGTACATATACAAATATTATTAGTAATAAGAAAATAAACGAAGAAGGAAAACTAATTTTAACTATCGATGAACCTATTAAATTGATGGGAGAAAAATTTGCTCTAGCAGTTGGTTGCCCAGAAGAACAGGAAGAAGTCAATATTGCCGCAAAAGTAAGAGTTACAACATCAAAAATATTAGGAACAATTGCTAGAATAGGTATGAGAACAGTACCTAATAAGAACATTTATACAAAAGGGGAAGAGTTAGACCTTTCAGGAGCAACTATCATGGCAACAGATACAAAGGGAGGAACTCAGCTAATACCTGCAGAGCATAAAGATGTTAAAATAACTGGTTATAACAAGGAAAAGGTAGGAATACAAACTATAAATGTCGAATATCAAGGAAAACAGACTAAATTTTATGTAACAGTAAAAGAAAACAAAGAATCAAAAATGACTGCAGAACCTTCAGAAATAGCAAATGAGATAAAAAATGATAGTATGTTAGAAACTTCAGGAGAAGTAAAAACAGATAATAATATAAGAATAATAGATAATAAAGATAGTAATAAAAATGTTATAACGCCAACACCAGAGATAGCTACACCAGCTCCATATAACTTGTCACCAGCAACACCAGATACGTCAACTTCAAATAAATCAACAATAGTAACAAAAGTAGAATTTGCAAAAGAGCCAACAAAGAAAGTATATTATCAAGGTGTAAAAGATTTAGACTTTAATGGAGGAATATTAAAAATAACATATAGTGACGGAAGGACAGAAAACTGGTCTATATCAAGAAATTCTGATAAGTGGAAAAATGTAAATTCATATAGTGTAGATACATCAAAAATAGGAACCCAGACAGTACAATTTAATTATGCTGGAAAAATTGCTACATATAATATAACAATCAGAAAACCAAATGTAACAAAAGTAGAATTTGTAAAAACTCCTACAAAGACTATATATGTTAAAGGTGAAAATAATTTAAATTTTGAAGGCGGTATATTAAAAATAACTTATGAAAATGGAACTTTAGAACATTGGGCAATTTCAAATACTTCTGAAAAATGGAAAAATGTAAATTCATATAGTGCTGATACATCAAAAGTAGGAACTCAAATAGTATACTTTAATTATGCTGGAAAAGTTGCTTATTATACAATAACAGTAAGAGAACCAAAAGTAAAAAATATATCATTTTTAAAGGAGCCTACGAAGAAATCTTATTACCAAGGAGCAAAAGATTTAGATTTTACAGGTGGTATTTTAAGAATAAACTATGAAAATGGAACTTCAGAAAATTGGAGTATATCAAGAAACTCTACAAAATGGAGAAATGTAAATTCATATAGTGTAGATACATCAAAACTAGGAACTCAGACAGTACAATTTAATTACGCTGGAAAGATTGCTACATATATAATAACAGTAAGAAAGGCAAATGTAAGTAGCGTGTCATTTGCAAAACTTCCTACAAAAACTACATATTATCAAGGAGTAAACGATTTAGACTTTACAGGTGGAATATTAAAGATAAATTATGAAAGCGGAACTTCAGAAAATTGGACAATTACGAGAAATTCTGAAAAGTGGTTAAATGTAGACTCATATTCATTTGATTCTTCAAAATTGGGAGTTCAGAGAATAGCTTTTAATTATAGTGGAAAAACTGCTTATTATAATATTAATATAAGAAAACCAAATGTAACTGGAATATCATTCATAAAAGTTCCTACAAAAACGACATATAACAAAAACGAAACTTTAGATGTAACGGGTGGAATATTAAAGATAAATTATGAAAATGGAACTTCAGAAAATTGGACGATTTCAAGAAATTCTACTAAGTGGAATAATGTAAATTATTATTCAGGAAATACATCAAAAGAGGGAAAACAAACAGTAGCATTTGTATATTGCAATAAAGTAGCTTATTATACAATAACAGTTAAGGATAATTCTCCAAAGAGTTTAACTATATCAAAAATGCCAACAAAAACAATATATAATGTAGGTGAAAATTTAAACTTAACAGGAGGAGTATTAAAGATATCTTATGCTGATGGAAGAGTAGGAACAATATCAATGTCTTCTAATGCAGTTACAAAGAGTAAATTTGATTCATCAACGCCTGGAATAAAAATAATAAAATTAACATATAAAGGATTATCAACTAATATAAGTTTAACTGTAAAAAATAACAATCAAAAAGTAGTAAAAAGTATATCAATAGCTCAGATTCCAAATGGAACAATTGTAAAAAAAGGTACAAAATTAAATTTAAATGGAGGAACTTTAAGAGTTACATATTCTGATGGAACTAGCAAAGTAATATCAATGAAGTCAACAGGAGTAACAACAAGCTATATAGATACATCAACATCAGGAACAAAAATAATGACAATAACATATGCTGGAAAATCAACGACATTAAAGATAATAGTACAATCAGACAAAGTGGCAGAATTAAAAGTAACTAAATTGCCAACAAAAACAGTATACAACATCGGAGAAAAATTAGATTTATCAGGAGGATGTATACAAGCAAATTATGATGATAATACAGGAACAGCATTTTCAATGATATCAGCGGGAGTATCAACAAGAGGATTTAACTCAACAACAGAAGGAGTAAAAACAATATATATAACTTATGGAGGAAAGACGGCATCATTTAATGTAAAAGTAGTAGATAATAGAAGTACAACAGTAAAAAGTATAGCAGTAGCTCAGAAACCTGCAACATTAATAAAAAAAGGTTCAACATTAAACTTAACTGGAGGTACGTTAAAAGTAAAATATGGAGATGGAAGAACATCAACAATATCAATGAAGGCAGCAGGAGTAACGACAAGCTATATAGATACATCAACATCAGGAACAAAAATAATAACAATATACTATAAAGGAAAATCAACGACATTAAAGATAATAGTACAATCAGACAAAGTGGTAGAGTTAAAAGTAACTAGATTGCCAGCAAAAACAGTATACAACATCGGAGAAAAATTAGATTTATCAGGAGGATGTATACAAGCAAATTATGATGATAACACAGGAACAGCATTTTCAATGAAATCAGCAGGAGTATCAACAAGAGGATTTAACTCAACAACAGAAGGAGTAAAAACAATCTATATAACTTATGGAGGAAAGACGGCATCATTTAAGGTAACAGTAAAAGGAAAGAATACAGCAGTACAAGAATTTAATGCGAAATTTACGCAAAGTGCAGGAGTTAAGACTGGAGCACAAGTAAAAACATTAATTCAAAACGTAATTTCAAGTAATAGTGTTGGAACAAATCCAAAAATCAGTGTAACTTTTTCAGCAGGTACAGCTATTGCAAAATATACAGGAAGTCAGATATCAAAAGGAGCATCAACAATAAAATCTAACAATAAATATTCAGTATCATTTAACTATGATGCTCAAGGATATATAAATAATATCAATATATCACAAAAATAATATATACAAAGCCGAAATAATATCTCTGTAAAAATATATAGAAAAGCGAATCTTAAAAAAAGATTCGCTTTTTTGTATGTATAGGAAAGTATATACAAATATTACGGGAATATAACATTTTCTAAAATTTAAATAAAAATATTGACAGGAATAATTAAAAAGGCTAAAATAAATATATGAACATATAATCATATATAAACATAAAATAAATTAAATAAAATTTTGTTCAAGTGAAATATAAGAGATGGTATAGTTCACTGTACAGGAAGGAGAAAAATATGGAAGATAATATTTATGAGTGTACTGTCATGCACGAAGATACTGTAGAAAAAGTAAAAAAAACAATGCCTAAAGATGATTTGATTTATGATTTAGCTGAATTTTTTAAAGTATTTGCAGATTCAACAAGAATGAAAATAATATATGCTCTAATGAAAGAGGAATTATGTGTATGTGATATAGCAAATATAGTGATGACTACACAATCTGCAATATCCCATCAACTAAGGATATTAAAACAATCTAAACTAGTAAAATATCGTAAAGAAGGTAAAGTTGTTTATTATAGTTTAGATGATGAACATATAGCACAGATTGTAAAGAAAGGACGTGAACATATTGAAGAGCTATAGATTTATTATAAAAGGATTAGATTGTGCAAATTGTGCAAGAGAAGTGGAAGAACATTTGCAGAAAATGGATAAATATCAAGATGTAGTTGTGAATTTTGCAACATCAAAAATATCTTTAAAGGCAAATGAGACAAAAAACATAAAAGCTAATTTACAAAAAGAAATAAGAACTGTAGAATCAGGAGTTACTCTTCATGAGGTAGGTGAAAATATACAAAATACTGAAAGAACTAGTACTGATATTAGTCGTATAGCTTTAGCTTTATTAATATTTGGATTTGGCATATTTGCAGATATGGGAAGAAATTTTGCTAATATATGTTTAATAATTGCACTAGTTTTATTGCTATGTAAAACAACAAAAAAGGCAATAATACAACTGTTAAAAAATAAAGTGTTAGATGAAAATATGTTAATAGTTATTTCATGCATTGGTGCATATTTTGTAAATAAAGGTTTTGAAGCAATAATGGTTATCACTCTATATGAAATTGGAAAAATATTGGAATCAAAAGCTATTAATACTACTAGAAAATCTATTTCTGATTTAATGGATATAAAACCACAATATGCAAACCTAAGAATAAAAGGAAGAATAAAAAAAGTAGATCCAGAGAAAGTAAAAGTAGGAGATACTATTGTTATTAAAGTAGGAGAAAAAATACCTCTTGATGGAGTTGTAATAAAAGGAGAGACTGAGTTAGATAATTCAGCTTTAACAGGAGAAACTAAATATGTAAGAGTACGTAAAAATTCAACTGTTATATCTGGGGGAATAAATGTTGCTGGAATAATAGAAGTTAAGGTTAATAAAACTTACGAAGATAGTACTGTTAGTCAAATATTGAATTTAGTTGAAAATGCAACTGATAAAAAAGCTAAAACGGAGACATTTGTTGCAAAAGTTGCTAAAATCTATACACCTATTGTTATTTTTTTAGCAATACTTGTAGCAATTGGGATGCCAATAATATTTAGTAAAGTAAATTATAGTGAAAGTATATATAAAGCCTTAATATTTTTAGTTATTTCTTGTCCATGTTCTATAGCGATTTCTGTACCACTTTCATATTTTACTGGTATAGGAAGAGCATCTAAAAAAGGGATTTTGATTAAAGGTAGTGACTATCTTGACGGAATAAAAGATGTAAAAAAAATAATTTTTGATAAAACAGGAACTATAACAACAGGAAAATTTGTAGTAACTAAATTTAAAATTCTAGATAATAATTATACAAAGAAACAAATTTTAACATATTTAGGAGTAGGAGAAAGTCTATCAAAACATCCCCTAGCAGAGTCAATAGTGAGAAAAGTAAAAGCAGAATTAAGAATAGAAGATATAGATACAAAAAATGTAACTGAATTTAAAGAAGTTTCAGGTAAAGGAATACAATATAAATATGATGGAAAACTTATAAAGGTCGGAAATTTAAAATTCATAAGTAGAATTAGAGATAACATTGCTAAGGAAAATAATAAAGAAAAAGTAAAATTAGGAACAACATTATATGTAAAAGCGGATGATGATATTATTGGAGAGATAGTATTAAGTGACCAGATAAAAAAAGGAACAAAATCAACAATACAACAATTACATAAAAAACATATTATTACAAAAATGTTTACAGGAGATAAAAAGGAAATAGCTGATAAAATAGGAAAAGAAATCGGAATAGGTGAAGTAAAATCTGAAATGTTACCAACAGATAAATACAAAGCTTTAGAACAAGAGTTAAAGACTTCAGAAAAAGTAGCTTATGTAGGAGATGGAATAAATGATAGTCCAGTATTAGCAAGAGCAGATATTGGAATTTCAATGGGGGGAATAGGATCGAGTTCAGCCATTGAAGCATCTGATGTAGTTATAATGACAGATGAAATAAATAAGATAGTTGACGCAATAAATATTTCAAAGAAAACTAATAAAATAATTAAACAAAATTTAGTATTTGCTATTTCTATTAAAATAATAATTATGATATTAGATTTATTTGGATTAGCAGATATGTGGCAAGCAGTATTTGCAGATGTAGGTGTAACACTTATTACCATTTTTAATACTATAAGAATTTAAAAAATTTGACAAAATTGTTGCTTTATTTTAAAAGTTAATATACAATGAAGACACTTAAAATTAAAAATAAACAGAAGAGAGGAATGGTAATAAACATGGGGAAAACAAGAGCAGTAAACAATAAAAAAACAAAAAAAATAGTGATAGTTACTATAGCTATAATATTATTAATAATATTAGCTCTTATATTGAACGAGTATATTATATTGGGAAAAAATAAAAAAATAAATTTAGTAATAAATAACAATAATATAACGAATAATTTAAAAAATGACATTTTAATAGAAAATAATATAATTTATTTATCAGAACCAGATATACAAAACTTCTTTGACAATTATATCTATCAAATAGACAATATGGTAGTTACAACTTATGATAAGAAAATAGCAGAAATAGGATTTGAAAACAACACAATAAATATAAATGGTTCTGATGTAAAAATTAAAGCAGGAGCTAAAAATGAAAATGGACAAGTTTATTTACCTATCTCTGAAATGAAAGATATATATGGAATAGATATTGAATATAATGAAGATACAAAAATAATAATAATGGATTCTTTAGATAGAGAGCAAAAGAAATGTACAGTAAAGAAAAATCTAGCAGTAAAATCTTCAAGGAACTTTATTTCAAAAACAATTGCTAGAGTAAGAAAAGGTGAATCTGTTGTCAAAATAAAAGACATGGAAGATGGATGGACAAGAGTAAGGACAGCAGATGGAAGAATTGGATTTATAAAAACTAAAAAACTTGATAATGAAATAACAGTAAGGCAAGATATGGGAGAAGAAAAGCAAGTTGAAGGTAAGATAAATTTGATTTGGGATTATTTCTCAGAATCTAAAGAAGCACCAGATAGAGTCGGAACAAGAATTGACGGAGTAAATGTCGTTTCACCATCATTTTTCCATCTTACTGATAAAGGTGAAATAATGGTTAATATAGGTGGAGCAGGAGAAAAATATATACAATGGGCGCATGCAAATGGATATAAAGTATGGCCTATGTTTTCAAATGCAGGAGAAAACATGATGGATGTGACATCAGAAATTATGAATGATTATAATAAAAGAAAACAAATAATAGAAAATATTTCAGATTTATGTGTTGAATATAATTTAGATGGAATAAATGTAGATTTTGAAAACATGAAACAAGAAGATATAGATTTATTTTCTAGATTTATCATAGAATTGACACCTAGACTAAAAGAAAATGGAGATGTTACATCAGTTGATGTTACAGCTCCTGATGGAGGAGAAACCTGGTCATTGTGCTTTGATAGACATATAATAGGAAATGTAGCAGACTACATTGTATTTATGGGATATGATCAATATGGAACATCAAGTACCAAAGCAGGTACAACTGCGGGATATGATTGGGTAAAATTGAGTTTAGAAAAATTTTTAACGACAGAAGAGATAAGTTCAGATAAAATAATATTAGGAATACCATTCTATACGAGATTATGGGCAGAAGGAGATGACGGAAAAGCAACAAGTAAAATTGTTAATATGAAAGATATAGATTCAACATTACCACAAGGGATTAAAGCAAAATGGGATGATGAATTAAAACAAAAATATGTAGAATATGAAAATAAAGGATTTACAATGAAAATGTGGGTAGAAGATGAAGATTCATTAAAACAAAAACTATCTCTAATAACTGAAAATAATTTGACTGGAGTTGCAGAATGGCAAAAAGGAATGGAAACAGAGAATATATGGCAAATAATCAAACAAGAACTTAATAAATAAGGTTTAACCCATTAACTCAATTTTACTTATATTGAGTTGGTGGGTTAAATTTGTTATTTTTAAAAATAAAGTCAATAAATAGCTAAAAACTGCTTGACTTTAAAAAAATACGAATATATAATGGTTGCAGAGAGATAACTGCATGGAGGTACTTAAATATATGCAAAAACAGGAAAAATTTTATTTCGCAGATATGTACAATGATAAAACAGATGAAGAAATAATATCATATATAAAAAATGGTGATGAACAAGCTTTAACATACTTATTAACTAAATATAAAGAATTAGTAAATGTTAAGGTTAGCAAGTTCTTTATAATAGGTGGAGAGAAAGATGATATATTGCAAGAAGGAATGATTGGTTTGTTTAAAGCTATAAAAAGTTTTGATGCTGATAAAGAGAGTTCTTTTAAAACATTTGCTAATATATGTATTGAAAGACAATTGATAACAGCTATAAAAACATCAAATAGACAAAAACATATTCCATTAAATTCTTACTTATCTCTAAATACTTCTGCTTATGAAAATGATGAAGAAAGTGTCGAATTGATAGACACTTTTGATAGTCATTTGATAGAAGATCCATTAGAGACTATAATGAAAAAAGAATATTATCAAGAAATACAAGATTCAATAGAAAAATCTCTAAGTAAATTTGAAAAACAAGTTTTAGATAGATTTATAAAAGGGGAAAGTTATGTAACAATAGCAAAAAAATTGGATTCTCCTGTAAAGTCAGTAGATAATGCAATACAAAGGATACGTAAGAAAGCAATAAAAAATATTTTTCAGTAAGGAATAAGGAAAAACTCATTGTTATAAAAGTTGACAAAAAAATACATATTTAGTATAATGAGTGTAACATTTAAGAGCTATGCAGGGTGCAGAAAATGTGCTCTGCAATTTTTTAGGAGGAACTTATTTTGATAAAAGGAAAGAAGGTTACAGCTATAATATTAGCAGCAGGTGACAGTATTAGATACGGAAAAAACAGAAATAAAAACTTTGAAGCGATAAACGAAGAAAATACTGTACTATCATATAGCTTAAATGAGTTTAATAAAAATAATTATATAGATAATATAATTATTGCTACAAAACCAAACGAAGTCGAAAATGTAAAACAAATAATATCTAGACAAAATCTTAGTAAACAGGCAAATATAGTTTTTGGTGGTGGAGAAAGAAAAGATTCTGTATATAATGCAATAAAAGAAACAGACTCTGATATTGTAATTATTCATGATGGAGCGAGACCTGTAATAAGACAAGAATATATAGATAAATGTATTGAAAGTATGGATGAATTCAAAGGAGTTACAATGGGAGTTAAAGCAACAGACACAATAAAGATAGCTAATGATAATAATGTTGTAGTAAATTCAACACAAAGAAGTAATACATGGGCAATTCAAACACCTCAATGTTTTGAAAGAAAAACATTATTAAAAATGCATGAAAAATATAAGGACGAAGAAGTTACAGATGATTGTATGCTATTAGAAAAAGATAATTATAAGATAAAAGTTATAGAAGGAGATTATACAAATATAAAAATTACAACAGCTAATGATTTAGGTGTTATTAAAGGAATAATAAACAAGGGTAAGTAAAGAGAAGACAGCACTTGCTGTCTTTTTTCTCCCCGATAAATAAAGGAAAGGTGATTGGTTATGGAGAAAGAAATTGAAAAATTAAAAAAAATGATAGAGGAAAGTAACAATATAGTTTTTTTCGGAGGCGCAGGAGTTTCAACAGAAAGTGGAATACCTGACTTTAGAAGTAAAGACGGATTATATAATCAAAAATATAAGTATCCACCAGAAGAAATATTAAGTCATACCTTTTTTATGCATAACACAAAAGAATTTTATAAGTTTTATAGAGAAAAGATGAATTCGCTAAAATATGAACCAAATATAACACATATTAAGTTAGCTGAATTAGAGCAAAAAGGGAAAGTTAAAGCAATAATTACTCAAAATATAGATGGATTACATCAAAAAGTTGGATCAAAGAATGTATTCGAATTGCATGGAAGTGTATTAAGAAATTATTGTATGAAATGCAATAAATTTTATGATGGAAAATTTATATTTGACAACAAGGATGAAATACCTACATGTGAATGTGGAGGAATAATTAAACCAGATGTTGTTCTATACGAAGAAGGATTAGACGACAAAACTATTAGAAATTCAATTGAAGCAATTTATAATGCTGACTTACTAATTGTTGCAGGGACTTCATTGACAGTTTATCCAGCAAGTGGATTGATAAATTATTTTAGAGGAAGAAATTTGGTTTTGATTAATAAGGATCAAACAACATTTGATAATAAAGCAGATTTAGTAATAAACCAAGGATTAGGAAAAGTATTTAAAGAAATAGTATAAGGAGGAAATAAAATGATTGATTTACATACTCATACAAATTTTTCTGATGGTACATGGAGCATGAAAAAAATGCTAGAAGAAGCAGAAAAAGCCAATATTGAAGTGCTAGCGGTAACAGACCATGATACAATCAAAGGACAAAAAGAGTTAGCAAATATGAATTATGGTGATATCTATACAGGAAAGTTAATACCTGGAACAGAGTTTAGTGTGGTACATGATGGAATATATTTTCACTTATTAGGCTATGGATTTGATTATAAAAAGGTCGAAGAGTGGGTAACGAAAGAATGTGAAGAAAGAAAATTAGACGTAAAAGAAGAATTTAGACTTATGTGTGAAAGTTGTAAAAAAAATAATATAAAAATTGGAAATTTAAAGTATGACAAAACAATGGGATGGCCAGTAGAAGTTATTTTTCCAGAAATAAAAAAACATCTTGAAAACAAAAAGTATTTTACAGATGAAGAATGGAATATGGAACGAGGATATTTTGAGCGTTGCGTAACTAACAAAAAATTCCCAGTATATATAAATGTAGAATCAATATTTCCTAATGCAAAAGACGTTGCTGACAAAATAAGAAAAGCAGGAGGAAAGATGTTTGTTGCACATTTATATAGATACCATATGGACAACAAAATAGAATTCTTAGATAAATTGAGAGAAGATGGAATTATAGATGGAGTAGAAGTATGTCATTCAAGTTTTAATGAAGAACAGATCGACACACTAAAAAAATATTGTAAGAAATATAATTTATTAATGTCAGCAGGTACAGATTGTCATGGAGATAAAAAACCAGATATAAAACTTGGAGTAGGAACTGGAAATATGAATGTTAGCAAAGATTTAATTTATAAGTGGAATCCATATTTATAAGGAGAAGATAAATGAATAAAATTTACACTAAAGCAAGGGCAAAAATCAATTTAAATTTATTAATATTAAATAAAAGAGAAGATAATTATCACAATTTGAAATCTGTATTTCAAAAGGTTAATTTATATGATGAGTTATATATAAATAAAATAGATGAAGATCAGTTTATTTTAGAGACAAATGTAGAATCCTTGAATAATAAAGAAAATATTATTTATAAGGTATATGAAAAATTAAAAGAATTATATGGAAGTAAGATTAATTGCGGGATAAGAGTCTTATTAAAGAAAAATATTCCTATGCAAGCTGGAATGGCAGGAGGGAGCACAGATGGAGCAAGTTTTATTTTAGCCATGAATAAATTGTTTAAGTTAAATATGGAAAAAAAAGAAGTCGAAAATATAAGTAAAGAAATAGGAGCAGATGTAGTTCCATGTTTATATAATAAAGCTTTGCTTGCAGAAGGTATAGGAAACATAGTAACACCATTGAACACAAATTTAAAATATTATATAGTAGTGATAAAACCAGAATTGAATTGCGATACTAAGGAAATGTTCCAAAAAATTGATTCAGAAGAAGGAATAAAACAAAAAGACAAAACTAACGAAATAGTGGAGGCTCTACAAAATGGAAATATTGAAGATTTGAGAGATAATATGTATAACGCGTTTGAAGATGTAATTATAGAAAAAAATGATATAATACGTATTATAAAACAAGAATTACTTTCTTTAGATGCAGTTCAAAGTATGATGACAGGTTCAGGATCTTGTGTTTTTGGAATATTTAAAAATAAAGAGATAGCTAAAAGGGCATATAACAAATTAAAAGAAAAGTATAAAACATATATATGTATTTCATATAACTCAAAAAAAGATTATATGTAAACAATTAAAAGTTAAAATTTAGTATTGTTAAAAGTAGTAAGATAGTATTTATCTTGCTACTTTTTTGTACTTGATAAAAAAACATAAAATAGTAATAAATTTGTAACGAAAATGAAATATTTGTTTCTTTTTCTTATGGGAGTAGCTTTTTAATTTAATAAAAAATAATATGTTGCAATTGCAACATACAAAAAGTTTTCTTATGATAAAATCGTATCAAGAAAAATAACAGAGAAATAAAATAAAAAATCAAAAGCTAAGGAAAAGGAGTAAATGTGATATGAAAATTATTAAGAGGGATGGAAACACGGTGGATTATAATCCAGAGAAAATTAGAATTGCAATAAAAAAGGCTAACAATGAAGTGCAAAGAAAAGAAAGAGCAACTCAAGAACAAATTAAAGATATTATAAAATATATCGAAAGTTTAAATAAACCAAGAATACTAGTTGAAGATATACAAGATATAATTGAGCAAAAATTAATGGAGATTTCTAAATACAAATTAGCTAAAAAATATATCACATATAGATACAAAAGAGAATTAGTTAGAAAAGCAAATACAACAGATCAAACAATTAAAGAATTAATCGAGGGAGAAAATGATTATTGGAATAACGAAAATTCAAATAAGAATGCCAAAGTAGTTACTACTCAACGTGACTATTTAGCTGGAATTACAAGTACAGATATTACAAGAAGATTCTTATTACCAGAAGATGTTGTTAAAGCTCACGATGAAGGGATTATTCATTTCCATGATGCAGATTATTTTGCACAAAATGCTTTACACAATTGCGAACTAGTTAATTTAGAAGATATGCTTCAAAATGGAACTATTATAAATGGCGTAATGATAGAAAAACCACATAGATTTATAACAGCTTCAACTATTGCAACTCAAATAATACTTGCAGTTACATCATCAAGTTATGGAGGAGCGACAGTTTCATTAACTCATTTAGCACCGTTTGTAAGAAGTAGTTATAATAATTATTATGAGAAATACAAAAAAAGAGGAGAATCAGAAAAAAATTGTAAAAAATATGCAATGCAAGATACTAAAAAAGAAGTATCTGATGGAGTGCAAACATTTAATTATCAAGTTAACAGCATGACAAATACAAATGGACAAGCACCTTTCTTATCAGTTTGTATGTATTTAGGAGAGACAGAAGAATATAAAGAAGAACTAGCTATGATAATAGAAGAATTTTTGAATCAAAGAATTTTAGGATTCAAAAATGAAAAGGGAGTATATATAACGCCAGCATTTCCAAAATTGTTATATGTTTTAGAAGAAGACAATATGCATGAAGATAGCAAATATTGGTATTTAACAGAACTTGCAGCAAAATGTACTGCAAAGAGAATGGTTCCAGATTATATATCTGAAAAGAAAATGTTTGAACTAAAAATTGATAAATATGGAAATGGAAATTGTTATCCTTGTATGGGATGTCGTTCATTCTTAACACCTTGGACAACAGAAGGAAATCCTTCAAAAGCACTTGATTATGAAGAAGGAAAACCAAAATATTATGGAAGATTTAATCAAGGTGTCGTAACAATAAATTTAGTAGATGTCGCTCTTTCTTCAGGAAAAGACAAAGAATTGTTCTGGAAAATATTTGAAGATAGATTAGAACTATGTCATAAAGCATTAAAAATTAGACACAACAGACTAGCTAAAGCGACAAGCAATGTAGCTCCAATTTTATGGCAACATGGAGCACTTGCAAGATTAGATAAAGATGAAAGTATACATGAATTATTGCATAACGGATATTCAACGCTATCATTAGGATATGCAGGACTTTATGAATGTGTTAAATACATGACAGGTCATAGTCATACAGACGGAGGAAAAGGTAAGAAATTCGGAATAGAAGTAATGCAAAAATTAAATGATAAATGTAAAGAATGGAAAGAAAATGAGAAGATTGATTATAGTGTATATGGTACACCAATAGAATCAACGACATATAAATTTGCAAAAGGACTAAAGAAGAGATTCGGAGAGATTGAAGGAATAACAGATAGAGATTACATAACAAATTCTTATCATGTTCCTGTATTTGAGGAAATAGATGCATTCGAAAAATTAAAGCTAGAGAGTGAATTCCAACAATTAAGTCCAGGAGGAGCTATTTCATATATAGAAACACCAAACTTACAAAATAATATAGAAGCAGTTTTAGAGGTAATCAAATTTATCTATGACAATATAATGTATGCAGAATTAAATACAAAATCTGATTATTGTCAAGAATGTGGATTTGATGGAGAAATATTGATAGACGACGATATGGAATGGTATTGTCCTAATTGTGGAAACAGAAACCATGATACATTAAATGTAGCAAGAAGAACTTGCGGATATATAGGAAGTAATTTCTGGAACAAAGGAAGAACTCAAGAGATTAAAGAAAGAGTATTGCATCTTGATAATAAAGATGATAACTAAGATAAGTATTTGGAAAGTAATTTTTAGAATTGAAATGGAGAAATACTTATGAGATATAATAAAATAAGAAAAATGGATATATCTAATGGACCAGGTGTAAGAGTATCAATATTTGAACAAGGATGTAGCTTTAATTGTGAGCAATGCTTTAATCCTGAAACACATGACTTTTGTGGAGGAAAGGAATTTAATGAAGAAACAATAAATAGAGTTTTGAAATTATGTGATAATAAGAATATAAGGGGACTTTCAATATTAGGAGGAGAACCTCTACATCCAAAAAATATAAATGGTACTGAAGAACTTGCAAAGGCATTTAAAGAAAAATTCCCTGAAAAAGATATTTGGGTATGGTCAGGATTTCAATATAAAGATTTAAAAAATAGAGAAGTTTTAAAATATATAGATGTATTAGTAGATGGACTATATGTTGATAAACTTAGAAATCCAAAACTGAAATGGAAAGGATCAGAAAACCAGAGAGTAATAGATGTTAAAAAATCTTTAAACAATGATGATATCGTTATATATGAGTAAAACCACTAATTTACAATAAATTTTATTAAAAGTATAGTTGAAAAGCTATACTTTTAATATTATAATAAAGAAGAAAATATAGGAGGAAAAAATATGACAGAATTAATAATAGCATCAAATAATCCTGGGAAGATTAGAGAAGCTAAAGAGATATTAGATAAATATGAAATAATACCTATGTCAGAGTTAAATGTAATAGATGATATTGAAGAAAATCAAGACACAATAGAAGGCAATGCTAGGCAAAAAGCTGAAGAATTGTCAAAATTATTAAATGGAAAAATTGTAATAGCAGATGATACAGGAATATTAATAGATTGCTTAGATGGATTTCCAGGAGTTCATACAAAAAGATGGATGCCAGGGACAGATAGAGATAGAAATCTAGGAATTTTAGAAAAACTAGAAGGTGTTCCTAAAGAAAAAAGACAAATAACGAATGTTACAGCAGTAGCAGTTTCTAATGGAAAAGAAACTTATTCTGTAACAGGAGAAATAAAAGGATATGTTACAACAGAACTTAGAGGAAAAAATGGATTTGGATTTGATGAAATATTTGAATTAGAAAACGGGAAAACTTTAGCAGAAATTTCAGAGGAAGAAAAAAATAGAATTAGTGCTAGAAAGCAGGCTTTAGAAAAGATAAAGGAAAAAATAACTAAAATAGTGTAGATTATTCATACCAATAAAGGCTTGATTTGCCCAGGAGGAATGATAAAATGAATAAAAATAGTAAAATAGGAATATTTGACTCAGGTGTTGGAGGAGTAACAGTTTTAAGAGAAATACTGAAAGTATTGCCAAATGAAGAGTTTATATATTATAGTGATTCTAAAAATAATCCGTATGGTGATAAAGATAAAAAGGAATTAATAAAGATAAGCGATGAAATAGTTCAAATGCTGTTTAGAAGAGATTGTAAGGCAGTAGTAATTGCATGTAATACAGCAAGTGCAATAGCTACCAGTAAATTAAGAGAAAAATATCCAAATAAAATATTTATAGCAATAGAACCAGCTTATAAAGTTGTTCACGACCAAAATCCTCAAGATGTAACATTAGTAATGGCGACAAAAGGAACAATAGAAAGTGAAAAATTCAACATTTTATACAATAAATATAATAATAATAGAACTTATCTATTATCCTGCGTAGGCTTAGCAGATATAATAGAGGATGGAAATAAAGAAAAAATAGAAAAGTATTTGGAAGATAATCTAAAAGAATATAAAGGTAAAGTTAAAAATGTTGTATTAGGGTGTACTCATTATCCATTAATAAAAAATGAGATTTCAAAGCACTTAGGGAATGTTAGATTTTTTGATGGTTCTTATAGTTTAGCATTGCATTTGAAAGATATATTGAATAAACAAGGATTATTGAGAGAAGAAAAGTTAAATAATGGGCATATTGAATTCATAGATTCAAGTAATTCAAAAATAAAAGAAGAAAGATTTTATAAAATCTTGTTATCAAAAGAAGGGTGAGAAATGTATTACATATATATGTTAAGATGTGAAGATAATACTATTTATACAGGTATAACAAAAAATCTAGAAAAGAGAATGGAAGAGCATTTCGAACAAGATGAAAAATGTGCTAAATATACAAAAAGTCATAAAGCAAAGAAGTTAGAGGCAGTATGGAAAGCAGACGATAGGCCATTGGCATCAAAATTAGAGTATCATATAAAAAAGAGCTTGACGAAAAAAGAAAAAGAAAAATTAATACAAAATCATGATTTAGAGGCAGTACTAAATACGAAAGTAGAAACTGATAAATATGAAATTGTTAATTTTAATAAGTTTCAGAATTATTAATAAAGAAGGAGGAATATGATATTTAAATATATCATATAAAAAACTTATGATAGAAATTAAGAATGTAAGCCAATCTTATGTTAAAGGAAAAAAAGTAATTGACAATATTAATTTTACAATAGAGGATGGAATTGTATTTGGAGTTATAGGACCTAATGGAGCCGGTAAAACTACTACAATAAATATGATAACAGGAATACTAAATATGGACGAAGGAGACATTTTGATAGATGGAAAAAGCATAACAGACGACCCAATAGAAGCAAAAAAAAGATTTGGGTTTGTGCCAGATACACCAGAAATATTCGAAAAACTTACAGGACTAGAATATTTAAATCTTATAGGAGATGTGTATGAAGTTAAGCCAGAAAAAAGACTAGAAATAGTAGAAAAACTAGCTAAAGAATTTGGAATTTATAATGACTTAAAAGATAGAATACAGACTTATTCACATGGAATGAAACAAAAGTTATTGATAATAAGTGTTTTAATGCACAATCCTAAAAATTGGATTTTAGATGAACCACTAACAGGATTAGATCCTAAGGCATCATATCTATTAAAGCAACTAATGAGAAAACATGCTAAAAATGGAAATACAGTTTTTTTCTCAACACATGTACTTGATGTTGCAGAAAAAATATGTGATAAAATCGCAGTTATTGATAAAGGGAGAGTAATATTTGTAGGGACAGTTAAAGAATTAAAAGAAAAATCAAAAACAAATACTTCTCTTGAAGAGTCATTCTTGAAAATAACTGGAGAATAGGAGGAAAAAGTGAAAACTTTAACGAGTGTTATATTAAAAAATTCTAAACGACAAGAATTGACTAGTGGAAGTAAGATATTAACTGTTTTAGCTTTTCTTATTGTTTCAGGATTTCTAGCGATAATAATGATAGTATTTAGTGTAATAGCAACAAAAAGGCTAGGAGAAATAGGACAATCATATGCTTTTGTTAATATGCTTCTTTTAATGAATTTTATAATAGTATTTTCAGAAAGCATATTTCATGCATTAAATACTTTATATTTTTCAAAAGATTTAAATACATTTTTGAGACTACCTATAAAACCAAAAGATTTAGTACATGCAAAAATGGTAGATATGATAATTTCACAGTATGAAATGGAAGCTTTAATGTTAGCAATTCCGGCAATAACATATGGAGTAATTACACAAGTTTCAGGACTATTTTATCTATATTTATTAATAATATTGCTGGTATTACCAATTATACCAATATCAATTACAACATTAATAATTGCAATAATTATGCGATTTACAAATTTTATAAAAAACAAAAGTAAAGTAATGTATATAACAATTATTTTAGCTATTTTACTTTTAGGAGTGGTACTAGGAAATTTTACAGGAGGAGAAACAGAAGAATTTTCAGTATCAACATTTGAAAGAGTAATACTCCAGGCAAATGGTTTATCAAGAGAAATTTCTGAAAGGTTTGTTTTAATAAAACCAATAATGAATACTTTGTTGAACTATAATAATGTAATAGGACTACAAAACATATTAGTATATGTTGTAGAAACAATAGTAGTTTTCATAGCTATAAGATATATAATTTCAACAATATATTTAAAAGGTGCAATAGGAACAATAGTTAATGGACAAAAAGATAGAAAGGTCATGGAGAAGTTAACTGTAAAAGATTTTAAAAAGAAATTAGCTTCAAAAACATATATATTAAAAGAATTAAAGGTAATGTTTAGGACACCAATATTTTTTATACAATGTATTTTAATGCCATTAATATATCCTGCAGTAACAATGGCAGCAGTTATAGGAATTCTTAATTTTGCACAGAAAATAAATATCAATATAATGGAGACATTAATGGTCAATATAAGAAGTTCAGTAGGATATGCTACATTCTTAGCAATCGGACAAGGTTTCTATATGCTTAACTTTAGTTCAATAATTTCAGTTTCAAAAGAAGGAAGAAGTGCGATTTTACTAAAATCTTTTCCAATTGATTTAGCAAAACAATTTAAATATAAAACACTTATAGGAGTAGTTGTAAATATATTTCCAGCGATTATAATTACTATAGCATATTATCTATGCATTAAAAGCATCTATCTTGCAGTAACTTTATTTTTAGGTTTACTATTACTTAATATTTTTGGAGAGAAATGTAAATTACTAGTTGATTTGAAAAATCCACAAATAAAATGGGAAACAGAATATACAATGATGAAGCAAAACACAAATGTAATGTATGAACTTTTTTATACAATTATTGTGATTATGATAATGGGATTACTCGGATTAATTGCAGGAACTACATTATATGCAAGTATATTACTTTTGGTAGTGTTAATATTTGCAAATGTAATGATTAATAAACATATAACAAAAAAGAAATCACAAATATTTGCGAAATTATATTAATAATCTAAAGTTTTTTAGAAAGGATAAAAACTCTAAATGGAAAAAAGTATGATGAATAATAGCAAAGAATATTATGACAAAACAGAAGGAAGTATTCCACATAAAAATATAAGATACTTTGTTAATAAAATATCAAGTAAACCAGGAAATGCAATTGAATTAGGATGTGGGGTAGGAATAGATTCAATTTATTTAATAAAAAACGACTGGAATGTTTTGGCAACAGATGTAGAGGATACAAAAGAAAGAATATCTAGAAAACTTAACAAAAATGAATTAAAAAGATTCAGATTTAAAAAGCAGAGTTTTGAAGAAATAGAATTAGAAAAAAATGATTTAATACTTGCAAATAATTGTCTATCATTTTGTGATAAAAATAAATTTGATGAATTATGGAGAAAAATAGAAAATAGTATTGTAACAGGTGGATATTTTGTTGGAAACTTTTTTGGAGTAAATGATGATTTCAATATAAATAGATCAAACATAACAGAAAAAATGAAGAAAAGGCTAAAAGGTAAAGAAAATATGAAATTCTTTACTAAGGAGGAAGTTGAAAGATTGTTTGAGAAGTTTAAAATAATTGAATTTAAAGAAATTGAGAAAGAAGGAACTACAGGAATGGGAACCGTTAAATATTGGCATATATTTTGGGTGATTGCAAAAAAAGTTTAAATTATTTATATATGGGAATAACAAAAATATAGAATAAAGTAATTTATGAAAATGAATTACAGGAATTAATAAATAAAAATATGGAGGTATAGAATAGTGGAATTAGAAGAACAGGCTAAAAAAAATCATGATAAATTTTTAAAAAATGATGAATATGTTTATGGAGATACAGATCCAGAGTTCGTTGAAATATTTTCAAATTTTTTATTTGGAGAAGTGATAGAAAATTGTAAATTACCGGATAAAACTAGAATGTTAATAGTTCTTGCATCGCTAGTTACAAACTCAGCTATGTCAGAATATAAGTTGATGTTGGAGGGAGCTCTAAATTTAAAAGTGACTCCTATAGAAATAAAAGAAATGCTATATCAATGTGTACCTTATGTTGGAATTGGTAAAGTGTTTGATTTTATAGGTGAAACAAATCAAATATTTGAGGATAGAGGAATTAAGTTACCACTTGAAGGACAAGCAACAATAACTAGAGAAAACAGAAAACAAAAAGGATATGAAAAACAGACAAAATTTTTCGGAGTTGAGACAATAGATAATATGAGAAAAAATGCACCTAAAGGTCAAGAGCATTTTCAAGATTTCTTACAAGGATATTGTTTCGGAGATTTTTATACGAGAGAAGGATTAGATGATAAAGATAGAGAATTAATTACATTTAGTATAATTGCTACACTTGGAGGTTGTGAAAACCAGTTAAGAGGACACGTAAACGGAAATTTAAATGTTGGAAATGATAAAGAAACTTTAGTTAATGCTACAACAGCAATAATGCCTTTTATAGGTTTTCCAAGAACTTTAAATACATTATCTATAATAAATGAAATTTGCAAGTAAATATAATTACAAAATATTATATAATTAAACAAATTTTTGTTAAATACCTCTAAATTCTTGAAAAACGTAATAAAATATAGTATAATAGTTAAGCAAAATTAGAAATAAAGATTGGAGGTATATACATGAAAAAGAAATATGCAGACCACCCAAACTGGAGCTTGGTAGACGAAAAAAGTTATGAAAATAAACATTTCAATACAGAAGATTTTACAGGGAATATAAGTTTATTAACAGCAGTAAAAGTAAAAGAAAAGATAGTAAAAGAAAGAAATGGAAAAGAATATGTGTATATAGATGACAATTTTCATTATCTAGAATTTTATCCAGAAACAAATAAAAATGTAGCCATAATGGTTGCTATGGATCAAGATAGTAATATTAGAGATTGGTACTTTGATATAGCTAAAGATAGTAAGCTTACAGATAAAGGAGTACCATATATAGATGATTTATATTTAGATATTATACTTGAAAGATCAGGTAAATATAGATTAGTTGATGAAGACGAACTACAAGAAGCTTTAGATGAAGGAAAAATAACTAAAGAGGATTATGATTTAGCATACAAAACTGCTAATTATTTAATAGAACAATTTGATGGAAAAATGGATAGGCTAATAGATTTTACATATAAGTACCTTCAAAAATTTAAACACGTAGAGTTAGGCACAAAACAGGAAAAAGATTGGGAAAGATAGGAGTGAATGAAATGGAATATACTTATCAAACACAAAATACATGTTCAACAGTTATTAAATTTACACTGACAGGAAATATTGTAACAAATGTAAAATTTATAGGAGGTTGTCCGGGAAACTTACAAGCAATTCCCAAGTTAGTTGAAGGAATGACAGTAGAAGAAATTGAAGAGAAAATCGGTGGAATTAACTGTGCGGGTCGAGGAACTTCATGTGCAGACCAACTAGCAAAGGCAGTAAGAAAAGCATATGAAGAATCGAAAGCAAATAAGTAAAATTTATATATACTTATTTTAGTTAACAATCATATAGATATTAATAATTAGAACTTTTGTTGTTATAACCTTCTTAATTGTTAATATTTATGTGATTTTTTTTATCGCATAATACAATTTTTATTTAAGTTATAAGGATAATGATAAAAAAATTAATCAAACTCTTTAGAAAAAATAATTTTTGATGTATAATATAAAACGTGATTGAAAAAATAGAAATTTGATTAAATTAATATAGGAATTAAAAATAGGGGTGATAATATGTTGAAATTTACAAAAATGCAAGGCCTAGGAAATGACTATGTATACATGGATGCAATTAGTCAAAAGATAGATAACAGACCAGACTTAGCACGTTTTGTGAGTGACAGACATTTTGGAGTTGGATCAGATGGGTTAATTTTAATTTGCAAAAGTGAAAAAGCAGACTTTAAAATGGAAATGTATAATTCTGATGGAACTCAAGCTGAAATGTGTGGAAATGGAATTCGTTGTGTAGGAAAATTTGTGTATGATAAAGGTCTGACAGACAAAACAACGATTAATATAGAAACATTAGCAGGAATTAAAACTCTTAAATTGCATGTAAAAAATGGTAAAGTAGAAACAGTTAGAGTTGATATGGGCAAACCTATTTTAGAGCCAAAAGAAATTCCTATAAATATAGAAAATATTGAAGATGGACCAGGACTCCGAAATATAAAAAATATACCAATAAAAGCTATTGACAAAGATTTTTTATTTACATTTGTTTCAATGGGAAACCCTCATGCAATTACTGTAGTAGATGACACAGAAAACTTTGATGTACAGAAATATGGAAAAATAATTGAAGTAGACTCAATGTTCCCAAACAGAACAAATGTAGAATTTGTTAGTATAATTAATAAAGATTATATAAAAATGAGAGTATGGGAAAGAGGAGCAGGAGAAACTCTAGCATGTGGAACAGGAGCATGTGCGACAGCAGTAGCATGTTATTTAAATGGATTAACTAATAGAAATGTAAATATTGAACTACTTGGAGGTAATTTAGAAATTGAATGGAACGAAGAAAATGATCACATATATATGACAGGACCAGCCGTGACTGTATTCGAAGGAGGAATTAATTATGAAAAATTATGAAAAGTATAAAAAATTATATGATTGGAAAAAACCAGTTAATAGAACTTGGCCAGATAAAGAAATAACAGAAGCACCAACATGGTGTAGTGTAGATTTAAGAGATGGAAATCAAGCACTAGCAAACCCAATGACATTAGAAGAGAAAATAGAATTTTTTAAATATCTAGTAAAAATAGGTTTTAAAGAAATCGAAATAGGATTTCCAGCAGCATCTGAAACAGAATTTAAATTTACAAGATATTTAATAGAAAATGACATGATACCTGATGATGTTAAAGTTCAAGTTTTAACACAAGCGAGAAAGCCAATAATTGAAAGGACTTTTGAATCATTAAAGGGCGCAAAAAATGTTATAGTACATATGTATAACTCTACTTCAGTAGCACAAAGAAAATTTGTATTTAGAAAAAATAAAGAAGAAATAAAGAAAATTGCTACAGACGGTGCAGAACTTTTAGTTGAATATGCAAAAAAAGAGCCAGAGACAAACTGGTATTTTGAATATACACCTGAAAGTTTTACAGGAACAGAAGTCGATTATGCATTAGAAGTTGTTAATGATGTATTAAAAATTTGGTATCCATTTTTGAAAACTAAACCAATAATTAATTTTCCAGCAACAGTAGAATGTTCAACACCAAATATATTTGCAGATCAAATTCAATATATATCTGAAAATATATTAGATAGAGATAAAATGATTATAAGTATACATTCTCACAATGATAGAGGAACAGGAGTTGCAACATCAGAGATGGGAATATTAGCAGGAGCTGATAGAGTAGAAGGATCAATTTTAGGTAATGGAGAAAGAACTGGAAATGCAGATATATTAAATATTGCTATGAATATGTATGTTACAGGTGTAGATCCAAAAATTGATTTTTCTGATTTGCAAGAAGTTAAGAAAATATATGAAAAATGTATAAAAATGCCAATAAGTCCTCGTCATCCGTATGTAGGAGAATTAGTATTCACAGCATTTTCAGGTTCACATCAAGACGCAATTTCTAAAGGATTACAGGCAGCACGTAAAAATCCAGAAGAACAATGGGACGTACCATATCTACCATTAGACCCAGCAGATGTTAATAGACAATATGAGCCAATCATAAGAATTAACAGTCAATCTGGAAAAGGTGGAGTTGCATTCTTGCTAGAAAATGAGTATGGATACGAGATTCCAAAAGAAATGAGACAAGAATTAGGATACTTTATTAAAGATGTTTCTGATAAGCAAAAAAGAGAATTAAGCAGCCAAGAAATATATGAAGCATTTGCAAAAGAATATATAAATAGAAAAGACAAAATGTCTTTAGTTGAATTTAACATGAAAACAAAAAATGAAGATGCAATTAATTTGGAAGTAGTTCTAGAAATTAATGGAGAAAGGATTACAAAATCAGCAGAAGGAAATGGACCAGTTGCAGCATTTACAAAAATACTTAAAGAAATGGGATATGATTTTGAATTTAAATTCTATACACAAGATGCTCAAGAAGATGAAGAAAGAGAAGGAGAAAAAGCTAATGTTATTACATATATAGAAATTGAGCATGATGGAAAAGGAATATGGGCAGTTGGTAAAAATGAAAACATGGTTAGATCAAGTTTAAAAGCAATGGTAACAGCAATAAATAGAATTCTAAAATAAAATTAACAAATATAAAAAATAATTCGTAATATATACAAAGAAAAGGAATGATGACAATGAAGAGAAAAATAGTAGGAATAATGTTAAGAGAGTTTGAATTAAAATTTAGAGGCTTGTTGACCTATGGAACAAGAGAAGAAATAATAACAAAAGTATTAAGAAATTATGATGTAGATGTAATTTGTATACCAATGGATTTTGAAGGTTCAAATAAGAGCGAAGAAGGAATGAATAAAGAATTTGAGAAAGTAAAAAGAGTATTAGAAATTTGTGACGCAATTATTTTTCCAGGTGCAATAGACACTAATGAAATAGATTGTAAAGTATTAAGATATTTACATGAAATAGATAAACCAACTTTAGGAATTTGTTCAGGAATACAATTAATGGGAAAAGCTTTTGGAGGAGAAATAGTAGAATGTGATGCTAATGAAATACATGATGACCCCGCTGAATATGCTCATGATATAGAAATAGATTCAAATAGTAAGTTATATGAAATATTAGGTGAAACAAGAATAAAAGTTAATAGTAGACATCATGAATGTGTAAAACATACAAACTTAACTTGTTCAGCAAAAAGCAAAGAAAATATAATAGAAGCTTTAGAAGATAAAAATAAGAAATTTTTTATAGGAGTTCAATGGCATCCAGAATCAATACCTGACGATAAATATAGTAAGAAATTGTTTGACTATTTTATACAACAATTATAAAAACAGAAGGAGAAAACAAATATGGAAAATAATCCTAATATTAATTTTAAAAGAAAATTACCGAAACCAACAGAATTAAAACAAGAAATACCTGTTTCAGAAAAAATAGAAAAAATAAAAGAAAAAAATGACAAAGAAATTGCAGATGTTTTTAGAGGGAAAAGCAATAAATTTATTCTTATAATAGGCCCTTGCTCAGCTGATAGAATGGATGCAATATTGGATTATACTCATAGGCTTGTTCCAATTCAAGAACAAGTAAAAGACAAGATGATAATAATACCAAGAGTTTATACAGGTAAACCAAGAACTATAGGTGTAGGATATAAAGGTATGTTACACCAACCAGATCCAAATAAGGAACCAGATATATATGAGGGAATAAGAGCAACTAGATTATTGCATAAAAAAGTAATTGAGGAGACAGGTCTATGTACGGCAGATGAGATGCTTTATCCTGCTAATTATAGATATTTATCAGATTTATTATCATATGTAGCAGTTGGAGCTCGTTCAGTAGAAAATCAAGAACATAGGCTTCTATCCTCAGCAATGCATGTGCCAGTAGGAATGAAGAATCCTACAAGTGGAGACAATACAATTATGTTGAATTCAATTAAAGCTGCTCAAAATGAACAAACATTTATATATAGAGGCTGGGAAGTAGAGTCAAAAGGTAATGATTTAGCACATGCTATACTTAGAGGGAGTGTAGACAAGCATGGTAATAATCATTCTAATTATCACTATGAAGATCTAAGTGCACTATATAATCTATATTGCAACGGAGGATATAAAAATCCGGCTGTTATTGTAGATACTAACCATGCAAATAGTAGCAAAAAATATTTAGAACAACCAAGAATAGCCAATGAAGTTCTTCATGCTATGCGTCATAATGATAATATCAAAAAAATGGTAAAAGGATTAATGATTGAGTCATATATAGAAGATGGAAATCAAGATATAGAAGAAAATGTTTATGGTAAATCAGTAACAGACCCATGTTTAGGATGGGAAAAAACAGAAAAACTTATTTATGAAATAGCAGATCAATTATAAAAAGGTATTTTTAACATTATCGATATGAAAAAATCTATCCCAACAGGATTAACTTCCTGTTGGGATATTTTGTCGTACAATTTGATTACAATTTATAACTGTTGAATTTTTTTCTACACTTTTTGTTACTATAGCATTTGCACCGATTTTAACATTATTACCAATAGTAATATTTCCTAATACTTTAGCTCCTGCACCAATAATTACATTATTACCAATGGTAGGATGTCTTTTAAAATCTTTTTCATTTCCAGTACCACCTAAAGTAACTTGGTGGTATATGGTACAATCATTACCAATTTTTGCTGTTTCACCAATAACAGTACCAGAACCATGGTCAATGAAAAGTCTTTTACCGATAATAGCTCCCGGATGAATTTCTATTCCAGTAAAAAGTTTAGAAATATTTGAAATTAATCTAGCAATGAAAAATAAATCCATCTTATAAAAAAAATGAGAGATTCTGTATAATATTAATGCATGAATTCCTTGATATAATAATAAAACCTCAAAAATATTTTTTGCAGCAGGATCTTTTTCTTTTACATTTTTTGCTGTATCAAATATATCTATGATAGAGTTATTTTTTTTCAAATTAATCATTCCTTTTAAGTATACTTATATTATATGCTATAAAAATTGCCAATTGCTTATTATTGACAACTTTTCTAAAAAATGTTAATATAATAATATAAAATAAGTAAAGCGATGATTAAGAGAGTAACAATAGTATGAAGTTAAAGCGAGCTAGAGTTGGTGTGAGTCTAGCAATGGATGATATTGTGAAAAGAACTTATGAGTGATTGTTGGAAATGAATTAAGTAAGAGTATAACAATACGTAATTCTACGTTACAGGAAAGAGTGGTTTATATATAAATATATAAGCAACTAGAGTGGTACCGCGTAAGCTAAGCGCCTCTGGAGTTATATCCAGAGGCTTTTTTGATATAACTCTAAAATAGTTGCAAATATATTATAATGTATAAGCAACTAGAGTGGTAACACGTTACACAAAGCGTCTCTGGATTTTAAGAGATGCTTTTTTTAATATAATAATTTTTTTGAAAGGAATGATAAATATGAAAGGGAAAAGCTATAAAAAGTATTTTTATAGTGGGTGGCCGAAACGAAGACAAATGAATATGCAAAACTAAAAACAAATATAGTGAGTTGTAAAGTAGCAACTAGATGGAGGTTTATTATGAATTATAAAAAAATAGTATTAGCGTATTCAGGAGGTTTAGACACCTCTATAATGATAAGTTGGTTAAAAGAAAATTATAAAGATTGTGAAGTTATAGCAGTAACAGGAGATGTAGGGCAAGATAAATCAGAGTTAGAAGGATTAGAAGAAAAAGCTAAAAAAACAGGAGCTTCAAAATTATATATATTAGATTTAAAAGAAGAACTGGTAAATGATTATATAGTACCCACTATAAAAGCAGGAGCAACTTATGAAAATGTATATTTATTAGGAACACCGTTTTCAAGACCATTAATAGCACAAAAATTAGTTGAAATAGCAAAGAAAGAAGGAGCAGATGCAATATGCCATGGATGTACTGGAAAAGGAAATGATCAAGTAAGGTTTGAATTAGGAGTTAAGAACTTTGCACCAGATATGCCAGTAATAGCACCATGGAGAATTTGGGAGTTAAAGAGTAGAGAAGATGAGATAGAATATGCTCAAAAGCATAATATTCCATTACCAATAACAAAGGAAACGAATTATTCAAAAGATAAAAATATTTGGCATTTATCACATGAAGGATTAGATTTAGAAAATCCTGAAAATGAACCTAAATATGATGAAATATTAGAATTAGGTGTTACACCACAAAAAGCACCAGATAAAGTCGAAAAAATAGAAATAGATTTCGAAAAAGGAATACCCACAGCATTAAATGGTAAAAAAATGAAAGTATTAAATTTGATAATAGAATTAAATAAAATGGGAGGAAAAAATGGTATAGGAATTATTGATATGGTAGAGAATAGACTTGTAGGAATGAAATCAAGAGGAGTATATGAAACACCTGGTGGAACAATTATATATAAGGCACATGAATTATTAGAAACAATTTGCTTAGACAAAGAAACAATGCATTATAAACAAGGTGTTGCAGATAAATTTGGTGAATTATTATATGATGCACATTGGCATACACCATTAAGAGAAGCTTTATCAGCGTTTATTGATTCTACTCAAAAAACTGTCACTGGAAAAGTGAAATTAAATTTATATAAAGGAAATATAATAAATGCAGGAATATCTAGTCCATATTCATTGTATTCTGAACAAACTGCATCTTTTGGAGAAGATAACGACTATAATCAACAAGATGCAGAAGGATTTATTAATTTATATAGTTTACCAACAAAAGTAAAGGCCAAAAAGAATATTTTGATTACAAATCTTTGAAATAATCATCAACTAAATCATTTACAGTGATTTTAAAACACTTTGCAAAAGCGCATAGTTCATAGTCGACTACTGTTCTACTACCATTCTCAATATTACAAATGGCTTGTCTGTGAATATCAACGCCATAGAGCATTAATTTATCAGATAATTTCTGACAAGACAAATTGTTTAATTCACGGTAGTAACGAATTTTAGTGCCGACAATATTTAATGAATTTGAAATTTTTTTCCTTCTTCTTAAATATTTTTTTGTACCCATACAAATCCTTTCAAAGTATTCTCTATTAATTTTAGTATAGATAAAAAACACTTTTATAATACGGGTATTGAAATACTTTTTTAAAAATATGTTATATTAGAAAATGTTGGAAAAATATGTAAGGAAATGTAAAAAGAGGAGGAAAAAAATGAGTATTGATAGAAGAATAGACAATCTTGGAAGAGTAGTAATACCAAAAGAAATAAGAGATAAACTTGATATAAAGCAAAAAGATGCACTAGAAATATATAATCATGGATCTAATATAATTTTAAAAAAATTTGAGACTAGTTGCATATTTTGTGGAAATGAAAAAACATTGATTAATTATAATGATAAATTAATATGTGAAAAATGTATAAAAAAATTAAAAAATATATAATCTAAATTAAAAAGAAAGCTCTCTTAATAATAAGAGAAGCTTTCTTTTAAAGTAACTAATTTAATATATGTATAATGGAGTCAATAACAATATCTGTCATTTTATCATAATCCATGTCTTTGTGTTTATGAAAAATTATTTCATGACATAAATCATCAATCCATTTCAAAATCAAGTGTGACCTTTCGTAAATATTATCAACTATAATATTGTTTTGCTTTAAGATTTCTACTAAAGTTTCAGTAGCGTTTATTTCTTGTTGTCTAAAAATTTTACCAATTTCTTTATCTGTGTGCTGTAGTGCAATAATTTCTTCATGAGCTGATTTTGAAATTTTATGTGATTTTATAAATAAATTAATAATATCTTTTAACTCATTTGAAAGATTTTCAACATTTAATTTTTTGTCTTTAATATTATTAATTGGAAACATCAAACTTTCTGCATATATCTTTAATCCTTGAACAAATATATCCTTTTTATCTTTGAAATATTGATAAACTGTTCCAGTAGATACACCAGCATGTTTTGCTATTTGAGCAGCATCTGTATTGTACAAACCTTTTTCACACATTAGTTCAAAACCGTATTTTAATATTTTATTTCTTTTTTCTATAGCCCTTTTTTGAGTAGGCTTTCTTAAATCTGAAATTTCCATAATAAATCCTTTCTTGTTTGCATATTCTTAAGTATAGGGCAATAACAGAAAAAAGTCAACAAAAATATGAAAAAAGTTTCAAGTTCTATTGACATTATATTTTATTAATAATATAATTCAATTGAAAAAGTTGAAAAAAATTTCAAGTTAAGGAGGCCTGATATATGAAGTTGTCAAAATTAAAAGTTGGACAAGAAGCTAAAGTTATAAGCTTGGATGTTAAAAATAAAGAAATCAGAAGACATCTTTTAGATATGGGAGTAACTAGAGGTGTTAACGTGAAAATAAAAAAAATTGCACCTATGGGAGATCCAATAGATATAGAATTAAGAGGGTATGAATTATGTATTGGAAAATCAGATTTAAAAGATATAAAAGTGGAGGTGATTAAATAATGAAAGTAGCATTAGTAGGAAATCAAAATAGTGGTAAAACCACATTATTTAATTGCTTAACTGGAATGAATGCCAAAATTGGAAATTGGCCAGGAGTTACTATAGAAAAAAAGATTGGAAAAATAAAAGGTACTACTCACGAAATAATAGATTTACCAGGTATTTATTCTTTAAGTCCATATAGTACAGAAGAAGAGATTGCACGAGAATTCATTTTTGAAGAGAAACCAGATGTAATTATAAATATAGTGGATGCAACTTCTATAGAAAGAAGTTTATATTTAACAACACAACTTATGGAGTTAGATACTAAGATTATAGTAGCTTTAAATATGGCCGACATATTAGAGAAAAAAGGAATAAAGATTGATGAGAAAAAGCTCGAAAAAGAGCTTGGAGTAAAAGTACATAAAATTTCAGCTTTAAAAGAAACAGGAATTACAAAGTTAATAAATGAAATAAGTAAAAAAGATAAAGAACAAACAAAACCTATATATGATACTAAAATTGAAAATTTAATATCTTCAATAGAAGCCAAATTAAAAGTAGAACACAGTAGATTTGTAGCAGTTAAATTGATGGAAGATGATGAGAGATTCAATTTATATCAAACCAAAGAAATTGAAGATATGGTAGAAGAATTAAAAAAAGAATATGATACAGATTTTGAAGAAGTTATTGCAACTGAAAGATATGATTTTATTGAAAAAGTAAAAGAAGATACTGTAGTTAAAAAACCTGCCAAAGAATCTATTTCAGATAAATTAGATAAAATATTTTTGAACAAATGGATTGCTTTTCCTGTATTTGTAGTAGTAATGTTTTTGGTTTATTATTTATCTGTTGGAGTAGTTGGAAGTAGTACAGTAGATATGGTATCAGAAGGAGTAGATTCATTAAGCGAATGGGCATCATCTTCTTTAGAAGCAGCAGGAGCTTCTGAAGTTATAAATAGTTTAGTAGTGGATGGAATAATAGCTGGAGTTGGAGCAGTACTAGGATTTGTACCACAACTTATAATATTGTTTTTATGTATTTCGTTGCTTGAAACTACAGGATATATGTCAAGAATTGCTTTATTATTAGATAGGATCTTTAGGAAGATAGGATTAAGTGGAAAAAGTCTTATACCATTCATAGTTGGTTCAGGATGTTCTGTTCCAGGTATTATGGGAACAAGAATTATAGAAAATTTAGACGAGAGAGAAATGACAACAATGCTTACTCCATTTATTCCATGTAGTGCTAAATTGCCAATAATAGCATTATTTTCAGGATATTTCTTTGGAGAAAATTCAGGAATAGCTTCAGCATCACTATATTTCTTTGCAATAGTTATAATAATATTGTCAGCATTTGTACTTTCAAGATTAGTATTTAAAAATACTAGTAATTCATATATTTCTGAATTACCTGAATATAAATTACCAAGTATAAAATATGTAGCAAAAGACGTGTGGGACAAGGTTATTGCATTTATAAAAAGAGCAGGAAGTGTAATATTAATTTGTTCAATAGCAATTTGGTTTTTATTGTCATTTTCATTTAAATTTGAATATGGGGTAGATATACAAGATAGTATGTTAGCCTCTGTTGGAAAAACTATATCATGGGTATTTTATCCCGTCCTTGGAGAAAATAACTGGGGAGCTACAGTATCTGCAATTCAGGGATTAGTTGCAAAAGAACAAGTTGTTTCATCAATGGCAGTTATATCAGGATTTGATGAGGATGTAGAAGAAGGAAGCCAAATATTTGGAGAAGGAACTACATTTGGTTCGTTTACAGCTGCTTCTGCATATTCATTTATGGTATTTAATCTATTTAGTGCACCATGTTTCGGTGCAATTGGAGCGATGAGAAGAGAATTAGGAAACACTAAGAAATTATTAAAAACTGTAGGATTTCAAACTATTGCAGCATGGATATTAGCAACAATTTGTTATCAGATCGGAAGTAGAATAGAGAATGGAATTTTTAACGTAGCTGATCTTTTAGTTGCAGGAGCAATTTTATTGATAGTATTTTTAATTATTAAAAATTCATTTAATAGAAAGAAAGACTCGTGTACAAATTGTCCTTATTGTGATTCTTGTAAATAATCTTACATATACAATAAACAAACTAAGACGTATAATATAAATTTTATTATACGTCTTTATTGTCGTAGACAACTATGAATTCTAATAAAACTTAATTAAAATACTGTAAAAGCCTACACAAAAAGAAAAAAGTATGCTAGAATATTATTGGATAAATTTAATATTAATATATATGATGAAAATGAAGGAGGAATTTAACATGTCAGGACATTCAAAATGGCACAATATTCAAGCTAAAAAAGGAAAAGCAGATGCAGCAAGAGGAAAAATATTTACAAAACTAGGAAGAGAATTATTGATAGCAGTAAAAGAAGGTGGACCAGATCCTGCAGGAAATTCAAAATTAAAAAATGTTATTGCAAAATGTAAGGCAGCTAATATGCCAAATGATACAATAAATAATGCTATAAAGAGAGCTTCAACAAGCAATGAAAATTATGAAGAAATAGTATATGAAGGATATGGACCAAATGGAGTAGCAATAATTATAGAAGCTTCAACAGATAATAAAAATAGAACAGCGGCAGATGTAAGGCATGTATTTAGTAAAGCAGGAGGAAACTTAGGAACAACAGGATGTGTTTCTTATATGTTCAATAAAAAAGGAGTTATAATTATCGAAAAAGAAAAAACAACAATGGATGAAGATGAATTGATGATGTTAGCATTAGAAGCAGGAGCAGAAGATTTTTCAGCTGAGGATGAAATATATGAAATAGTTACAGATCCTTCTGATTTTACAGCAGTAGTAGAAAAATTAGAAGAAAATGAATTGGAATTTGCGGAAGCAGAAGTTCAAATGGTTCCAACTACAACAGTAGCACTTGATGAAAAATCTGCACAAAAAATGGAAAGATTAATTGACAACCTAGAAGAATTAGATGATGTTGCAAATGTATATCATAACTGGGAGCAATAAAGTAAACAAAATGGTATGAACTGAAGAAGAATGAGTAGGAGAGATAAATTATGAAAAATAAAAGAGAAAAAATGAACAGTAGTATGAATATTAATGAAAAAAGAAATAAAACTTTACTAATAGTTGGAATAGTTTTAATTACTATAATTGTTGTCTTAGGAATAGTTTTTTCAATATTATATTTTGCTACTGATGTATTGAAAAGTGATAAGCAATTATTTATGGAATATTTATCTTCAGCAGTAGATGAAAAAGAAGGAATAGCGGAAGGAAATTTAAGTAAATATTTTGAGAAAAAAGAAACAACTCCATATACCAATGAAGGTAGCTATTCAAGTAATATAAATATACCAAACACAGATACTGAAAAAGTTAGTAATTTTAATATTACTTTTAACGGAAGTACTGATAAGACTAATTCAAAAGAAAGTCAAGAGATTTCTTTAAATTATTCAGATGAGGTTAATTTGCCAGTTAAATATAAAAGAGTTGGTAATACTGCAGGAATTCAAACAGATTGTATATCTAATAATTATATATCAGTAGAATTAGATAAATTAAATCAAATTTTAGGAGAAAATTCAGGAAATACTTTTGGAAGTAACATTATAATTGATATAACGGAAAAAGTGGAAGATATAGGTTTTAATCCGAATTTCACAATATCTAAAGAAGAGAGAAAACATATAGAAGATACTTATATTAAAATTATAGATGAACAATTATCAAAAGAAAAATTTTCTAAAATAGATGGTAATGGATATAAAGTAATATTATCAAGCGAAGACTATAAAAATATTTTAACTAAAATTCTTCAAACATTAAAAACAGACAACATGATGTTAAGTAAAATAAATTCTATTTTTAAGAAAGATGATACTTCAAAAGATTTAATAACTTCAGACAATATTGATAAAATGATAGAGGAAATTAGTGAACAAGAAAGCCAAAATACATTTGAATTTATCATATACAAAAAAGAAAAAGAGATTAATCAAATAATTATGAAAGTTAATGGAGAAGAAAGTTCACTAGAATTAAAAATAGATAAACAAAATGCAAATGGTGATATAAAATATAGGATATCTGTTAGTATGAATAATACTGATATACAGAATATGAGCTTTTATATAGATATAGGATATACAGGATTATCAGATATGCAAAATGTTAGTGAAAATTACGAAATTGGAATTGATACAACTCAAGAAGAAGAGACAATGAATTATACATTGAATTTTAATAATAATATTAGCTTTGCAGATAGTATAGAAGTAGAAGATTTTGCGGAAGGACAAGTAACTTTATTAACAAATTATGATTCAAATAATATTAGTAAATTTTTAACTTTAGTGACAGAAAGATTAACAATGGTAAATGAACAATTGATGCAAAAAGCAGGAATACCAGAAGATCAGAATCCAATAATGTATTCAACGCCACTAAGTATATTAAGTTTAGGAATAATGACATATAATCAATCAAATAGTATAACTTCTGACCAACCAGCAGATGAGATATCTGATTCGAATTCATCATTGACTTCGCCAGATACAAAATCTGATTCAGAAGTTGAAATAGAAGAAGTAGAAGAATAGTTCTAAAAAAAAAAGAGAAACATATATTAATTATAATATATGTTTCTTTTTTGTGAGGTAAAAATGAATAGTGTTAAAGAAGTATTGAGATATTTTCCTACGATAATATCTAATAACATTGAAAATATAATAAATCAAAATTCAGATGTTGAGAAGCAGTTACAAGAAATTAGAATGCGCTGTAATAATCCTATTATTTTGAAGCTAAGTCAAAAAGATATAATAGTAGATTACAAAATAGATCAAAGTGAAGTTTTACAGACTTTAGAAAAATTGTGTGAAAATTCCATTTATGCTTATAAAAAACAAATATGCGAAGGATTTTTAACAATTAAGGGAGGACATAGAGTAGGAATTGCTGGTACAGTAGTTACAGAGAATAACGACATTATAAATATGAAATATATTACAAGTCTTAATTTTAGAATTGCCAGAGAAGTACTAAATTGTAGTAAAAATGTCATAGGGCAAATTATTGATAAAGAAAATAATACAATATTTAATACTTTAATAGTTTCTCCACCAGGAAAAGGAAAGACAACATTATTAAGAGATACTATAAGAAATATAAGTAATGGAATTCCTGAGATAGGATTTAAAGGAAAAACGTGTGGAGTTATTGATGAAAGAGGAGAAATAGCTGCTACATACAAAGGAATACCTCAAAACGATGTAGGTATAAGAACTGATATCATTGGTAATGTTAGTAAATCTAAAGGAATGAAAATGTTAATTAGATCAATGGCACCACAAGTGATAGCTTGTGATGAAATTGGTTCTAAAGAAGATGTTCAGGCAATTAAAGAAACAATAATTTCAGGAGTAAAGGGAATTTTTACAATGCACGGGAGCAATATGGATGACGTGGAAAAGAATGTAGAGGTAAATAAATTGATAAAAAGCAAACAAATTGAAAAAATTATATTTATATAAATTAGTTCTAAATATTATGTGACTAGAATATAATAAAACAAGTTTGAAGGATGTGAGATAGCAAATGATATTAATAAAATACATATTATTTATATTAATATTTCTAACGTCTATAATAATAGGACGACTTATGTCAAAAAAATATGTGGATAGAGTTAGAGAATTAAAGGATATGAAAAATGCACTAAACATATTTAACTCTAAAATAAAATTCACTTATGAACCAATAGGTGAAGTATTTGAAGAAATTTCAATGACTATGAATAATAATATAGGAGATATATTCGCTGATGCTAAAGAAAAAATGAGTAATAGAACAGCATCAATGGCATGGGAGAGTGCAGTAGAACATAGTGATAATAATTTAAATAATGAGGACAAGCAAACTATAAAATTACTTTCTAAACTTCTTGGTCAAACAGATTTAGAAGGACAAATAAGTCAAATAGCAGTAACAGAAGAATTTATAAATAGGCAAATTAATCAAGCAGAAAAAGAAAGAGAAAAAAATGAAAAGTTGTATAAAAAATTAGTTCCTGTACTTGGAATGGCTATAATTGTTATATTAATTTAAGGGGGAAACAAATGGATATAAATCTCTTATTTAAAATTGCAGCAATAGGAATTTTAGTTGCTGTTTTATATCAAGTTCTAGTAAGAGCTGGGCGTGAAGATCAAGCTATGATGACAACACTTGCAGGATTAATAATAGTATTAACTATGGTTATAAAAGAAGTTAGTAATTTGTTTACAACTGTGAGAACAATATTTAATTTATGATAAATAAGGAAGGAATATAAATGGAAGTTATAAAAATAGTAGGAGTTGCCCTTGTTTCACTAATTATCGTTGTAATATTAAAACAATATAGACCAGAATATACAATCTATGCAAGTATTTTGGCAGGTATACTCATTTTAACATTAGTTTTGGACGAACTTTCTGGAATAGTTAGTTTACTTCAAAATTTAGCAAATAAAACAAATATAAATACTCAATTTTTAGGATTGTTATTAAAAATAACAGGAATTGCTTTTTTAGCAGAATTCGCAGTTAGTATTTGCCAAGATGCAGGAGAAGGAGCAATAGCGAGTAAAATAGAAATTGGAAGCAAGATAATAATTATAGCTATGTCAATACCAATAATATCCAGTTTATTAGAAATCATAATCAAGATTTTACCTTAAGACAAAATTTGATTTAGGAGTACAAATGAAAAAAGTAATTAAAATAATAGTAATAAGTATGTTTTTAATTGTAATATCACAAACATATTCATATTCTGAAGTGCAAGAAGAACTAGAGGAACAACAAGAGACTTTTAAGATAAATGATTTTATAGAAGATTCTAAACAATATACCGGAGATTTCTTTGAAGGTTTAGATATAAAAGAGATTCTGAACGACGCAATAAAAGGAAAAGTTGATAACACTAGTATATATAAAAGAATCTTAAATTTATTAGGAGAAGAAGTAAAAACTACTATTGTTTCATTAGTAAGTATAATGTCAATTATATTAATACATAGTATTTTAAAAGCTATAAGTGAAAATTTATCTAATTCAAATATTTCTAAACTTATTTACTATGTTCAATATATTCTGATTGTAACTATAATTATGACAAATGTTTCTAATGTTGTTAAAATTGTAGAAGATGCAACTGTCAATTTAGTAGGATTTATCAATATGTTAGTGCCACTATTAGTAACATTGATGTTATTTACTGGAAGTATAGCAACGAGTAGTGCATTAGAGCCTATTATATTGTTTATAATAAATTTTTTAGGAAACATTATTCAAACAATAGTGATACCAATAGTTTTAATTATAACAAGTTTATGTGTTATATCTAAAATTTCAGACCAAATAAAAATTGATAAAATAAGTAAATTTTTTAAATCAGGAGTTGTAAATTTTTTAGGAATCTTACTTACAGTTTTTGTTGGAATTATTTCTCTTGAAGGTACTCTTTCAAGTAGTGTTGACGGAATTACTGCAAAAACTACCAAAGCTGTAGTTAGTTCAGCAATACCAGTAGTTGGAAAAGTATTAGGAGATGCAGTAGATACAGTACTTGGTTGTGGTTTAGTATTAAAGAATGCAGTAGGCGTAGTAGGAGTGATAATAGTAGTTGGAATTTGTGTTATGCCATTAATAAAGTTGATGGTAATAATGTTTGGATACAAGTTGGTTTGTGCTCTTTCTCAACCAATAGCAGATAAAAAAATCGTTGATTTATTGGAACAAATGAGTGATATATTTAAGATATTTTTTGCAATACTTTGTGCAATTTCAGTAATGATAATAATAGGAATAACCTTAGTTATAAAAATGTCAAATAGTGGGATGATGTATAGATAAAATAGGAGGCTATAGAAATGGTTAACTTATTAAGCAACTGGGCTAAAAATATTGGATTTGCTATAGTAATAGTTTCAATTATAGAAATGATACTGCCAAACAACAATACAAAAAAATATATAAAAATGGTGTTAGGAACCTATGTATTATTTTGTATGATATCACCGTTTATAAAGAATAAGATAGATTTTGAAAATATAAATCTTGAACAGTATGAGGAGACATCGTCAACCACATTTAATGAAGAGAAAAATCAAGAATCAATGAATAGGAGAATAGAACAATTATACATAGAGCAAATGGAAAAAGAGATTACAAAGAAAGTTGGAGAACAAGGATATAAAGTAAAAAAATGTGAGGTTGATGCAACTATAACAGATGATGCTGATAGCACGAAGATAAATAAAGTTATATTAAAAGTTGATTTAGACAGTTCACAACAAAAAGCAGAGCTGTTAAATTTTCTAAAAAACGAATATGAGGTGAGTGAAAAATGTTGGGTGATAAATTAAAAAATATTCTAGCGTTAGATAGTAAGAAAGGAAAAGCAGACAATAAAAAGAAAGTCGAAAATTTAGTTTTTTTTATTGTAGTTCTAATAATTACCATAGTTGTAATAAATTTAATATTGAGAGATGATAAAAAAAATAGTACTTCTGGTAGCAATACTAGTAGTAAAAGCAAATATTTGGCAAGTAATATGGAAAATACTCAAGAAAAAATAATAGAAACAGGTTCAAATAATACAGTTGATTTGAAAACTCAACTAGAAGAAATATTAAAAAAAATTCAAGGGGTTCAAGATGTTAATGTTTTTATAAATTATTCTGAAACAAGTGAAACTGTTGCTATGTATAATGAAAACTCTAAAGTTAGTCAAACAGAAGAAACAGATACATCAGGAGGAATAAGAAAAATTGAAGAAAACGATACTCAAAAAGAAGTAGTCTACCAAGAAGATGATGGAAACAAAATACCAATAACGCAAAAAGTAGTTAATCCAAAAATAGAGGGTGCAATTATAACTGCAAAAGGTGCAAATAATGCCAATGTAAAAACTAATATAATTCAAGCTGTTGAAGCAGCAACAGGGTTGGCAACACATAAAATTCAAGTTTTTGAAATGAATTAAATTTGAAAGGGATGAATTAAACATGAAGTTTTTAAAAGGAAACCAAGCCATTATTTATATTATAGCTTTAATGCTAATAACTGCAGGGTATTTAAATTATACCACAGACAATAAAGAAGAAGTGCAACAAACGAGTGCATCTACTAATAGTTCTAATACTATAAATCCAGTAAATCAGGTAGCAGACATAGGAGATGCAGCTCTTGTAAATAGTAATGATGTAGTATCAGAAAGTGCACCAGCTGAAGTAGCAAGTGTTGCCAAACAAGATTCTAATGAAGAAAATAATGAACAAAAAGAAACACAACAAGAAGCCAATACAAATGATTATTTTGAAAATTCAAAAATAGAAAGAGATAAGATGTATTCTCAAATGATAGAAGTATATCAAAATGTATTAAACAGTAGTAGTTCTCAAGAAAAGCAAAAACAATCTGCAACTGAAGAAATACAAAAAATAAATAATACAAAAAATAGTATAATGATATGTGAAAACCTAATTAAAACTAAAGGGTTTGAAGACAATATAGTTTTTGTGAATGGAGATAGCATAAATGTAATTGTAGGAACAACAGAATTAGAAAAAGAAGAAGTTTCTCAAATACAAAGTATTATTGAAAGAGAAATGAATACAAAAGCAGAACATATACATATTGCTATAAAGTAAAAAAATTATAAAAAAGCTGTTGTAAAAAAAATAATTATTGGTATAATATAGACAGAAAAATATATAAATTAAGGAGGAAAAAACATTGAAAAAAGTAGCTATATTAGCAAATGGAGGAGATGTAGCAGGATTTAATGCAGTTATAAGAGCAATAGTTAAAACAGCTGAAAATAAAGGAATTGAATGCTATGGAATAATTGATGGATATAATGGACTATTAAAAAATGATTATAAATTGTTAAGTACAGATGCACATGGAGATGCAGTTGGAATTTTACCAAAAGGAGGTTCAATAATAGGCTCATCAACGAATGCAAATGTATTTAACTATAAAGTTAAACATGAGGACGGGACAGTTGAATTCAAAGATTTATCAGATGTATGCGTACAAAATGTGAAAAATGCAGGATTTGATTGTGTATTTACGTTAGGAGGAGATGGAACTCAAAAGTCAGCAAGAGATTTATCTTTAAAAGGAATTAACGTTATTGGAGTTCCAAAAACAATCGATAATGATGTTGCATGTACAGAAATTACTTTTGGATATAATACAGCAGTTTCAGTAGCTGCAAATGCAATAGATAGACTTCATTCAACAGGAGAAACACATCATAGAATTATGGTATTAGAAGTTATGGGACGTTATGCTGGATGGATAGCTTTAGAATCAGCAATAGCAGGAGGAGCAGATGTTGCGTTAATACCTGAAATTCCGTATGATATAAATCGAGTAGCAGAAAAGATTAATAATAGAAGAAAAAGAGGTAAAAACTTCAGTATAGTAGTAGTTGCAGAAGGAGCAGCACCAAAGGACGGTAAATTAACAATTATTGGAACTAGAAATAATGGATCAGGTGTTGATAATACTCGTTTAGGTGGAGTTGGACAAGTTGTTGCTAAACAACTTGAGGAAATTACAGGTTTAGAAGCAAGAAATACAACTTTGGGATATATGCAAAGAGGAGGAACGCCAACAGCTTTTGATCGTGTACTATCTACTAAATATGGAGTTAAAGCAATGGAGCTAGCATTAGAAGGAAAATTTGGAACATTAGCAGTAATGAAAAACGGAAAAGTAGATTCAGTTTCATTAGAAGATGTTGTTGGTAGAAATACTGAAATTGGTGCTTGTTCAGGAAATACTGCAGAAAGCAACATAAGAAAAGTATCAATGGATCACGATTTAGTGAAAACTGCACGTGACATAGGAATAAACTTAGGAGATTAAAATAATAGTTGAAAATGAAAATAGAATATGTTATAAATAAATTGTCCAACAAAAGATAGAAAAAATAAAGTAGTAGATATAGAAAAGGTGATAAAAATGCAAAATGCTGAAATAGTTGAAAATTTAAAGAAAAGTTATGAACTACTACAAAAGAATGATTACACATCTGCGGTGCTTATATGCGAAAAGATTGATGATGAAATATACAAAAGAATGTTAGATATAAAAGGTGTAGATTATAAGAAATACCTTGAAGTTGGACCGATTTTTAGAGAAAACTTTATAGAAGATGAGAATATAACTGAAATATACGATAAAATAACAGACATTTTAGAAAAATATGATTATGAACACCAAGATGATTATACGGAAATCGATGCAAATTGTATAATAAGATATTCTTTTGAACTGATTAAGAAATACAATAATTTTGATCCAGAAAATAAAATAGTAAATAAATAAAAAAGGATGTTGAATAAAATGAAAAAAGCAAATATAAGATTACGTGATAGAGTTAATGATATAATTGATGATTATCTTTTAGATTATGAAGGTGTGTATTATCAGAATCTTGAACGTCTAAAACAGAATAATAACATAAGAGCCAAAAAAAGTCCTAAAAAGAAAAAGAAAAAGAAATCTCCAAATTTAAAAATTAGATTAAAAGAGCAAGCAGAAAATTTATGTAGTGATGTTACAGCTAAAATTAGAATGGGAAAAATAGATCAAGCAGTAGCTATAATATGTGAAGATGAAACTACAGGAGAACTACAAGTAGATATTGTTAAAGCAATTTTTAAAGTAAATAAACTGGCTCATGCTAAGGATGGAACAGGAAAATTTTTCAGAGTAAAAAATGCACTATTACAATATTTGCTAGATAATAAAATGTGGGGAGAACCGCCATTTGATAGTTTTGGTTGGGGAACTGACGGAAATAATAAAACAGTATTATATTTCGATGTACCTGAATATGGACAAGTTAGCTTTCATGCTAAAAATGTAAAAGTAAATACAGACAAAGTTCCTAAATATAGGTATAAATGGAAAAAGGTAGAAAATGAAGAATTTCCATCTGTTAGTAAAATAGATAGTTATCATGATTTGATGAGATATCTCAATAAGGAAACGCCTGACATGTTAGCTGATAGTGAAGAAACAAGAGAAGAAACTAACATAGTTAATCCTATTAATTGTAAAAACATAGGTAATAAAGAATTTGAATGTTATCTTATGGATAAAGATAACTATAAGAAATTTAAAAAAGCTATAACAAAGAAAAATAAAAAGCAAATTAATATGAGAGAGTTTGAAATGAAAAAAGCGAAATTTTCTATTGAAGATGGACTTATTGAAGAAGTAGATTGTAAAGAATATGAAAAAAAAGCGCAAATGGATTTATTAAAAAGTCATTATAATAATAAAAAAGAAATAAAAAAGGAATAAGAAATGAATTGGACAAATGAACAAAAACAAGCTATTTTTGAAAATAGTTCGAATATTTTAGTTGCAGCGGCTGCCGGTAGTGGTAAGACCGCTGTTTTAGTAGAGCGAATTATAAATAAAATTATAAATAATAAAATTGATATAGATAAAATTCTGGTAGTTACTTTTACGAATTCTGCAGCATCTGAAATGAGAGAAAGAATTTTAGATGCAATATACAAAAAAATAGATGAAGATCCAGAAGATATAAATTTACAAAGACAAGTAACTTTATTAAACAAATCAAGTATATGTACAATAGATTCTTTTTGTTTAGACATAGTAAGGAATAATTTTTATGAATTAGATAATATATCTCCAAATTTCAGAATTGCAGATAATGCTGAGATTGAGCTTTTAAAACAAGAAGTTCTAGAAGACTTATTTGAAGAAAAGTACGAAAATCAAGAAAAAGATTTTGCAAAATTGATTACTACATATACTAGTTATAGAGATGATACGCCATTAAAAGATATAGTACAAAAAGTATATACATACATACAAAGTAATCCCTTTCCAGAAGAATGGTTAAAACAAAAAATAGAAATGTTTAACTTGAAAGAAATTGAACAAGATTTTTCTAAAAGTGAATGGGGAGAAATACTTTTACAAGAAGTTCAAGAAATCTTAATAGGTGATATTACTAAATTACAGGACATAGAAAAATCACTTTCCTATGATATTGAATTAGATATCTTTAAAAAAACAATAGAAGATGATATCGAAAAATTAAAATTATTGAAAGATAGCTTGAGAAGTTGGGATAAAACCTATGAAATATTTCAGAAATTGACTTTTTCTACATGGCCAAGAAAAAAAGTAGAATCAGAAATTAAAGATGAGGCAAAATTAATTAGGGATAACATCAAAAAACATTATGTAGGAAATAATGCAATGATAGCTAAAATACTAATATCACCATCAAAAGAAGTAAATACAGATATATTAGATATGTATGATATATTGAGTAAATTGGGAAATTTTATAATAGAGTTTGGAAAGAGATTTTCAAAAGCAAAAAGAGAAAAAAATATTGTAGATTTTAGCGATATAGAACATTTTGCATTACAAATTTTAATACAAAAAAATGAGGATGGACAAATAGAACAAACCGAAATAGCAAAAAAATATTTAGAGAAATATGATGAAATAGCTATTGATGAATATCAAGATAGTAACTTAGTACAAGAATATATTTTATCTTCAGTTTCTAATGGAAAAAACATGTTTATGGTTGGAGATGTAAAACAAAGTATTTATAAATTTAGGCAAGCAATGCCAGAATTATTTTTAGATAAATATGAGAAATATAAGACAAAAGATAAGAGCACTAAAGACATGGAAGGATTGAAAATTCAATTATTTAAAAACTTTAGGAGTAGAAAAAATGTACTGGATTTTACAAATTTAATTTTTGAAAATATAATGAGCAGTTTATTAGGAGATATAGAATATACGGAAGAAGAATTCCTAAATTTGGGTGCCAATTATGGCGAGACAAAACAAAGTTTAAAAACAGAATTAAATGTAATATCAATAGAAAAAGAAGAACAAGATGAAGAAAAAACAGATAAAAACAATGAAAGAGAAGAAAGAATTGAAGATATTGAATTAGAGGCAAAATTTGTTGCTAATAAAATAAAAAAATTGATAGATGAAAAATTTCAAGTTTTTGATACTAAAAAACAAGAATACAGAAATATAACATATAGAGATATTGTTATTTTATTGCGCTCTACAAAAAATATAGCACCAGTGTATGAACAAGAAATACTAAAATTACAAATGCCAGTTTTTTCCGATTCTTCAAATCAATATTTAGATTCAATAGAAATTGAAACAATGATGGCTTTATTGAAAATAATAGATAATCCACTTCAAGATATTCCACTTATTACTGTATTGCGTTCAACTATTGGTGGATTTACAGATAATGATCTTGTTGAAATTAGATTAACAGATAAATATTCTAATTTTTATACGTGTTTACAAAAAGCAAAAGTTCAAGTAACAGAAGAACTAAGAAAAAAAATAGAAACTTTTTTAGATAATATGGAAAGATGGAGAAAAGAACAAGAATATTTAGCTTTGGACGAACTCATTTGGAAAATATATTCTGATACAGGATTTTATGATTACGTTGCATTAATGCCTAATGGAAACTTAAGACAAGCAAACTTGAAATTATTGTTTGAAAAAGCTAAACAATATGAAACAGCTAGTTTTAAAGGACTATACAATTTTATAAAATTCATAGAAAAGTTAAAATTAAATAATGGAGATTTAAGTTCAGCTAAAGTAATAGGAGAAAATGATAATGTTATAAGAATAATGAGTATACATAAAAGTAAGGGATTAGAATTTCCTGTAGTATTTTTATCAAGTACAGGAAAACAATTTAATTTAATGGATTTAAATCAAAAAATATTATTACATCAAGATTTAGGAATTGGTGTAAAATATATAGATTATGATGGACAAATTGAATATGATACTTTAACTAAAGCAGCAATTAGAGGAAAAATGTTTACAGAAAGTTTGTCAGAAGAGATGAGGGTATTATATGTTGCATTAACTAGAGCTAAGGAAAAACTGATAATAACAGGAATAAAGAAAAATTACATAAGTAAAAATGAAGAAATGGAAAAGCAAATTGAAATATATCCAAAAACTTATCAAAAAATAAATCCAATATTATTAAAGCAATATAAAACTTATTTAGATTGGATCCTATTAGTATGTAAATACAAAGAACAGTCAATAAAAGATATAGTTGAAATTAATATATTAGATAAATCACAATTATTACAAGAATTTGAAAAGCAAGAAAGCTTAATTGAGAAAGTTATAGAAAAACCTAAAGAAGAGAAAGTAGAAGATGAATCAGAAGAATATATATATCCTTATGAATTAGCGACAACAATTCCAACCAAAACTTCTGTTAGTAATATAAAAATGATGGCAATCGAAGATAATCTTGTAGATTTTGAAAATATAACTTTTACTAAACCAGTATTTCTGAGAGAAAATAAGGAAGAGAAAATAACAAGTGCACAAAAAGGAACTTTGGTACATTTATGTATGCAGAAATTAGATATAAGTCAAGATTACAATTTAGAAAAAGTAAAGCAGTTAATAAATAATTTATTAGAAAAACAAATTATAACACAGAGAGAAGCAGAAGCTATCAATCCATTTGTAATATTAGAATTTACTAAAACATCAATATGGAAAGAAATGAAAGAAGCTAAAGAAATACAAAAAGAAAAACCTTTTTATATTAATATACCAGCTAAAGAGGTATATGAGCAAAATATAAGCAATGAAGAAATTTTAGTACAAGGAATAATAGATTTATATTATCAAACTAAAGATGGAGAATATGTGTTAGTAGATTATAAAACTGATTATATAGAAGAGGGACAAGAAGAGGAGTTGATTAATAAGTATAAAAAACAATTAGAGTTGTACAAAAGAGCTTTGGAAGAATCTTTGCAAGTAAAAATTAAAAGATGTTATTTATATTCTACAAGAATAGGAACTTTGGATATTTCTGAAATATTATGAAACCTTGAAAAATAATGGCTTTTTTGGTATAATATAGAAGTAAATAAACAGAAATGGAGAAAAATATGAAAAGGATGAAAACATTTCTAATCTATGCTTTGATTATCGCAGGCTTTTGGATATTATCTGATTTTTTAATAAATGTTGGAATAAACTCTACATATAAGCCTATGGATATAGCAAATGATTCGGATCAGTTACAAATATATCAAGCAGAATCTACTTTAATAAATGGTAGAATTAAAGGTGTTATTAATAATTCACCTGAAAATAATATTGCAAACAAATATGTTAAATTGCAATTATTTTCAGATAATGGAACTGAACTAGGAACAAGATATGTTCAAACAGGAAATTTAGGACCTAATGATTCACTACCAATAGAATTATTTTTTAAATTGGATAATGTAAAATCAGCTAAAATAGATATAGTAGATACAAAAGGACCAGAAGAAGAAATAGATTTACTTCCAAGGGATTTAACAACAGGTGAAATTTTATGGGGAGTCTTAATAGTATTAATGATATGGTAATACACATAAAAAGTCGAGGTGAAATTAGATATTACCTCGACTTTTTATGTATTTACTTTTCTGAAATTTGTGGTTGCACATTAAGAGTTTTGTTATTTGTATAAATAACCATTCCAGGTTTTGCACCAGAAGGCTTTTTTACATATTTAACAAGACAATAATCAACAGGTACATTAGAAGAATTTTTTGCTTTACTATGAAAAGCTGCAATTTCAGCACATTTTATTAATAAATCAGTAGGAACTTCTAAATTATTATCTTGATTAAGTTTAAGAATAACATGACTTCCATGAATATCTTTTGTATGAAACCAGTAGTCTGATTTTTTAGCAAATTTAAGCGTTAGATAATCATTTTCTTTATTATTTCTTCCAACAAAAATTGTATAATTGTCGACAGTATATTTTATAGGATTAAAACTAACAGTTTTATTTCTTGTTAACTGTGATTTTTTTACTTTCATCTTTTTTGTTGACTTAGGTCTTTTATCCTTGAAAATATCATGTTCTAGTATTTCTTCAAAAATAGCATCAATTTCTTCTAAAGTAGAACAGCTTTCTATTTCATAAACAACACTTTCTATATAATTAATATCATGTAAAGTTTCTTCTTTTTGCTTTGAGACTATCTCTAATGCATTTTTTAGTTTGTTATATTTTTTAAAATATCGTTTTGCATTTTCATTTGGTGGATATCTATTGTCTAAAGGGATTTTTACAATGTTGTTATTATCATAATAATTTTCTAATTCGATATACGTTGAATTTTGATTCGTAATTCTATATAAATTTGCGGTTATTAATTCACCATATAATTGATAAGTATCCATATTATTGCATTGATTAAGTTTTGCATCAATATTAAATAATCTTTTATTATATCTTTTTAAAGTAGCTAAAATAAGTTTTAGTACACTATCTCTATATACTTTAAAATTGTTATCATTCTCTTTAGCTGTATAAAAATCATCAATTGCAAAGTTTAAATCGAGTGATTTTTTATCTTGACAAAGTTCAACAACATAATCTTTCTTATCATCTAAAACTTTTAAAGTTAATAAGTCAAGATTATTAATAGTATTTAATATATATTTGTATAAACTTTTTAAAGATTGTTCAGATACATCTATTATCCCAAGATTGCTGATAGCACTATCTATAAAACGTTTACTAATTCCATTGAACTTTTTAGAGCAATAAGAAGCAAGTAAATCAATTGTTTCTACATTAATATACTTTTTAAATTCTTCGAAACTGTTTATATCATAAAAATTAATTTTATTAGTAGAAGGAAAACTATATTTGTAATGAGGTAATAAATTTCTATAACATTCATTATCTTCTTTAATGTGTCTCAAACTATCAATAATCACATTAGAATCATCTAATAAAATTATATTACTGTGTTTGCCCATAAGTTCAATCACTAATTTATAATTTATAATATCATCAACATCGTTAAATCCTTCAAGTTCAATAAATACAATTCGTTCTAAATCAACAGTATAGATACTTTTAATACGTAAACCTAAAATATATTTTCGTAAAACCATACAAAAATTAGGTGCTACTTTTGGATTAATTTTAGAATTAGTTGTAAGGCTTAGTCTATAATATCCGTGAATCTATACAACAATTAAGAGCATAGTTTGTTCCATTCAAATAAAAGCCTAGAACAACGTTGTTTTTATTAGGTTGAAATATTTTATCCATTCTTGCACCAGAAAGAGTGTTTAATTCAGAAGCAATTGCTTTACATACAATTCCATCGAAAGCCATAATATTTAGAACTCCTTTATATAACTTTTTTAACCTCGCATATTATAACACAAAGCTAAAAAAAAGCCAAATATAAATATATTATTTAGGGCGCATATTGGAATTTGTGTTGATGTTATTACCTGTATTTGCATTAATAGTAGTTGTTCTATTTTTATCATTTGAGCTACATAATTTTTCATATTCTTTACATTTAATTTTATAATCCATTTGCATACATAAAAAACGGTAATAGCTATAAGCTTGTTCATATTGCATAATAGGATTAAAATTTGGATCCGAATACATGTTACTAAATTCATCAGCCTGAGTTTGTGAAGAACCATAATTCATATAAGGTGAAAATGAATTGTGTGAGTAAGAATTAAAATCATTATCCATAAAAATCACTCCTTTCAAATTACAAATAACCTGTTTAATTAATATTTAAATCAATAAAAAATATTACAAACAAACTATAAATTAAAGTTAAAAAATGGGAAAACTTGCATAAAAATAAATGTATAAAATGCAGCAATAAACCCATGAAGGATTTTCCCTAGAATATATGGCTTTATAGATAGGTCTGTTTTAGCGACGATACTCCAAACTTGTAATAAAATTGATACACCACCAAATCCAAGTAAAAATGCTGTAAAAATTATATTAGTTGAAATTTGTTTTATAGCGATATTTGAAATTAAAGAAATTCCATTTGTTATTTCAAAAAAACCTGTTAAAAGTGGAACTATAAATTTAGTATTAATATGAAAGATCCTAAACATAGGAGATAAAAAAACTGAAATGATTTTTAGTACACCACAGGCATTTAAAATAGATACGATACATGCAAATATAACAATAAAACCACCTATCATAAGTATTGTAGATGTTGCAGAAGAAATACTTTCTGAAAGTATTTGTCCTAAATTTGAAAATTTAGCAGATGTTTTATTAGAATTCATATCAAATTTTTGACCATTTAAATTAGATAAATTTTCACTTTTTTCTTTTTTCCAAAATCTAAAAATAAAACCAACCGTAATAGATGCCAATAAATGAGTTATAAAAAGTAAAATGCCTATCATGGTATTTCCAAACATTGAAATACCAACAGAACTAATGATAAATAAAGGACCAGAATTGTTTGTAAAACTTAGAAGTCTTTCACACTCTACTTTAGAGCAAATATTTTGTTTTCTAAATTCACAAGCAATTTTAGCACCAACAGGATATCCACTTATAATTCCCATAATAAAAGCAAAACTACAATTACCATTTATATTAAATAACGGTCTCATGAGATTTCTAAATATGATTTCAAAATAGTAAGTTATATTTGTATGCATCAATAACTCTGTCGCTACAAAAAAAGGAAATAGAGAGGGAATTACAGAATTTGCCCATAAACTAAGACTATTTTTTATTGATATTAAATTATGTTTAGAGAATATGAGCAGAGAAAAAGTGAAAAGTAAAAATAATCCTGGAAGAATGATTTTGTTTAAATTTATTATAAATATGTTAGTCTTTTTTGATTTAGCTAATTGCAATTAAAACACCTCTATTACAATATATTAATAATAATATAATTTTAGTATTTAGATATTGTAATTATTGCAAAAAAATGATATAGTTAATGTGACTATGACAAAGGAGAAAATAGGTATGAAAGAGAAAGAAAAAGGGATTGCAATAATATCTTTAGTAGTTACAATATCAGTACTTATAATATTAGCAATGGTTACAATTACAGAAGTCGGTAAAAATCAAAAAGAAACAGAAAAACAAGTTATTGAATCAGAACTTGTAATGGTTCAAAATGCTGTTTTGCAAAGAAAAACAAGTGCTAATATTGAGCAAATTAACTATGATGAATTACCAGGAGAAAATATAGCAGTTACAGAAGTTAAAGAAATTGTAGGAGATATATCTTTAAAAGGTAATGAGGGTGAATATAAAATTTTAAATGAAGGAGCATTAAGAGAATTAGGAATAACAAATACAACAGATACATATATAGTAAACTACAAAACAGGAGAAGTAATAAATAAAGACAAATTTGATTTTAGTGAAGAAAAAAAGATGTATATTACAGCAACAGACTAGAATATAAAAGTTTAATTGGAGGAAAAGGAATGACAGAAAGTCAAAAGCAAAATTTAAAAACATTAGTAAAAGAACCTTCTAAAATATTTTGGGAGGAACCAATGAAAAAGCATACAACTATAAAAATTGGAGGTCCAGCAGAAGCATTGGTTAAAGTTTATGATGTAGGCACATTAGAAAATATTATGACTTTTGCCAAAAGAGAAAATATCCCTGTTACTATTTTAGGAAATGGAAGTAATATATTAGTTTTAGATAAGGGAATTAAAGGAATTACATTAAATATACAAATAGAAAAATTAGAGATGGAAAATGATAATGAAACGAATACAACAGTGACTGTAGGTGCAGGAAACAAGTTGAGTGTATTGGCTTACAAGTTATCGGATCAATCTTTATCAGGAATGGAAGAATTATCAGGAATTCCTGGTACAGTAGGTGGCGCAGTGTATATGAATGCTGGAGCTAATGGAAAAGAAATAAAAGATATTATAACTAAAATAATTTATCTAGATGAAAATGGACAGAAAAAAGAAATGTCAGTAGAAGAAGCAGAATTTAGCTATAGACATAGTATTTTTTCTGAAAAAGAGTTTATAATTTTGGAAGTTATTATGACTTTTGAAAAAGGTAATAAAGAAGAAATTCAAGAAAAAATGAAACAATATGCTGAAAGTAGAAAAGCTAATCAACCTTTGGAATATCCAAATTCAGGTAGTACTTTTAAAAGGGGTAAAGGATTTATAACAGCAAAATTAATAGATGAATGTGGATTAAAAGGCTTTTCTATAGGAGGAGCAGAAGTTTCTAAAAAACATGCAGGATTTATTGTTAACAAAGGAAATGCTACTGCAGAAGATGTACTTTCATTGATAAAATACATTAAAGAAAAAGTTTATGTAGAATTCGGAGAAGAAATTCAACTTGAAATGAAAATTCTAGGAGAAGAAACAGCAGACAAATAAACAAAAAATAAGAGTATATAGCAGAAAGGAATGGTATAAAAGATGAAGGGGCTTATACAGTGGTTTAAATCAAGTTCAAAGATGAAGAGATGGATGTTTTTAGTATTAGTAGGAATAATTTTATCTTGTTATGGAATAGCCGAAATATTAGTTATGGATGAAATGTCTTTTGCAAATGCAGAAAGAGTTATTGCTATTTTCGCAGTAGGATTTGTTGCTATTGTTTTAGGGTTAATATTTTTAAATAAAAGAGCAATGGAAATGGTAATAGAGGCAACAGACAACAGAATGAAAGATAGGAAAAATGTTAACGTTAATTCATTAATTTTTGATAAAACAGTATATGACCAAGGTCCAAATATTGTTGCTATTGGTGGAGGTAGTGGACTTGAAACAGTATTACGCGGATTAAAAAGATATACAAATAATATTACAGCAATAGTTGCTATATCAGACTATGGAGAAAAAATAACTGAATCTAGAAAGAAATTGAATATGTTACCCTTGGGTGATGTAAAAAATAGTATAATTTCTCTTTCATCAAATGAAGATGAAATGTCAAAAATTTTAAATCATACTTTTGCTGAAGGAAAACTAAAAGGATTAGAATTTTCAGATATTTATTTTTCAGCAATGAAAGATGTAAATCATGGAGATTTTACAAGTTCAATTTTAAAAAGTAATGAAGTATTAAATGTCGGTGGAAAAGTTTTACCTGTAACACTAGATGAGATGAAGATTTTAGCTGAACTTGCAAATGGATATACAGTTGAAGAAAAATCAAGAATACCAGAGTTAGTAGTAGATAAATTTACTAGAATAAGTCGTGTAAGGATTGCCCCTTCAAATTGTAAACCTGCACCAGGAGTTATTGAAGCTATAAAAAACGCAGATTGTATAGTAATAGGACCAGGAAGTCTTTATACAAATGTAATACCATGTTTATTAGTAAATGGTATTACAAAAGCAATAAAAGAGTCTTCTGCTATTAAAGTATATGTAAGTAATATTATGACAGAAATTGGACAAACGGATGAATACACAGTTGCAGATCATTTAAAGGCGATAAAAGATCATACAAGACAAAATATTATAGATTTTTGTATTTATGACACAGGAGAGATAATTCCAGAATTCATAAAGAAATATAATTTAGAAGGACAAGAATTAGTTTTCCCTGATACAGCAAAGTTTAAGGGAGTAAAATTCATACAGAAGGATTTATCTACTATAGTTCAAAATGAATATATAAGACATGATCCAGATTTAGTTGCATCTTCAATAATAGAATTAGTATGTGATGATTTGAAATATCAAGATAAACAAAATGACCCTCAATACATTATGCTAAACAATAGACTTAGAGAAGAAAAGAGAATTAATAAAACTAAAAGAGAGACGGAAAAGAGAGTAAAAAGAGCCAAAAGAAATCCTAGAAGAAAAGCTGATATGACAAAAAATAAGAGTAAGTTTAGTAATAAATATAGGGATAGAATATCCTCTATAAGAGAAGCAGATTCTAAATTGTCTCCAGAAAAGCAAGTTCAAGTAGCAAGAGAGGCAGCAAAAAAAATGGAAAAGAAAATGCAACAAGATATGGAAAGACAAAAGAAAGCATTGTTAGAAAAAAATAAAAGAAAAGCGATAACAAAAGAAGATAAGCCAATAAAAAAAACAAGGATGACGAGAACTACAAAAACAACTAAAAAGACAAAATAATTATAAAAACTAAAGAAAGGTGAGATAATGAAATTTACAAAAGAACGATTAAGTTTAGAAAAAGGATTAACTAAAGAATGGATTATAACAAATGGAATAGGTGGATTTTCATCTTCAACAATATTAGGAGCAAATACAAGAAAATACCATGGCTTGTTGATAGCACCTCTTTCACCACCAGCAAGAAGGTTTTTGATGCTTTCAAAAGTAGATGAAAGTATTACTATAGGAAAAGAAACACATGAGTTATATACAAATGTATGTAAAAACTATATTTCTGGAGGATATAAGAATCAAGTATCTTTTGAAAAGACATTTGTGCCTGTATTTAAATATAAGGTTGGAAAAGTTGTTATAAATAAGATTATTTGCATGGAATATGGTAAAAATACAGTAGGTATATATTATAGGATTGAAAATAAGGAAGACAAACCAATAAAGTTGTCATTAGCTCCAATAATTAACTTTAGAGATTTTCATACTGTTAATAAAAGTCAAAACTTTAATATTATACAATCAGTAAAAGGAACCAAAGTTAATTTAATAGTAGATGGTAATGCAGTTACTCCTATGTATATGAATATGTCAGATGGAAAATATATTCAACATGAAAATAATATATTTAGAAATATGTTTTATCCAGAAGAAGAAAAAAGAGGGTTTGATCCAGAGGAAAATCATGCAGTACCTGGGGTATATGAAATAAGAATAGCTAAAAAAACTAGAAAAGAATTGTCTTTTGTATTTTCTTTAGAGCAAAATATAGAAAAAATAAATGTAAAAAAATTAATAGATAAAGAAATTATAAGATTAAATATGATATTTAATGACTCATTATTAATAGATAATAGAAGACTTAAAAAGACAAAAGCAGAAAAAGAGAGAGATGAAGAAATAAAGAATTATTTAGTAGCAGCAGACAATTTTGTAGTTTATAGACCTTCTTTCGGTTTACACACAATTATTGCTGGTTACCCATGGTTTTTGGATTGGGGTAGAGATAGTATGATTGCTTTTGAGGGCCTTATGTTAGTGACAAGAAGATATAAAGAAGCAAGAGAAGTCTTAAAGACCATGACAAGAGATATAAAGTGTGGACTTGTTCCTAATGGATACTCAGGATTTGATAATAGACCTTTGTATAATAGTGCAGATGCTTCATTATTATTAATAGAACAAGTACAAAAATATATTGAATATACAAAAGATGAAGATTTTGTAAAAAATGAATTATTCAAAAAAATGAAGGACATTATAAAGAATTATGCTGAAGGAATAGATGTAGACAATAATAATATATATTTAAATAGTGATGGATTAATTGTATCAGGAAGACTAGATACGCAAAACACATGGATGGATGTTAAGGTTGGAGATTATGCAGTTACTCCTAGAAACGGTAAAGCAGTAGAGATTAATGCTTTATGGTATAATGCTTTGAAAATAATGGAATCTTTATCAAAAAAATTTGGAGATAAAGAGATGGAAAAATCTTATAAAAAGTTGGCTAAAAAATGCAGAACATCATTTAATGAACAATTCTATGTTAAAAGAAAAAGGACATTATATGATGTGATTGGCGATGACAAGATTAGACCTAATCAATTATTTGCTATGTCTTTGACATATCCAGTTTTAGAAATGCCTTCAGAAATTGCTGATAATGTTTTAAACACAGTAGAGAAAAAACTTCTTAACAACTATGGATTAAAAACTTTAGCTAATAAAGAAGAAGGTTATGTTGATATATATGAGGGTGGGGAATATCAAAGAGATACAAGCTACCATCAAGGTATTACATGGACATGGTTATTAGGATTATATTATGATACTTTAAAAAACATGAGAAAGTCATTAAAGACTAAAAAGGCTAAAAAAGAAATAGATGAAAAAATTGAAAAATTTAGAGCAAAGGTGCAAAGAACATTTAAAAAAGAAATGGTAGAAAACGGATGTATCGGAAGTATTGCAGAAATATATGATTCAAAAAGACCTCAACTTCCAAAAGGTGCAATTGCCCAAGCTTGGAGTGTATCAGAAGTATTTAGAATTATTTTAGGAAAATAATAAAGTAGGAGCAAAAAATGAGAATTTTAGGAATTGACCCAGGATACGCAATAGTAGGGTATAGTGTAATAGATTACATAGGAAATAAATTTAATTTAATAACTTCGGGAGCTGTTTTAACAGATGCCGGAGTTTCTTTTCCGTTACGATTAGAAAAAATATATAGAGATTTGGATGAAATAATAAAAACTTATAAACCAGATGCAATGTCAGTGGAAGAATTATTTTTCAATAATAATGCAAAAACTGCTATACACGTTGCACATGCAAGAGGTGTAATTTTAGTAGTTGGTAGAATGAATGATATACCAACTTATGAATATACTCCTTTGCAAATTAAACAAGCAGTAGCTGGATATGGTAGAGCTGACAAAATGCAAGTTCAACGTATGGTTAAGATGATTTTGAATGTTGATAAATTACCTAAATTAGATGATATAACAGATAGTATGGCAATGGCAATTTGTCATGCACATTCATCAAAATTTGCACAAAAACTTTAAAAGGCTAGTTTTATAACTAGTCTAAATTATTGAAAAATATTAGTTAATATGATATATATTAACACTAGAAGGAATATAAAATGAAAAAAGTTGAAGAGATAGAAAAGGAATTAAAAGAAAACAAATTAAATAATCTATATTTATTATATGGTGAAGAAACATTCTTGTTAGAAAACTGTTTAAAGAAAATAAAGAAAATGTTTGGAGAATGTATCAAAGGAATTAATTATGTGATGTTAGACGAAACTAATATAGACAGTTTAATTTCTAATATTGAAACACCTGCTTTTGGTTATGAGAGAAAGCTTATAATTGCAAGAAATACGGGATTATTTAAACCAGAAGGAAAAAAGAAAAATTCAGGTATTTCTAAAATAAGAGAAGAAGTGAACCAATATTTAAAAGAAAATATGGATGTACTTAAAGAAGGAACTATACTAATATTTATAGAAGAAGAGGCAGACAGCAGAATTGCTTTATTAAAAACTATAGATAAATTAGGTGAGGTATGTAAATTTGAATTTCAAAAACCAATTCAAATAAGTAAAAGAATTAAAGCTATTTGCAAAAGTTATGGAGTTACAATAGATGATAGTGCTACAATGTATTTTATAGAATGTTGTGGAACTAATATGCAAGAACTTGTAAATGAAATTAGGAAGTTAATTGAATATACAGGAAAAGGTGGAAAAATATCAAAAGCAGAAGTTGACCTTCTATGCACGAAAAAAATGGAAAGCATAATATTTGATTTAACAGATAGTATAGGAAAAAAGAGTGCAGATAGTATTACAATTTTAAATAATTTACTTTATGCTAAAGAACCAATACAAAAGATATTGATTACATTGTACAATCATTTTAAAAAGTTATACTTTACAAAATTAGCGCAAAACACTAATAGAAATATAGCGGAAACTTTAAAATTAAGGCCTAACCAAATGTTTTTAGTAAATAAATATTCTAAACAATCTCAATATTTTAAAGAAGAAGAACTGAATGATATACTTCAAAAATTAAGAAATTTAGATTACCAATATAAAATAGGAAAAATTGATATAGAAGTAGGACTAAAAACAATTTTGTGCGAGTATAGTTAATGCTAAAATTTTAATAAAAATATGAAATAATTTAATAAATATTTAAAATGTATAAAAAAACCATCTATGGATAAAATATCGTTATATAGAATTTTATGTATAGGTGATTTTTTATGCAAAAAAAGTTTAGGATTGTTGTAATTTCATTGATATTAATAATTGTAATTTGCATTTTTTCAATAATTACAGTAAATAAAATAGAAGAAAATAAAAATAGTGATATTGCTATTGAGACTTTATCAAAATATGGATCTAGAGGCGATGAGGTAAGAAATATACAAACTAAATTAAAAAGATGGGGATATTATAGTGGAAATGTAGATGGAATTTATGGAAGCAAAACAGTAGAAGCAGTAAAATATTTTCAAAGAAAAAATGGATTAACAGTCGATGGAATTGCCGGAACAAATACATTAAAAGCAATGGGAATATATAGTTCTAGTAATTCAGGAAGTAGTAATAATTCTTCAAATGTAAATTTATTAAGCCACCTTATTTATGCAGAATCTAGGGGAGAGCCATATTCTGGACAAGTAGCTGTTGGAGCGGTATGTTTGAATAGAGTTAAAAGTAGTTCGTTTCCTAATACTTTATCTGGAGTAATTTATCAAGCAGGTGCATTTGATGCAGTATCAGATGGACAAATTAATCTAACACCTGATGCAACTGCAAAAAAAGCTGCGCAAGATGCAATAAATGGTTGGGACCCTAGCTATGGTGCAATTTATTATTTTAATCCAGCAACTGCAACTAACAAGTGGATTTGGTCGAGACCAATGACTGTAACAATAGGGAGACATAGATTTTGTAAATAAACTAAAATTTTATAAAAAACTTGCAAAATACGAAAAACGTGATATAATATTGTTTGAAAAAATATATAAACAAACAAAAATAAAGACACGATATATAATGTAATTACTTAAAGAGAGCCAATGTCAGGTGTGAGTTTGGTAAGGAAAAATTATATATTATCACTTTATTGTTTCTAGTCTGAAAATAGTAAGCTAGACGTAAATCTGCGTTAAAGATAAATTGAGAGAGTAAATAAAAATAGAAAATGTTTACTAAATTAGGTGGTACCGCGGAAAGCAATAAATATAGATATTTATGGCTATTTCGTCCTAGTAATAGGATGGAATAGTCTTTTTGTATGTTAAGAAAATCTGTCCTATACAATAAAAAAAGGAGGAATGAATATGTACAAAAAAGTAGAGCTTAAAGATGGATTTGCAGGAATGGAAAGAGAAGTAGCAAAGAAATGGAAAGAAAAAGACATAATAAAAAAGAACTTTGCTATGAATGAAGGAAAGGAATATTTTACATTTTATGATGGACCTCCAACAGCAAATGGAATGCCACATATTGGTCACATCGAAACAAGAGTTATGAAAGACATTATACCTAGATATAAAGTTATGAAAGGGTATAAAGTTATAAGAAAAGCCGGATGGGATACACAAGGACTTCCGGTAGAACTTGAAATAGAGAAAAAACTTGGAATTTCAGGAAAACAACAAATTGAAGAATATGGAGTTGAAAAATTCGTTAAACAATGTAGAGATAGTGTGTTTACATATGTTGATAAGTGGGAAGAAATGACAAACAAGGTTGGATTCTGGGTTGATATGGATAATCCATACGTAACTTACCACAACGAATATATTGAATCAGTATGGTGGGCTTTAAAAGAAATGTGGAAAAAAGATTTACTATATGAAGGTCATAAAGTTATGCCATATTGTCCAAGATGTGGAACGGCACTTTCTTCACATGAAGTAGCACAAGGATATAAAGATGTAAAAGATTTAACTTGTGTTGCTAAATTTAAAGTTGTTGATGAAGATAAATATATTTTAGCATGGACAACAACTCCATGGACATTACCTTCAAACTTAGCTTTATGTGTTAACAAAACTTATGATTATTCAGAAGTAAAAGTAAATATTGGAACTGAAGAAGAACCAAAATATGAAACTTATGTATTAGCAAAAGATTTAGTTGAAAAAGTATTAGATGGAAAAGAATATGAAGTTTTAAAAATATATAAAGGAACGGAATTATTAGGAACTAAATATGAAAGATTAATGCCATTTGGAGAAGTTGAAGGAAAAGCATTTGAAGTAATCCATGGTGACTATGTTAACTTAGAAGATGGTACTGGAATAGTTCATATAGCACCTGCTTATGGTGAAGATGATAGCTTTGTTTCTAAACAAAATGGTATAACATTTATAAATCTAGTAGATAAAGCTGGAAAATTCGTAGACGAAGTAAAACCATGGGCTGGAAGATTTGTAAGAGATTGTAATGAAGATATTTGTAAATGGTTAGCCGAAGAAAATAAACTATTTTCAAAGGAAAAACACTTACACTCATATCCACATTGTTGGAGATGCGATACACCACTTCTATATTATCCAAAAGAAAGTTGGTTTGTAAGAATGACATCTTTAAGAGATGAATTAGTTGCAAACAATAATAAAGTTAGTTGGTATCCAGACACAATAAGAACAGGAAGATTTGGAAAGTTCTTAGAGAATGTAATAGATTGGGGAATTTCAAGAGATAGATATTGGGGAACTCCGCTTCCAATTTGGACATGTGAGGACGAAGAATGTGGACATCAAGAATGTATAGGAAGTATAGAAGAACTAAAAGAAAAGGGAATAAATGTTCCAGAAGATATAGAATTACACAAGCCATATATAGATAACGTTCATTTGAAATGTCCTAAATGTGGAAAGAAAATGACAAGAGCTAAAGAAGTTATTGATTGTTGGTTTGATTCTGGTTCAATGCCTTTTGCACAATGGCATTATCCTTTTGAAAATCAAGATTTATTTAAATCTCAATTCCCAGCAAACTTCATCTCAGAAGCTATTGATCAAACAAGAGGATGGTTCTATACATTAACAGCAATAGGAACAGCTTTATTTGGAAGAACGCCATTTGAACACTGTATAGTTTTAGGTCATGTTTTAGATCAAAAAGGTCAAAAAATGTCTAAATCAAAGAAAAATGGTGTAGATCCAATGTTGTTATTAGACACAGTTGGAGCAGATGCAACACGTTGGCATTTCTATACATGTAGTGCACCTTGGTTACCAACAAGATTAGGACTTGAAAATGTACAAGAAACACAAAGAGGATTCTTAAGTACACTTTGGAATGTATATTCATTCTATGTACTTTATGCAGAAATTGACCAATTCAATCCATTAAAATATAAAGATTTCAAACTAACAAACATAATGGATAAATGGATTATGTCAAAGTTAAATACATTAGTAAAAGAAGTTGATAGCAAACTAGAACAATATGATATAATAAGTGCTGCTCAAAAAATAGAAAGCTTTACAGATGAACTTTCAAATTGGTATGTTCGTAGAAACAGAGAAAGATATTGGGGAAAAGATTTAACAGACGAAAAGATAGGAGCTTATGTGACTTTATATAAAGTGCTTACAACATTAATAAAGGTTGCTGCACCATTTGTACCATTTATGGTAGATGAAATATATGATAATTTAGTTGGAAGTATAGATAAAAACGCACCTGAAAGTGTCCACTTATGCTTATGGCCAGAAGTAGACGAAAGTGCAATAGATAAAAAACTAGAAAATGAAATGGACTTAGCATATAGTATTGTAAAACTTGGAAGAAGTGCAAGAAATTCTGCAAATATCAAGAACAGACAACCACTTTCAGAAATGTTAATTTCAGTTGATACTTTACCTGACTACTATGCAAACATTATAAAAGAAGAATTAAATGTAAAACAAATAGAATTAGGTGCAGAAATGTCTGAATATGTTAATTTTGAAATAAAACCTAATTTACCAGTAATAGGAAAAGAATATGGAAGATATATACCAAGAATAAAACAAGAATTAGCTAATAAAAATCAAGTAGATTTAGCAAATACTGTTAAAAATGGTGGAGTTGACTATATCGAAATAGATGGAAATCAAATAGAGTTAAATGCAGATAATTTACTTGTTACAATGCAAGGAAAAGAAGGATTTGCATTTGCAGGAGAAGGTGAAATAGGTGTAGTTTTAGATACACATATAACAGATGAATTAAGAGAAGAAGGATATGTAAGAGAAGTACTTTCAAAAGTTCAAAATATGAGAAAAGACAAAGGATTTGAAGTGCTTGATCATATTACATTATATGTTTCTGGAAATGAAAAACTAGAAAAAGTAATAAAGAAATTTGAGGATTCATTAAAAACAGATACATTAGCAGAAGAAGTAATTTATAACAAAGATAGAAATTCATATACAGAAACAAATATCAATGGTGAAAAGTTAAACATAGATGTTGAGAAAGTTTAATATAGTGGATATAAAAAGGACAGAAGTTTTTTCTGTCCTTAATTTTTGCAAAGAAAATCTCTTACTTTTTCAAGTTCCTTGATTCCTTCACTTTGTTCTTTAATAATATTTTGAGCGACTTTAATTAATCTTGGATCTATGCGAAATTGAAGTAAATTATTACACATTTCAACAGCTCCTTTATGATGAGGGATCATTTCATTAACAAAGTCTAAATTAATATTTTCGCAACGAGGTGCATTTTTCATCTTCTCAATCATATTATTAGTTATTTGTAAATATCTTCTTATATACCAATTTACTTCTCTTCTAGTATTGTAACGACCTGATGTAGTTGAAGCTATTTCACGCATTTGTTCTATACCTCGTGTTTGCATTTTTATTATACCATGAGCAATATCTTGAAGAGGTTTGTAATGGGTATATTTTAAAAGATTTTCACACATATAGATGGCAGCTTGATGATGAGGTATCATACAACGTATGAAATCTAATGTTATACTGTTTGTTATAGTTTGTGATAACATTTGATTTGACATGTTATTTAATATTTCATCGAATTTCTTTAAGTACTCTTTTGTGTCTGGTCTCGTTATAGTATTTTCCATATTTTAATCCTCCTATATAACTATATGTGAAAATACGTAAATAGTTCCAAACTTTTTGTTTCGTATAACATTGAATTATAATACAAATAATGATAGAATTATTAAAAAATAAAAGATTATCAGTAAGAAAGGAAAATGTTTGATATGAATAAATACATGGAGATGATTAATAACGAAGAATTAACAAGAGAAGAGTTTTTACCAGTTTGGAAAGAATTTAAAAACGATTTGAATACAGGAAAGATAAGAGTTGCTCAAAAAGATGAAAATGGAAATTGGCAAGTAAATCAATGGGTAAAAAAAGTTATTTTGTTAGGATTCAAATTCGGCGAAATTGTAGAATTTAAAGATGGAACAATAGATAAGGATACTATGGGAGAAAGAAATGTTGAATTAAAAGATAAAGTTAGAAAAGCATCTTCAACAGTATCTATAAGAGATGGTGTATATTTAGGAGAAGGGGTAACTTTCATGCCACCATCATATGCAAATATAGGAGCATATATTGATAATGGGTCAATGGTTGATTCATTAGCATTAGTAGGATCTTGTGCTCAAGTAGGAAAGAACGTTCATATAGGAGCAGATGTCATAATCGGAGGAGTACTTGAACCAGTAGGAGCATATCCTGTAATTATAGAAGATAATGTATTTGTAGGAGCAGGCTCTCAAATAACAGAAGGCACAATTGTAAAAAAAGGAGCAGTTATAGGAGCAGGAGTTACAATTACTGGAAGTACACCAGTTTATGATAATGTAAATGGAACAATAATAACTCCAAATGAAAAAGGACAAATAGTTATTCCAGAAAATGCTGTTGTAATCCCAGGTACTAGAGATGTTAAATCTTCATTTGAGGATGTAACACTTTCAAAATATGTGCCTATAATAGTAAAATATGGAAGCAAGGTTGAATTGGAAGACTTATTAAGACCTTAGGTGGTTAATACGTTGTATGTTTAGGAAGGAAAAATAAAAAATGGCAAAAGTGAATGAAAATTTTTTAGAATTAGAAGATGATTACTTATTTTCAAAAATTCTTACAAAAACAAATGAATTTAAAAGTAAAAATCCAAACAAGAAAGTAATAAGCCTTGGAATAGGGGATGTTTCACTACCGCTAGCACCAACAGTAATTAAAGCAATGCATGATGCAGTTGATGAAATGTCAAAAAAGGAAACTTTTAAAGGTTATGGACTTGTACAAGGATATGATTTTTTAATTGATAAGATTATAAAAACTGAATATGAGACAAGAGGTATTAAATTAGATAATGATGAAGTATTTATAGCTGCAGGCTCTAAAGGGGATTTAGCAGGAATATCAGAATTATTATCTTCAGATAATACTGTTGCTATTATGGACCCAGTATATCCTGCATATAGAGATGTAAATATAATGCTTGGGAGAAGCAATATAAAATATCTTGAAGCAACTAAAGAAAATGATTTTATTCCTGAAATTCCTAAAGAACATATTGATATTATTTACTTATGTTCGCCTAACAATCCAACAGGTACAGTTATGACTAAAGAACAATTAGAAAAATGGGTACAGTATGCGAGAGAAAATAATTCAATAATAATGTATGATTCAGTCTATGAAATTTTTATTACTGACGATTCTATACCACATAGTATATATGAAATTGAAGGAGCAAAAGAAGTTGCAGTTGAATTTAGAAGTTATTCAAAACTTGCAGGTTTTACAGGAGTAAGATGTTCTTATTCTGTGGTTCCGAAGGAATTGAAAGTAAGCAATAATATAAGTCTTAATAATTTATGGAAAAGAAGACAAAGTGCTAAGTTTGGTGCCGCTTCTTATATAACTCAAAAAGCAGCTGAAGCAATATATTCTAAGCAAGGTCAAAAGGAGATAAAAGAAAATATTGCTTATTATCAAGAAAATGCTAGATATATGAAACAAGAACTTGAAAAGATGGGATTCACTGTATATGGAGGAATGCACTCGCCATATGTGTGGCTAAAAACTCCAAATGATATGAAATCATGGGATTTCTTTGATGAACTATTAAATAAGACGGCAGTTATTGGAACGCCAGGTGTTGGATTTGGAAAATGTGGAGAAGGATATTTTAGATTGACAGCATTTTCTAGTAAAGAAGACACTAAAGAAGCTATTAGACAAATAAAGGAAAACTTTAGGTTAAAGTAAAAAGTTAAAAAAGTAATAAGGTAGATTTTTACATGGAGAGGAGTATAAATAAAAAGATGAAGATTGAAAAGGACATATCAAATTTAGAACCTCAAATGTTGAAAGATAAAGAATATTTATGGAATTGCCCTGAACCAGGACTGAAAGAAATAAAAACATCTGCATACATCTTAAATAGATTAAAAGAAATGGGATATGAAGATATAGATACAAATATATTTGAAACAGGAATAATAGCAACTTTAAAAGGAGAAAATCCTGAAAAAAATAATACATGTATATTATTTAGAAGTGATATAGATGCAGTTGTAATGGATAGTACAGGAAGAACGAAACATACATGTGGACATGATGCACACATGACAATACTTCTTAGTTTAGCCAAAATTTTAATGGATAATAAGGATAAAATAAAAGGTACTATAAAACTTTTATTTCAACCAGATGAAGAAGGTGACGGTGGAGCAAATGCAATGATACAAAATGGAGCATTAGAAAATCCAAAAGTTGATAAAGCATTTGCAATACATGTATGGAGTGAATTAAAAGAAGATACAATCGGAATAAAACCAGGAGCAGTAATGGCATCAACAGATCCTTTTGAAATATTAATACATGGAAAAGGTGGTCATGCGGCAATGCCAGAAAAATGTATCGATTCAATTTATATAGCAAATGTAATTGGTAAAAAGATAAAAGAAATGGCTGTATTAGATAATGAGGATTTAGACAAAAAAGTTGTACTTGGAATAACTTCTATCTCAGGAGGAAAGAATAACAATGTTATACCAGACGAAGTATATTTAAAAGGAATATGCAGAACATTTGATAATACCATAAGAAAGGAAATAAAAGAAAATTTAGAGAAAACTGTTACAGAAGTAGCAAATCAAATGGGAGCAACAGCTGAATTGAAATTTATAGGTAATTATCCAGCAACAGTAAATTCAGAAATAGAAGCAAAACAAATTCAGGAAATAGCAAAAAATATTGTAGAAAATGTAAATACAAATTATAGAACTATGTGTTCAGAAGATTTTTCATATTTTTTGGAAAAAGTTCCTGGAGCAATGATATTTGTTGGATGTCAAAGAGAAAAATATTATCCACAACATAATGAAAATTTTACAGTAGGAATAAATTCAATATTAATAGGTACACAAATGTTTTATGAGATTGCAAAAAAATATGTAATGTAAATTTAATGGATAAAAAACAAATAAATGTAAAAAATAAGATTATATTTAAAGTTTTAGAAGGTATTAAAAATGACAATCTTATTAATTATACTAGGTTTTATATTTGTTATTAAAGGTGCAGAATTTTTAGTTGACGGTTCAAGTGATATTGCTAGAAGATTTCATATTCCACAAATAATAATAGGTTTAACAATTGTATCAATTGGAACATCATTACCGGAATTATTTATAAGTATTTCATCAGCGATAAAAGGACATACTGATTTACAGATTGGAAATGCAATAGGAAGTAATTTATG